>JANPAR010000179.1:0-10349 GCA_031430015.1 Burkholderiales bacterium
CGCGCGGCGAACGATTGGGTGGGGCGCATCTCGGGCATGCTGATTGGCGTTTCGACGTTTTCGTATCGCATCGTGCATCGCCTGCATCACAACCATTTATACGAAGCCATTGACCCCGACATGGCGCTGATGGCCGGCTATCCGCGCGGCAAGGCGTATCTGTGGAAGAAGCTGTTGAAAGACATTTCGGGCTTCACTGCGTGGCGCAACTATCTGTATTTTTTCGGCGCGCCTGCGGCCAATGCCGTCACGGGCCAGAAACAGGATCCGCTCGCCGACACGACATCAAGCCTGCGCCGGCTTGCACTGCGCGACCGCTGGGTCGTGGTGGGTTTTCACGTCGCCATGCCGCTGTTGATGTTCGCCATCGGTTACGGGATCGAATACCTCGTGCTGTGGGTGCTGCCCGCGATCACGGTGCAGGCCTTCATCCTGCGCCTGCGCGCGGTGGCCGAGCACGGCGCGCCGTCGGACACCTCCACCGCGCTCGGTGCGGCGCGCACCAATGTTGCCATTCCCGCGCTGGTGCGCATGGCGCTGTTTCCGCACAGCGTCAACTATCACCTTGAACACCATCTCTATCCCGCTGTGCCACATTTCCGTCTGGCCGAGTTGCATGCACTGCTGAAGGAACGCGGTGTGCTGAATGGGGCCGAGGTACGCACTTTTGGCGAGACCATGACGCGTGTATTTGGCGCGCGCGGGTCGGCGCCGGATGCCACCCGCATGCCAGTTGAGGCAACGCAGATCTGAGTTGCGGCGCTGGAAGGGGCAGCGTCGTCCCGCGACCACGGCCAATTGGCGACGGCGCACGCGTCTTGAGATGACGCCGCGCGTAAAATCTTTTGACGCATTCCAACGCGCCGCCCGTTCCAGGCGGCGATTTTTTTAACACGAGACCAGCATGGAAACCATCCGCATGGACAAGGACGCCGACGGCGTTCTCACCCTCACCTTCGACGCCCCCGGTGCGCCGGTCAACACCATGTCTGCCGCTTGGCAGCGCGACATCGAAGAGGTCGCGGCGCTCGTTACCGCGCAAAAAGACACGATCAAGGGCGTGATCTTTGCCTCGGCCAAAAAAACGTTTTTCGCCGGTGCCGAGTTGAAGGATGTGGTCAAGGCCGTGCCGGCCGATGCGCCGCAGTGGTTTGCCTTTGCCGAACACGCCAAGCGCCAGTTTCGTGCGTTCGACAAGCTCGGCCGGCCGGTGGTGGCTTGCCTCAATGGCGCGGCGCTGGGCGGCGGCTTTGAACTGGCGCTGGCGGCGCATCACCGCATTGCGCTTGACGACGCCAAGATCCAACTCGGCCTGCCCGAGGTCACGCTCGGCCTGTTGCCGGGCGCAGGCGGTGTCACCAAGCTCACGCGCCTGCTCGGCATCGAGACCGCGTTTCCGATCCTGATGGAAGGCAAGACCTTCGCGCCGCGCGGTGCGCTCGAAGCCGGCTTGATCGACGATATTGCCGCCACGCCAGACGAGATGCTCGCCAAGGCGCGTGCCTGGATCGCGGCCAACCCCGCGCCAGTGCAGCCCTACGATGACCCCAAGTACCGCATGCCCGGCGGCGGGCCGGCCAATCCGAAGATCGCTCAGATGCTGGCGATTGCGCCGGCGATGACGATTGAGAAAACGCGCGGCCTGCTGCCCGCGCCCGAAGCCATCATGGGCTGCATCATCGAAGGCGCGCAAGTCGATATCGAAACCGCGCTGCGGATCGAATCGCGTTACCTCGCCGAATTGATTGTCGGGCCGGTGGCGAAAAATCTGATTACGCTGTTCTTCAACCAGACGGCGATTCGCTCGGGCGCATCGCGCGGCCCCAAGGAGATTCCGAAATGGAAAGCAACGAAGGTCGGCATCCTCGGTGCCGGCATGATGGGCTCGGGCATCGCCTGGGCCAATGCCAATCGCGGCGTCGCCTGCGTGTTGAAAGACGTGACGCAGGAAGCCGCTGACAAGGGCAAGCGCTACAGTGCCACATTGCTGGAGCGGCGCATCAAGCAAGGCCGCATGGACGAGACGCGCGCGGCAATGATGCTGAACCTCATCACGCCCACCGCCAACATGGCAGATCTGAAAGACTGCGACCTCATCATCGAGGCCGTGTTCGAGAAGCGTGAACTCAAGGCGGCGGTGACCAAAGAAGCCGAGCCACTGTTGAAGGCGGGCGGCATCTTTGCGTCGAACACTTCCACGTTGCCAATCACCGGCCTCGCGGGGGCCTCGGCCCATCCGGAGAAATTCGTCGGCCTGCATTTTTTCTCGCCGGTCGACAAGATGGCCCTGGTCGAAATCATCAAGGGCGCGCAGACCGACGCCGAGACGCTCGCCAAGGCTTACGACTACGTACTGCAAATCGGCAAGACGCCGATCGTGGTCAACGACTCGCGCGGCTTCTACACCAGCCGCACCTTTGGCACCTTCGTGCGCGAAGGCATGTGCATGCTCGAAGAGGGCATCCCGGCTGCGGTGATCGAAAACGCCGCGCGCCAGATCGGCATGCCGGTCGGGCCGCTCGCGGTGATTGATGAAACCTCGATGAGCCTCTCGGTCGCGGTGATGGAGCAGACGCGCGCCGATCTTGCCGCCGAAGGCAAGGGCTATACGCCGCAGCCCGGCGAAGGCATGCTCGAGCGCATGGTGAAGGAGTTCAAGCGACCGGGGCGCGCGGCTGGTGGCGGTTTCTACGACTACCCCGCAGCGAATGACAAGGCGGGCAAGAAGCAACTCTGGTCAGGCCTCAAGCAATTCGAGAAGCCCGGCATCGCCTACGACGTGGCCGAACTCAAGAGGCGCTTCCTCTACCGCCAGTCCATCGAAACCGCGCGCTGCCTCGAAGAAGGCGTGCTCACCACTTTTCATGACGCCAACATCGGCTCAATTTTCGGCATCGGCTTCCCCGCCTGGACCGGCGGCGCGCTGCAATACATCAACAGCGAAGGCGCGGCCCATTTCGTCAAGAATGCCGATGCGCTCGCCGCCAAATACGGCGCGCGTTTCAGCGTGCCACAACTGGTGCGCGACAAGGCCGCGAAGAGCGAGCTATTCGCCTGACCCAGCGTTCTTCAGTGCCGCGTTGGCCGCGCGGCGCGCGGCCTTGTTGGTCTTGCGATGCTCGCCACCATGCTTGGTTCTGAGTGCCATCGCAACCGGATTGCGTGGCTTGGCAGTGCGCAATGCGGGGGCGAATCGCAATTTGATCTGGCGGACTTTCATGGCTTGACCTCCTGTCGTTCAGAGTGTGATCTCGCCTTCAAATACGGTCACCGCCGGGCCGGTCATCAGCACCGGTGTGCCCTCACCGTTCCAGCGAATCAGCAAATCGCCACCACGTGTGGTGACGCGCACCGGCCGATCTTTTTCCAGCAAGCCGCGCGCGATGCCGGTGACCACGGCAGCGCAGGCACCGGTGCCGCAGGCCAGCGTCTCGCCCGCGCCGCGCTCGTAGACGCGCAGGCGGATGTGGGTGCGCGAGACGATCTGCATGAAACCGGCGTTGACGCGTTTGGGAAACGCCGCGTGCGACTCGATCAGCGGGCCGTGGATGCTGACGGGCGCTGTCGCCACATCGTCCACCACTTGCACCGCATGCGGATTGCCCATCGACACGACGCCGATGTTCACGCGCTGTGGTGACGCACCGCGGTCCGGTGAACGCTTCAGCGCGGCACTCGGGATGGCGGAAACGGCGCCCCTGTCAACCAGCCCCATCAAGGAGATCCAGTATCCATGCGCCTCTTGGGCCGGTGATGCCTGAAGAGCGTTGAAGGGCAAGGCTTCCGGCGCGAAAGCCGGCACGCCCATGTTGACCGTAACCAGGCCATCGTCTTCGAGGCGCGGCTCGATGATGCCGCCGAGTGTCTCGACGCGAATCGCGCGCTTGGTGGTCAGGCCCTTGTCATGCACAAAGCGCACAAAGCAGCGTGCGCCGTTGCCGCATTGCTCGACTTCGCCGCCGTCGCTGTTGAAGATGCGATAGCGAAAGTCGGCATCGCCCTGCGCTTGTTCAACAATCAAAATTTGATCCGCACCGACACCGAAGTGGCGATCAGCCAACGCCTTCCATTGCGCCGCCGTGAGATCGAGCGTTTGATGAATGCCATCGAGCACGACGAAGTCGTTGCCCAGGCCATGCATTTTGGTGAAGGTGAGTTTCATCTGCCAGCACTAAAACGTGCCCTTGACGAGGCGCAAGCCAGTGATCGTCATCTCGACCGCCACTGCCGCGAGGATCAGGCCCATCAAGCACTCAAACGCTGCGACCACACGCTCGCCGAGCGCCGACTGAATCTTCTCCGCCGCAGCCAAAATCACCGCGCTGATCAGCAGCGCCGCTGCCAGCGCCGCCGTCCATTCGCCAATACGCCCGGGCGCACGCGCTCCGAGAAGCAGCACGGTGGCCAGCGCCGACGGCCCGGCCAGCAGCGGAATCGCCAACGGAAAAATCAACGGCTCACGTTGCGGCAACGCGCCCCACACGCCTTCGGGCGTCGGAAAAATCATCTTCAGCGCAATCAAAAACAGCACGATGCCGCCGGTGATCGACAGCGACGCGGGCGACAACTGCATGATGCGCATAAAGGTTTCGCCGCCAATCAGGAAGGCGACCAACACACCAAACGCGATCAGGCATTCACGCGCCACCACACGCACGCGCCGCTCCGGCGCGACTGCGCGCAACGCGTTGGAAAACACCGGAATGCTGCCGAACGGGTCAAACACCAGCAGCAGCAAAATGGTGGCGGAGAAAAAGTCGTGTTGCATGCGCCGATTGTCCCATGCTGTCGCGGCCAGGCAAGGCGATGCAACAGGTCACACGGCAGCCGCTGCGTGGCGCACGCGTTGGAGTCTCACTGATGGACTACTTCCGTATTGGTCAACCCTCTGCTGCCTCCTTGAGAGAGCCGGGGCAACGCTCACTATTGTCTAGGAGGTGCGATCATCAGGCGGTGTACGGGCGGGCACCAGGCGCTGTACCACGTCGCAAAATTCTTCGACGGCATTGGCCTTGAACATCAGTTGCGTGACACCGATGCGCATCGCCTTGGCTTTGAGTTCATCGGTGATGAACCCTGATGCCAGCGCCACGGGCAGGTCGGGGCGAATCTCACGCACTGCCAGCGCCACGTCAAGCCCGGAGAGGCCCGGCATGTTGTAGTCGGTCACTACCAGCTCAAAGCGGGTTGGGTCACTGCGCAACAGCGCCAGCGCTTCTTTTTGGTCGATATGGCCGCTGACCCGATAGCCGCGCTTGCCAAGCAGTCGCGTGACCAGATACACCAGCGCCTGATCGTCGTCGATATACAACACCTGTTGGCCGCGTCCAGCGGGCACGTCAGCCGGGGTTACGGCCTCTACGGCACGCCCGGCTCCCTCCGCAATCGGCAGATACACGTCGAACCGGCTTCCCTTGCCCGGCGCGCTGTGTACCGCTAACGCGCCGTCATGGCTCCGTACGATGCCATGCACAACCGCCAGCCCGAGGCCAGTACCTTCCCCGAGGGGTTTGGTGGTGAAAAAGGGTTCAAAAATGCGCGCTTGGGTAGCCTCGTCCATGCCTTCGCCATCGTCACTGACCGACAGGCACGCATAACTTCCAGGCGCAAGTTCGCTGGAAAGCAACGCGGCTGCCGCGGCGCTGAGCACTGCCGGTTCGACGCGAATCTCGATGCGTCCGGGCTCGCCTGCCATTGCCTGAGAGGCGTTGATGCCCAGGTTGATCAGCACCTGCTCGATTTGGATGGGATCAGCCAGCACCGGCGCCAAGCCGGGTGCAACGCTACTCTCTACCCGCACCCGCGCAGGCAGCGTGGTGCGCAACAGGCGTACCGATTCGGCCACTACCGAAGCAATCTCGATCGGCCTGCGCTCGGTCGGTTGCCGACGGCTGAACGACAGGATCTGCTGCACCAGGTCGCGTGCGCGGTGACCGGCTTTGCGGATTTCCTCCAGGCTTTCCTGTACGGCGGAATTGGACCCGGCGTCGTGGCGCGCCAGCTCGGTGTTACCGAGCACGGTGCCGATGATGTTGTTGAAATCGTGGGCGATGCCGCCGGCAAGGGTGCCGATGGCTTCCATTTTTTGTGACTCGCGCAGTTGCGCCTCAAGCGTGGTGCGCACGGCATCGGCGCGTTTGCGTTCGGTGATGTCGTGCAGCGAAGCGTGCACCGCAGGCGCGCCTTCGAAGTCGATAGTCGTTCCCTGGACCTCCAAGTCGAGCACCGCCCCATCGATTCTGGTGAACTTCAGCTCGGCTTTGGGCGCGACAAATGCGCCGTCCCGGGTGGCGGCCAGACGCGCGCGCGCCGCCTCGCGGGAATCCGGATGGATGCGGTCAAACACCGATTTGCCAACGAGCTCCTCGGCCGAGTTCGCGCCAAACAGCTTGATGGCTGCCGGATTGACATAGATGACCACGTTGTCTCGGTGCACGCGCACCGGCTCGGGAGACCACTCGATGAGGGTGCGAAAGCGCGCTTCGCTTGCCTGCAATTTTTGACGCACCCGGTATTGCTCGGTGACATCGGCGAACACCAAGACCACGCCGACCAGCTTGCCTGTGCGGTTGCGGATCGGCGCAGCGCTGTCGAATATCTGGTATTCCTTACCGTCGCGCGCAAGCAGGGCCGTGTGATTGGCCAGGGCGACCACACTGCCGCTGGCCAGCACCTGCTGCACCGGGTCAGGTGCAGGCGCGCGGGTTTGCGCATTGATGATGGGAAATATCTCGGTGAGCGGCTTGCCGCCAGCCCCCGCCATTGTCCAACCGGTGAGCCGCTCGGCGGTCGGGTTCATGCGCGTCACGCGACCGTGCGCGTCGGTGGCGATCACTGCATCGCCAATCGATTGCAACGTGATGGCAAGGTTCTCCTCGCTGTCGCGCAGTGTCGCTTCGTGGCGGTCGCGCGCGTCAAGCATGGCGTTGACCTGTTTTGCCACCGATTCGACTTCGGCCGGGCCGGCAACCTGCGCACGCACCGTGTTGTCGCCGGCGGCGACCCGCCCAGCCACGTCGGCCAGCTCAGCGATGGGCCTGGTGATCGCCTTGGAAATGCGCCAGCCCAGTCCGAGGGCGAGCAGCAGGACGCCGATGCCGATGGCGAGGTTGCGCCTCAAGCGCGAGATGTACTGGGCAAACACTTCACTCTCGGGAACGCCGGCCACGACCCGCCAACCGACTGTCGGCAGCGTGGTGTAGGCATAGACACGCCGTACGCTGTCAGGCCCTTCGACAGACAGAAATCCTTCGAGCAGGTTACGTGTTGCAGCCATTGCCGGCTCGGGTGATGCGGTGCCAACGAAAGGCGCCGGGTTGGCAGAGCGCAGAAGGTAGTTGGACTTGCGGTCGGTGACGGCGACCACGGCATTTTTTGGAACACCGCCGAAGACTTGTTCGCCGAGCTTGAGCAGATCCACCGGTAGCGCCAGGAGGCCGATGACGCTGCCAGCCTCATCGCGAATCGGATGGGTGAGTACTGATACCCAGCGCCCGACCTGACGCCCGCGGAATGCGTTCCCCGCCACAAATGCACCCGCACTCAGACCCTCGCCGAACCACGGAAACTCCTGCGTATTGATGCGCGCGATCGGGTTGGGCAGGTAGGAGCAGACGGTGTTGCCCGCAAGGTCGCGAATGCCGAGCGTAGTGAACTCCGGGTTGAGCTTGACGAATTCGGCGACGATCGGGTCGCACTGCTTGGGGTCGAGCGCGCGCACCTGAGGACGGGCCGCCAGCCGCGCCAGCGTCGATTCGGTCTGGCTCAGGAATCGCGCCAATGTATCTGCAGCACCGGCCGCGATGATCGTGACCTCGCGGTGCGCGTCGTCGCGTGCGTGGCGCGCATCGTCGAGGCGAAACCACGTGAACATGGCCACGACCGGCAAGATCACCGTCATTGTCAACAGCAGCACTTGAGTGCGAATCGACAGGCGGCTAAATCCAGACGTCATAGGGCATGCCCTTCACTTCAATGCGGAAGCGCTTACACAAAACTTGTGCGGCCAATTGTACCGACGTAGCCCTTCGTCCCCCAGCATGGGTGTAGAGGCCGATGCGAGTCTAGACTGGGCGCGTTGACACTGGCAAGTCAGCTGAGCAGTCACGTGAGCAGCCCCCGAGCAAGTCACGTAGCGCCAGCCGCGCAACGATTCAATAGACCGGCGCCTGACCGGGCGGGCGCGATTTGAAACGCTTGTGCAGCCAGTGATATTGCGCAAGGTTGTGCCGCACCTCGCTCTCGATGAAAGCATTCATGCGCGCCGCATCGGCGTCGTCCGACTCGCCCGGGAAGGCTTCCCACGGGGGATGGATCGTCACTTCATAGCCGGCGGCCGTCATGCGCGTGACCACCGGCAACACGCGTGCGCCGGTGAGCCGTGCGAGGCGCGAAATGGCGGTGATGGTGGCGGCGGATATGCCGAAGAAGGGTGCAAACACGGCATCACGCGCACCGAAATCCATGTCGGGCAGGGTGTAGAAGGGCAGGCCATTTTTCAACTCGCGCACCGTGGCGCGCACACCATCCTGGCGCGCCAGGGCGAGACCACCAAAGCGCGTGCGCCCGGCGTAGAGCGCGGCATCGAACGCCGGATTGGTCTGGCGCGCGTAAGTGCCGGCCATCGGGCGCAGCAGCGTGAGGCGCGTCCATGCAGCGTCCATGCCGACGAAGTGCGGCGCGAGCAATATCACCGGTTGCGCATCGCTGCGACCTCCCGCCAGCGTAGTCGATGGCCCGGAGAGGCGCTCCAGGTGCGCTTCTCCGGCCAGTTTTACCCGCGCGCGAATGCAATCAGCAGAGCTGTGCCAGAGAAATGCGCGATCAACCACGCTCTGCCCGAAGGCGCGGAACACGGCGCGCACCAGCGCCGCACGTTCGGCATCGCGCATAGCCGGGAAACACAGCTTGAGATTGACCTCGGCCACGCGGCGGCGCTTGGATGCGAAGGCGTGCAGCAATGCACCCAACGCGCTGCCCGCGGCGCGCAGCAGCGGCAGCGGCAGCCAGTGCAGCGCGCGCATCAGCCAGAGCGCAAATTGGGTCATGATTTGACTGATGCCTGCGCGGGTGCTGCCATGGCTGTCGAAGCCACGGTCGCCACCGGCGGCGGCTCCACCCCGCCCGGTACCTTGTAGCGGTGATACGACCACAGATATTGCGCAGGACAGCGCCGGATCAACACTTCGAGTGCGCGGTTGAGATGGCGCGCAGACGACTCACCCTCTTCACGCGGCGGCATCGGCAAGGCGTAGCCGCGATAGCCCGCGCCCTCCGGCAGGCGTTCGGCGTAAGCGAGGATGACACTCGCGCCGCTGGCCTCGGCGAGACGATCCACCAGGGTCATGGTGTACGCGGGCCGTCCAAAAAAATCGGCCCACTCTCCTTCGCCACCGCCCGGCACTTGATCGGGCAGGATGCCGACCGCCTCACCCTTGCGCAGCGCGCGCAGCAGAGAGCGGATACCGCCAAAGGTGGGTGCAGCGAGCTTGAGATCATCTTTGCCGCGCCCGCCGGTGACGATGGGCGCGAACAGGCTTTTCTTTGGCGGTGAAAACAGGGCGGTCATCGGCCCATAGTGCTGGGTGTACCACTGCGCGGTGATTTCAAAGCAGCCCAGATGCGGCGTGACAAAAATGATGCCGCGGCCACGCGCGCGCGCGTCGGCAATCAGCGGGCCAACGTCGATCTCCAGCATCAACGCGGCGGCTTCTGCCTGCGGGCGAAACCATACGGCGGCCAATTCGGTGAAGCTCTTGCCGGTCTCGCGCACAGCCGCGCGCAACAGCGCCGGATCGTCATAGCCAGCCTGCTGCAAATGCGCACGCATGCGGCTGCGCATGCGGCTCGACACGCCAAACGCGAGCCAGCCCAAGCCGACGCCGATGGCGTGCAGGGCACGCAGCGGCAGGTGCGACGCCAGTACGAACAGTATTTTGAGCAAGGGGAGGTCGCAAAAGCGGTGGCGGGGACTGATAAAATAAGCGGCTTTGCAGCCCGCCGATTTATCAACTCTTCAACTCCAACCACCACCCGCCATGAGTGAATTTCTTTTTACATCCGAATCGGTTTCCGAAGGCCACCCGGACAAGGTTGCCGACCAGATTTCAGACGCTGTATTGGACGCGATTTTAGCCCAGGACCCGCGCTCCCGCGTCGCTGCGGAAACCCTGGTGAAAGACAACCTGACCGTTCTGGCGGGTGAAATTACCACCGGTGCCAAGGTCGATTACGCGCAGGTCGCGCGCGACACCATCCGCCGCATCGGCTACACCGACCCGGCGATTGGCTTTGATGCCGACACCTGTACGGTGATGGTCCAGTATGGCGAGCAATCGCAAAACATCGCA
>JANPAR010000180.1:0-35532 GCA_031430015.1 Burkholderiales bacterium
GTCGGCACCGCGCACCGACACGCCGCCGCCGCTGCGGTACACTCCTGCCCCTCGCTTCCTTCGGGGCTTCAAGGAGTTGTCATGCTGCGTCGCCAATATATTCTCTCCGCTGCAGTCGCAGCGGCCATCACGTCAGGCAGCGTAGCGCCCGCCGTTTTCGCGCAAGCCTGGCCGTCCAAACCGATCCGCTTGATTGTCCCCTTCGCGCCGGGCGGCACGACCGACATCGTCGCGCGCATCACCGGCGACAAGCTTGGTCGCGAACTCGGCCAGCCGGTGATCATCGAAAACCGCGCCGGCGGCGGCGGCACGGTCGGTGCTGACTACGTGGCCAAATCACCAGCTGACGGCTATATCCTCGGCGTCGCGACAGTGTCAACCATCGGCACCAATCCGGCGACCAATTCGAAGATGCCCTACGACTCGCTCAAGGACTTCGCTTTCATCACCAACCTCGTCAACGTACCCAACGTGATGACGGTGAACCCCACCAAGCTACCGGTGAAGGACATGAAAGAATTCATCGCGCTGGTCAAGAAATCACCCGGCAAATATTCCTACGCATCAAGCGGCTCGGGCGGCATTTCGCATCTCGACGGCGAATTGTTCAAGGCACTCACCGGCACCTTCATTGTCCATATCCCCTATCGCGGCTCCGGTCCCGCGCTGACCGACACGGTCGCGGGGCAGGTCGATGCGCAACTCGACAATCTGCCTTCGAGCCTGCCGTTCATCAAGGGCGGCAAGCTGCGCGCCCTCGCGGTAATGTCAGACAAGCGCGTCGAATCCCTGCCCGACGTGCCGACCTTTGCCGAAGTGGGCCTGAAGGAAGCCAACAACATGGCTTGGTATGGCCTGGTTGGCCCGGCGTCGCTGTCAAAAGATATCGTCGCCAAAGTCAACGCTGCCGCTGTGAAGACGCTCGCCGATCCGGATGTGAAAAAGCGCCTTGCCGAAGGAGGCTCGATTACCGATGGCGGCACGCCCGATCAGTTTTTCCAGAAGGGCCAGCGCGAGCTGGCCCTGCGGCGCGATATCGTGAAGAAGCAAAAGATCGTTCTGGAGTAATGACGCAGACCAAACGGTCGCGCTGCCTCTGGCTCCGGGAAGTGCCACACCCCTCACGAAAAAGCGCCGGCTGATTGCCGGCGTTTCTCGTGGGCCGTCGGTCACGGGCGCATCAGTCTCTCACGCAGTCCGGCTGCCATTGGCCGCGATGCTGTCGGCAATCCGCGCAATCAAGCCAGGCGGCAGATCGTGACCCATGCCCTCAATGATTTCCAGTTGCGCACCGGCAATTTTCCCGGCGAGATCGACGCCACAAGCCACCGGCACCAGCGGATCATTGCGGCCATGCAGTACCAGCGTTGGCACGGCGAGGTTGCGCAGCAATGTTGTGCGATCACCTGACGCCGCTACCGCCACCAGTTGGCGCATCACGCCTTGCGGATAATAGCTGCGCCGCACGCCACGCCCGACGCGTTCGCGCAACGCCGCGTCATCGACCGGATAGCCGGGGCTGCCGATCACACGCCAGATCGCCACCGCATGATCAATGCGGCTCTCGACATCATGTGGATCGCGCGGGCGCGAGAGCAATGCACGCCGCGCACTGGCCGTTGGCCCGGCGAGACGGCGTGCGCCGCTGCTGGTCATGATGAGGGCGAGCGAGCGCACCCGTTGCGGTGCGAGCGCGGCAAGCTCTTGCGCGATCATGCCACCCATCGACACGCCCACCACGTCGCACCGCTCGATGTGCAAGGCATCGAGCAGGCCGATGGCGTCGCGCGCCATGTCGGCCAGAACGTAAGACGAGCGCACCGGCAGGCCGAGCGCATTCATCATGCCCGCGACGAGCAGGTTGGGCACGCCCGCTGCATCCATCTTTGACGACAGGCCAACGTCGCGGTTGTCGAAGGTGATGGGCCGGAAACCTTTGGCCACCAAGGATTTCAGGAGATCATCTGGCCACGCGGTAAGCTGCATGCCGAGGCCCATGATGAGCAGCAGCGGACGCCCTGCGGCGTCACCATGCACTTCGCATTCGAGTTCGATGCCGTTGGCGGCAACGCGCATCAGGACGAGCTTCGGGGTGCAGCGGAACGGCTTGAGCGAACTCGCGCGTCTGACGCCGGCGCAGCGTCCGCAGTCTGCCCTGTCTTGAAAAACCATTTTCGCGAACCATCGGCCTCAAACGGTTTCCACTTGCCCTCGGGTTGCGCGAGGCGATCAGCGATGGCAAAGAGTGCCATCGGGTTAAGCCCCATGCCAAAATGGCTGGCCTGAATCTCGATGTTCTCCAACTGCTTGCCTGATGGATTGAGGCAGCATCGCCAGGCGACGATACCGTCCGTTTTCGAATAGAGCGACGTTGTCGGTACCGGCGGCGGCATGGCGATGGCGCGCTCGCGTGCCTGATGGCGCGTGTCGGCCACTTTCTGCCGGCTTACCAATTCATACAAACGCCAGGCGTTGGTCGCCTTCGGGTCGCCCGTGAACGGCGTGCCGAGCGTGATCACACTGCGCGTGAGCTTGGGTACCGCCTTGGCGATCTCGCGTGCGTAAATGCCGCCGAGGCTCCAGCCGAGCAGGCTCACCTTGCGGCCATGCAGTTGCTCAATTTCACGCACGTGCTCGATGCAGCCATTCAAGACGCCTGAGCGCGGGCCGAAATTGAAACCGAAATTCCAGGGGTAAGGCTCGTAGCCGCGCTCGCGCAAAAAATTGCGCAGCGTGATGGTGGACACATCGTTGGCGGCGAGTCCAGGCAGCACCAGCACCGGGTGGCCATCACCTTGCGGCATACCGCTGACGAAGGGCATTGCCGCAAATGAGGCACCAAACTCCCACAGCGCGCGCGCTTCGAGCAACATGAGGAACGCGGACGGGGCGGTGATGCCGGCGTCCATCGTCGCGGTGCCTGCCGCAGCGGCGTCGGTGCCTGTCGCGGTCATGGTTGACTCCATCGCGACTCCTTGATCATTCTTTTGTGACCGCCTGCGCTTGTGCAAACGATGGTCTCCGTCGTGGTGTTCCCTCACCGCCGGGCGATTGTAAAGGCAATGTTGCGGGGCTGGGATAATGGCTCCATGCTCCACCTCCCGTACCGCCGCGCCATGGCGGCGCTACTTTCAGCGCTGGCGTGTGCGCTGCTGACCGTCGCCTGCAACCCGGCCTACGACTGGCGCGAGCATCATTTCGAGGATGGTGGCTTCACGATTCTGTTTCCGCAAAAACCGGGACGAGCCGAGCGCAAACTCGCCACACCTGCCGGTGAAGTGACGATGAAGATGGTGTCGGTGCGCATCGAAGACTCCGTGTTCGGCGCCGCCAGTGCCGAATTCGCCGCGCCACCGGACGCAGCGGTGCTGGCGGCGATGCACGCCGCACTGCTGAAAAATCTGGACGGGAGTGTGCTCACCGACAAACTGGTGACGAGCAGTGCGCCGGCGGCGCTGGCTGGCCGCGAGGTCATCAAGCGCGGCAGACTGGGCGCCGGTGAGCGCGCCGGCGAGGCGCAACTGCGTGCGCGCTTCTTCGTACGCGGCACGCGCTACTACCAGATCGCCGTGATGGGCCGCGCCGGCGCGATACCGGATACGGACCTTGACCTGTTCTTCACGTCGTTCAAGCCCGACTGATGGCACGACCCACCGAGCGCACCACCGCGCCGCGCGTTGCACTTGCCGGCATCTTTGCGCTGTTCGCCGCCGGGTACTTTCTCTCGTACAGCTTTCGCTCCATCGGCCCGCTGATCGCGCCTGACCTGATGCGCGAGCTGTCGCTAAACGCCGCTGACCTCGGCTTGCTGGCCAGTGTCTACTTCCTCACCTTTGCCCTTGCACAACCCTTCATCGGCATCGGCATGGATCGCTACGGACCGGCGCGGGTCAATGCCGTGCTGTTCGTCTTCGCGGCGGCGGGTGCGCTGGTGTTCGCCCTCGGCCACAGCTTCGCGGGCCTTGGCCTCGGACGCGCACTGATCGGCTTGGGTGTTTCCGGCGCACTGATGGCCGGCATGACGGCCTTTGTTGTCTGGTTTCCGCAGCACCATCGGGAGTCGCTCACGATTGCTCTGAGCGCGGTGGGTGGTCTTGCCGCGATGATCGTTTCCGTTCCGGCCGAGCTGGCAATGCGCGTCATCGGCTGGCGCGGACTGGTATTGGCACTGGGGGCTGCGAGCATGGCGGTTTCGATGCTCCTGTGGTGGCGCATCGGCGCGGGACCGGCGAAGGCGGGTGCGGGTGCAATGGCCACCGGTTCACCCGAGGCCGCTGGCGCGCCGTCCGGGGATGCCATGCAAACCGTCTCCCAGAGCCAGTCTCAGACCGTCAGTGTGGAATATCCGGAAGCGCGTGGCTTTGGTGACATCTTCGCGTCGCGTCTCTTTCGTGCCTATGTGCCGCTCGCGTTGTTCGGCAGCGGCGGCTATTCGGCGGTGCAATCACTCTGGGCCGGGCCATGGCTGGTCGAGGTCGAAGGCCACACCCGCGCCGGCGCGGCACACGTGCTGTTCATCTATGCATTGGCGCTCTTCACCAGCTATCTTGCCGTCGCCTGGCTGAGCGCGCGGCTGCGCACGATTCCGGGCGCGGCACGGCGCCTCTATGCCGCCGCGCTGGGGTTGGTATTTTGCGCATTCGGACTCATCGTCCTCAACCCCTGGCCGCAGAGCAGCGTGCCCTGGTTTCTATACGGCATTGCCACCGGCGCGATCATGCTTGCTTACCCGGTGCTCACGCGCGCATTTCCTGCGGCCATTGCCGGGCGCGTGGTGACAGCCTACAACGTTGTGATGTTCGTCGGCGCCTTCCTGATCCAGTGGGGCATCGGCCTGCTGATTCAGCGGTTGATCGACGGCGGCAGCGCGAAAGCGCAGGCCTACCAGATCAGCTTCGGCGTGCTGTGCACAGCGCAACTGGCATCTCTGTTGTGGTTCTGGTTCGGCACGCGTGCGTGCGCGCTTAACCAGCATGCCCCGGCAGCGGCGCAGGCGGTCAATCCACCTTCGCGCCCGACAGCTTGACGATGCGCGCGTACTTGGCGCGCTCGCGTTCGATGAATGCCGCAAACTCCTGGGGCGAGTTGCCGCCGGGTTCGGCCCCCATGCGCGTGAACAGCGCCTTCAACTCCGGCGTCGCGATCGCGCGTACCAGTTCGCCGTGCAATTTGTCGAGCGCGATTTTGGGGATGCCGGCCGGGGCCATGATGCCGAACCAGGTGTCGAGGTCGAACTCTTTCAGGCGCGTATCGGACTCGGCCATGGTCGGCAACTCGGGCGCAAATTGCGAACGCTTGGCCGTGGTCACGGCGAGCGGCTTGACCTTGCCGGCCTTGATCTGCGCGCTGGCGTTGGCGAGGTTGTCGAACATCAGGTCGGTCTGCCCGGCCATCAGCGCCAGCAGTGCGGGGTTACCGCCCGAATAGGGAATGTGGACGATGAAACTCTTCGTCTGCTGCTTCATCAACTCGCCGGCGAGGTGGCCGGTGCTGCCGTTCGACCCTGAGCCGAAGTTGAGACGGCCGGGATTTTTCTGCGCGTAGTCGATCAGGGCTTTCACGCTGGTCAACGCAGACTGCGGCGGCACGATCAACACATTGGGCGTGGAAGCGACCAGCGTGACGGGTTGAAAATCCTTCACTGCGTCATACGGCATCTTCGCGTACAGCGCCGGGTTGATCGCATGGGTCGCTACCGCGCCCATCACGATGCTGTAGCCATCGGCAGGCGACTTGGCAATGTTGTCCGCACCGACGTTACCGCCCGCGCCGGGGCGGTTCTCGACCAGCACGGGCTGGCCCAAGCCATCTTTCATCTTGTCGGCGAGGGCGCGTGCGGTTTGGTCAAGCGAGCCGCCGGGTGGATAGGGCACGACGAAGCGGATGGCTTTGGTGGGCCATGCGGCGACCGATGTTGGCGAAGTGCCGGCCGCAGAGCCGCTCTGGGCAACACTTGCAGCGGCCATTGCCGCAAAAACTGCTCCCACCAACAGTTTCAGGGCTGGAGGCAGAAAAAATTTTGTACGCATCGCAGTCTCAGCCGACGTTCAATACCGCTGTTCAATGCGGCAGTTCAGTGAAGATGCCGCTTGCCGCCGCCCTTGCCACCGCCATGCCCGCCACCGGCGCCGAAATCGACCTTCGCGAGCTTTTGCCCCTGCGTGATTGACACCAGACGCCGCGCGAACAGGCGATTAACTGCGTCCACTACTTCGCTCATCTCGCCCTTGTCGAAGTGGCGCTCGAGCAGACGCGTGAGGTCTTCCTGCATGTACTGGCGCTGCGTTTCGTGGATCGCTTCGGGGCTGGGGCCGACGAAGATCAGGCCGAAGGTGTCCTGGCCGTCGTCGTCATCGTTGTCGAAAAAGCTGACCTCAATGCCGGCGCCCTCGGACGACAAATCACAGACCGCGCCGCAGGCTTCGTCGAGCGAATTTTGAAAGTCTTCGTTGCCCTCGACCGTCCAGCACAGCGCGAGCACGCGTTTTTGCGCGTCGTATTCAATGCCGGGCTCTTCATCAAACAGGCTCGATGCGTCCTTGAGCGACTTCGCGCCGGCGTATTTCCACAACGGCTTTAACGCCTCTTCGATCTGCGCGATGGTGACGCCGGGGCGGATCGGGATATCGCCGTGGATGTGAATTTCGAACTGCGCTTCATAACGTGCCATGGTGTGACCTCACAAAATTCCTTGACTTGCCAGTTGCTCAATCTGCGCTGCGCTGTAACCGAGTTTGCCGAGCACGTCGCGCGTATGCTGCCCGAGCAGCGGTGGTGGCATATGGTATTCCAGTTGCGTTGCCGAGTATTGGATCGGGTTGCGCACCATCGGCACGCTCCCCGCTGTGGAATGGGGCAAATCGAAGCGCATTTTGCGCGCGACGACCTGCTCGTTTTCGAACGTGTCCTTGAGCGTATTGATCGGGCCGCAAGGGACGTTGGCGGCCTCCAACTCGCTGATCCACGCGTTCTTGGTTTTCTTTTTCACCATCGCGGCGAGCAGAGGAATCAACACCTCGCGGTTGCGCACGCGCTGCGGGTTGACGTTAAAGCGTTCGTCACTTGCCAACTCGGGCTGCCCGCCCACCGCGCAAAAGCGCTGATACTGCCCGTCGTTGCCGGCCGCGATGATGACGTGGCCGTCGGCGCATTCGAACACCTGATAGGGCACCAGGTTCTGGTGCGCGTTGCCGGCGCGCACCGGCGGCTGCCCTGAGGTGAGGTAGTTCATGTTCATGTTGGCGAGCATGGCGACCTGCACGTCGAGCAGGGCCATGTCGATGGCCTGGCCTTCGCCGGTCTTTTCGCGATGCGCGAGGGCCGCAAGAATCGCCACGGTCGCATACATGCCGGTCATCAGGTCGGCCACCGCGATGCCGACTTTTTGCGGCCCGCCTCCAGGCAAGTCATCGCGCTCACCGGTGATGCTCATCAGCCCGCCCATGCCCTGGATGATGTAGTCGTAACCGGGCCGGTTTGCATAGGGACCGGTCTGGCCGAAACCGGTGATCGAACAGTAGATGATTTTTGGGTCGACGGCTCTGAGGCCGGCGTAGTCGAGGCCGTATTTTTTGAGCTGGCCGACCTTGTAGTTCTCCAGCACGACGTCCGATTGCGCGGCCAGTTTCTTGACGATCTCCTGGCCCGCCGGGGACGCGATATCGAGCGTGATCGACTGCTTGCCGCGATTGGCGCCGAGGTAATACGCGGCCTCCGTGGTATCGCGGCCCTCGGCATCTTTCAGATAGGGGGGCCCCCAAGTGCGGGTGTCGTCGCCACCGCCGCGGCCATCTGCGTCGTGGGGCCGCTCGACCTTGATGACTTCGGCACCGAGGTCAGCCAGTTGCTGGCCGCACCACGGGCCGGCGAGCACGCGTGACAGATCGAGAACTTTGATATGGGAGAGAGGGCCGGGCATGAAAATGTGGGAAGTGAAACGAGGAAAAAAGCAAGGTACCGTGCAGCGGTGACACAACCCGGCAACACGCCGAAACAGCCATCAAAGCGTCATTTTAGCCCGGCTATAATCGCCCACCTTTTATACGAACGACCCCCGCTGCGAGGGCAGTATTTAGAGGAGACACGCATGACCAAATCGATGAAAGCCGCGCTCGCTGCCCTGGCGATCACACTCGGCGCAGCCAGCGCCAATGCTCTCGCCGTGGTGGAAGTGCAGTTCTGGCACGCGATGCCCGGCGCGCTCGGTGACCGCGTTAACGATCTGGCCACGCGTTTTAACGCGGGGCAAAAAGATTACAAAGTCGTGCCGGTGTTCAAGGGCTCTTACGACGAGACCCTCGCAGCCGGCATCGCCGCGTTCCGTGCCAAAAGCCCGCCGCACATTTTGCAGGTGTACGAAGTCGGCACCGCTACCATGATGGCGTCCAAGAGCGCGATCAAGCCGGTGTATGAAGTGATGAGCCAGGCCGACAAAAAGTGGGATCCGGCGCAATACATCCCCGCCGTGACCAGCTACTACACCGACCGCAACGGCAAGATGCTGTCGTTCCCGTTCAACAGCTCGACCCCGGTCTTTTTCTACAACAAGGATGTGTTCAAGAAAGCCGGCATCACCACGCCGCCGAAGACCTGGCGCGATGTGCAGGAAGCGGCGGTGAAATCAATTGCCGCCGGCAGCGCCTGTGGCTTCACTACCGGCTGGCAATCGTGGGTACAGTTGGAGACCATGAGCGCCTGGCACAACGCTGAATTCGCCACCAGGTCCAACGGTTTTGACGGATTCGACGCGCATCTCAACTTCAACACCATCATGGCGGTGCGTCACATTTCCCTGCTATCGGCGTGGGCCAAGGCCGGCTTGTTTACCTACGCAGGGCGGCGCAACGAACCCGAGGCAAAGTTTTTCAATGGCGAATGCGCGATGCTGACCTCGTCATCCGCCGCCTACGCCAACATCAAGAAAAACGCCAAGTTTGACTTCGGCGTCGCCAAGCTGCCCTATTACGACGAAGAACCCGGCGCGCCTTACAACACCATCATCGGCGGTGCTTCGTTGTGGGTGATGGCTGGCAAGAAGCCGCCCGAGTACAAGGGCGTGGCTGCCTTCTTCGATTTCCTCTCGTCGCCAGCGATAGCAGCGGAGTGGCATCAGCAGACCGGCTATCTGCCGCTCACCACAGCGGCCTATACCGCGACGCAGAAGAGCGGCTTCTATGACCAGAACCCCGGCACCGACATCTCGGTGCAGCAGATGACTGGCAATAAACCGACCAAGGTGTCCAAAGGCATTCGCCTCGGCAACTTTGTGCAGATTCGCGCCATCATCGACGAAGAGCTGGAGTCGGTGTGGGCCGGCAAAAAAGCGCCCAAGCTCGCGCTTGATGATGCGGTAAAACGTGGCAATGAACAACTGCGCCGTTTTCAGGAAGCGAACAAGGGTGCGAAGTAAAGCGCAGCACATGGCCGGCGCCTTGCCGGTTGTGCTGGCTGTGCCGCGTCACCCGCGCAGTGCAAAGCGCCACCCGCCAGGTCAACCCGGGGTGGCGTTTTTGTTGGGCGCAGCGATTACGTGCGCAAGCATGTGTCTGTCGGGCAGCAGCCTGGGATTCGCTCCCACCAACGGTTTCACGCATGTGGCGATTGATGCCGGGCATAGCATCAAGACCCAGGGCGCGATCTCGGCGCGCGGCGTCGCCGAGTTTGAATTCAATCGCGCGCTCGCGCTGGCCATCGATGTGGCACTCACGCAAGATGCCGTGCCCGGTCAGACCGGCATGCGCACCACACTGATCGCGGTGGACGGCCTCACGACGGATCTCGCCTCGCGCCCGCGCAAGGCCAAAGAGGCGGGCGCGCAACTCTTTGTCTCGGTGCATCACGACTCGGCGAAGCTGCGCTTTCACCAGCCGTGGATGTTTGAAGGCAAGGCGCGCACTTTTCTCGATGAGCGCTTTCGCGGCTTCTCGCTATTCGTCTCGCGCAATAACCCGCAATGGCCGCTGGCCTTGAAATGCGCCTCCGCCATCGGCGCGCAGTTGATCGCGGCGGGCTTCAAGCCATCGCGTTATCACGCCGACCCGGTGCTCGGCAGCGGCCGCGAGTTCGCGGATGAAGTTAATGGGGTGCATTTCTTTGACAACCTCGCCGTGCTGCGTACCGCCACCATGCCCGCGCTGCTGATGGAGGCAGGTGTGATCGTCAATCGTGATGAAGAGGCGCTGCTGGCGCAACCGGCCACGCAAACGCGGCTTGCGGCAGCAGTGAGCGCGGGTGTGGCGGCCTGCGGAAGTTGACGAGTCACACCTGCATGCTAAGGTAGCGCCATGGAAAAGCGCGTTGTATTCCGCTCTGCGTGGTTGCCCTATGCGTTGATTGCGCCGCAGATTATCGTCACTCTGGTGTTTTTTGTTTGGCCGGCTGGGCAGGCGCTGTATCAATCGGTGTTTGTCGAAGACGCCTTCGGCACCAGTGTCGAGTTTGTCGGTCTCGCCAATTTTGCCGCGCTGTGGAACGATGCGCACTACGCGCGCGCGTTCGGCACAACGGCCATTTTTTCGGTGAGCGTGGCGGCCTTGTCTCTCGGCACGGCCCTGTTGTTCGCCGTGCTCGCCAATCGCGTGGTGCGCGGCGCGGCGGTCTACAAGACGCTCATCATCTGGCCCTACGCAGTCGCCCCGGCGGTGGCCGGCGTGCTCTGGCTGTTTTTGTTCGACCCCTCGGTCGGCACGCTCGCCTATGTGCTCAAGAAAATGGGCATGGACTGGAACCCGCTGCTCAACGGCAACCAGGCGATGGCGCTGGTGGTGATCGCCGCAGCGTGGAAGCAGGTGAGCTACAACTTTGTGTTCTTTCTCGCCGGCTTGCAGGCGATTCCGAAATCAGTGATTGAGGCTGCCGCGATAGATGGTGCCGGACCCATGGCGCGCTTTTGGCACATCGTGTTTCCGCTGCTCTCGCCGACCGCATTTTTCCTGCTGGTGGTCAATGTGATCTACGCCTTCTTCGACACCTTCGGCGTGATCGATGCAGCGACGCAGGGCGGGCCATCGAAGGCGACCGAGATACTTGTCTTCAAGGTGTTTCACGATGGTTTCAAGGGCCAGGACTTCGGCGGCGCGGCGGCGCAGTCGGTGATATTGATGACGATCGTGATCGTGCTCACCGTCGCGCAGTTTCGTTATATCGAGAAAAAAGTGACGTACTGACATGGTCGAACGCACGCCCATTGCCGATGTGCTCACGCAGTTCATCCTGCTGCTCGGCACTGCGCTCGTGGTGTTCCCGGTCTATCTCGCGTTTGTGGCATCGTCGCTGAAGCCCGAGCAAGTCCTCGACGCACCGATGTCCTTGATCCCGGGCGGCGAACTGGTGACCAACTACCACCACGTTCTTATGCACGGCAGCACGCCCCTTAAGACCCTTTTGTTCAACAGTGCGGTATCGGCGCTGATCATCGCGACTGGCAAGATTACGATCTCGATTCTCTCGGCGTTCGCCATTGTTTACTTCCGCTTTCCGGGACGCACGTTTGCGTTCTGGCTGATTTTTCTCACCCTGATGCTGCCGGTGGAAGTGCGTATCCTGCCGACGTTTCAGGTCGTGGCGAGTCTCAACATGCTCGACAGCTACGCGGGCTTGACGATCCCGTTGCTGGCGTCCGCCACGGCGACGTTTTTGTTCCGTCAGTTTTTTCTGAGCGTGCCTGAAGAGTTGACCGAGGCGGCGCGCATCGACGGTGCCGGGCCGATGCGCTTTTTCTGGAACATCCTGTTGCCGCTGACCAAGACACAGATCGCCGCGCTGTTTGTGATCCTCTTCATCTACGGCTGGAACCAGTACCTGTGGCCGCTGATGGTCACCACGCGCGAAGATTTTTATACCGCCGTGATCGGCGTCAAGCGCCTGATTTCCGGCGGTGATGCCGCCACCGAATGGAATCTGGTGATGACGACCACACTGCTTGCGATGCTGCCGCCAGCGCTGGTGGTGGTCGTGATGCAAAAATGGTTCGTCAAGGGGTTGGTGGAAACCGAGAAGTAAGCGGCGCTGCGATCGGCACGCCAGTTTGACGCTCGGGAGAAGTTTTGAAGTTATGACAAGAACGCCTCTCAGCTGAGGTAGTCGTGTTGTTCGAATCTGCTTTTTGAAACCGTCATTGAGCGAGGTGAATATGAACCAACGCTTCGTCTACCCGCACAAACTCATCGCCCATCGCGGTGGCGGGACGCTCGCGCCAGAGAACACGCTGGCGGCGATTCGCGACGGCCACGCACGCGGCTATCGCGCCGTCGAGTTTGACGTGATGCTGGCCAAGGAAGGCGTGCCAGTGCTGATGCACGATGACACGCTGGAGCGCACCACCAACGGCCACGGCGCGCTCGCTGATTTCACCGCGCAACAACTCGCCGCACTTGATGCCGGCAGTTGGCGCGATGCGCGCTTCAAGGGCGAGCCGGTGCCGCAGTTTGCTACTGTCGCGCAGTTGTGCGTTGACCTGGGCATGTTCGCCAACGTCGAGATCAAGCCCTACGCACCGGGTGGAGAAGCAGTGGCCCGAACCACTGGCAGGCTTGCAGCCCTTGTGTCCCAACGGTTTTTGGGTGAAAGGCCCGGAGAAGCGCTCCTGTCCTCATTCTCCGGCGTGGCACTGGCTGCGGCCCAGGCCGCAGCCCCCGATTTCCCGCGCGCACATTTGTTCGACGCCGTGCCAGATGATTGGCAGGCGCATCTTGGCCGCCTCGACTGTGTGGCCCTGCACTGCAACGGCAAGACGCTCACGCAGCCTACCGCCGCTGCGATCAAACAAGCCGGGTATGGACTCATGTGCTGGACCGTCAATGACCCCGCCGATGCACAACGGCTGTTCTCGTGGGGTGTGGACGCCGTTTGTACCGACCGGCTGGATCTCTTGCGGCCCTGAAGACCTCGCCGCGCAGCACCGGCGGTGATTGACCCCCACCCAGCCGGTCACGAGCGACGTCGAGATACTGCAACCGTGACAATGTTCACACCCGTTACAGCTTTTTACGTTTGTGCGGTAGGCCCTTACTGCGCGCATGGCGTTTAATACGCACAGGGAACAGCGCATCACCACCCTGCCAATCACTTACCAGGAGAGAGACATGAACATTCGCACACTGATCGCCGCCCTCATGATGACGGGCGCCACCGCCGCTTTTGCCCAAACGCCTGCACCGGCCACCACGCCGCCTGGCCAGCAGGAGGCGCCCAACGCGCAGAAGCGCATCGACGCACGCGAAGCCGAGCAACAGAAGCGCATCGACCAGGGCAAGGCCTCCGGTTCGCTCACCGACAAGGAAGCCGCACGTCTGCAAAAGGGCCAGGCGCGCGTGCAGAAGATGGAAGACAAGGCCAATGCTGACGGCAAGATCACGAAGAAAGAAGCGGCACACATTGAGAACGCGCAGAACCGCGAGAGCCGCAAGATCGCACGCGAAAAGCACGACCGCCAGACCGACCGCAATCACGACGGCAAAAACGATCGTCAAGGCAAAAAGTAAGCAAGCACTAGGCGGAGCGGGGCAGCACGGCGCTTGAGAGGCCGTGCTGCTCCGTTCTCGTAGCGCGCCGCGCGGCGCTGGTTTCGCGCAGACGCCGCGCCGCAGACGTCTCGGTGCAACCTTTGGAACTTTCCCCGCGGGGTATACTCCAATCCACTATTGAAAAGTCGAGAAGCCACCGTCCAGATAGGGCGGGGTACATCGCGTGGCCGGGCCTGTTTTATATGGGTTCCGGCCATTTTGTTTTTGGGGTGTCGAACGGATCCCTTGGCGAGAGGGGGGCGGCGTTGGTCTATAGTTTGGGCAGACCGCACGGAGAACACTATGCGCATGGATGATGGCCGGGAGAGCGACAACGTCGAAGACCGGCGCGACGACAGCAGTGGCAGCGGAGGCGGCGGCGGGATGCGCTTCGGCGGCGGGGGCATCGGCATTGGCAGCATCGCCATTGCGCTGGTGGCCTCTTACTTTCTCGGTATCAACCCGATGACGGTGTTGTCGATCCTGTCCGGCGGTGGGGGCGGCGGTGCGCCGGTGGTGCAGCAGCAACATCAAGGCCCGGCCCATGCACCTCCCAAGGACGACAAGCAAGCCCGCTTTGTCTCGATGGTGCTGGCCGATACCGAAGACGTGTGGCGCGCGCAATTTGCCAAATCGGGCAAACAGTATCCCGAACCCAAGCTGGTGCTGTTTCGCGGCTCCACACCTACGGCGTGCGGTTCCGGGCAGGCGGCGATGGGGCCTTTTTATTGCCCCGGCGACCAGAAGATTTACATCGATCTGTCGTTCTACGACGAGATGAAAACGCGCTTTCACGCGCCTGGCGAATTCGCCCAAGCCTACGTGATCGCCCACGAAGTCGGGCATCACATACAGAATGTCACCGGCATCTCGTCCAAGGTTGATGCTGCGCGCCGCCGCGCTTCGGAGCGCGAAGGCAACGCGTTGTCCGTGCGGCTTGAGCTACAGGCGGATTGCTTCGCCGGTGTGTGGGGCTTTCATGCCGACAAGGCGCGCCACATCTTGGAGAACGGCGACATCGAGAAAGCGCTCAATGCCGCGCAGCAGATCGGCGACGACGCCCTGCAAAAAGGCGCAGGCCGCGCGGTGATGCCGGAGACTTTCACCCACGGCTCATCCGAGCAGCGGGTGCGCTGGTTCAAGCGCGGTATCGAGAGCGGTGACCTGCAGCAGTGCGATACGTTTAGCGCGCGGCAGTTGTAGCGCGCCTTCGCAGCCTGGCTTGGCTGCGGTGAGCAGCGGCTCTCCAACACACGCCGCGCGGTACTTCAAGCCTTCTTCTTTTTTGCCGCTTCTTTGGCTGGCGCTGCCTTCGCCGCAGTCCCAGCCTTGCCGAACAGCTGTTCCAGATTGTCCTTGATGTGGCCTTCCATTTTGCCGGCGAAGGCCGAGAGCAGGAAGCCGAGCTTCACATCAATGGTGACGCTGCTCTTGGTCAGCGCCAGCGTACCCGAGACGCCGCTGCGCTGAAAGTGCAGCGTGTCGCCGTCCCACTCGGACTCCAGCTCGAATTTTTCATTCAGCCGTTTGGCGAAGTCTTCCGCAGCGTCGCGTGCCTTTTTGAGTGGCATGCTGTGCGCACGCTCGATGTGAATGCCGGCCATGTGGGGTCTCCTCGGTTGATCGATATGCTGCGTGGTTCGTTGCGCGCGCTTTACTGTGCCTCAAGACCGCGCCGGTATTGAATTGCCTCGGCAATATGCGTGGCGCTGATCGCAACGCTCCCGGCCAGATCGGCAATGGTACGTGCCACTTTCAACACGCGATGATAAGCGCGGGCCGATAGATTGAGGCGGCTGATGGCTTGGCGCAGCAATTTTTCACCCGCCTCGTCGGGCTTGCACCACTGCTCGATTTCCTGCGGGCCCAGCAAGTTGTTTGGCTTGCTCTGGCGCTGTGCTTGCGCGTCGGCCGCCGCCACCACGCGTGCGCGCACAGCGGCGCTCGGTTCGCCCGCTGCTGCGCTGGTGAGTTCGGTCTCATTCAAGGACGGCACGTCGATTTGCAAGTCGATGCGGTCGAGCAACGGCCCGGAAATCCTGGAGCGATAACGCGCCACTTGATCGGGGTTGCAGCGGCATTTGCCCGACGCGTGGCCCAGATAGCCGCAGGGGCAGGGGTTCATCGCGGCCACCAGTTGAAAGCGTGCCGGGAAATCCGCTTGACGCGCCGCGCGCGAAATCGTCACGCGGCCCGACTCCAGCGGCTCGCGTAACACTTCGAGCACGCGGCGGTCGAATTCGGGCAACTCGTCGAGGAACAGCACGCCGTGATGCGCGAGCGAAATCTCGCCGGGGCGCGGCACTGCGCCGCCGCCCACGAGTGCCACGCTCGATGCCGTGTGATGCGGCGCGCGCACCATGCGCCGGCCCCAGGCGTCAGGACGAAACGCGCCGGTGAGACTCAATACCGCTGCGGACTCCAGTGCTTCGCCGTCGGTCATCGGCGGCAGGATGCCGGGCAGACGTGCGGCGAGCATCGATTTGCCGGTGCCGGGCGGCCCCATCATCAAAATCGAATGGCGGCCTGCGGCGGCCACTTCGAGTGCGCGTTTGGCTTGTGCCTGGCCCTTCACGTCGGCGAAATCTTCGTAGGGTGCCTCGGCGTGCGGTACGTGGGTGCGCTGATAGCGGGTCAAGCCCTCGCCGAACTCTCCGGCGCGCACGTTCGCATCACCGTGTTTTGAGGCATCACCGGCACCAGCGCCGCGCCCGGCCAAATGGGCGCACACCTGCAAGAGCGAATCGGCAGGATAAATCACGGCGTCTGCCACCAGCGCCGCTTCCTCAGCCGACACACGCGGCAAGATGAATGCACGGCCCGCGCGCTCGGCTCCCAGGGTCATCGCCAGGGCGCCACGGACCGGGCGCAGCTCGCCAGTGAGTGAGAGTTCCCCAGCGAACTCGTACTTGGCCAATTGATCGGCAGGAATTTGCCCCGATGCCGCCAGCACACCGAGCGCAATCGGCAAGTCAAAGCGTCCCGACTCTTTGGGTAAATCAGCCGGTGCGAGATTGACAGTGATGCGGCGTGCGGGGAATTCAAACCCGGCGTTTTGCAGTGCTGCACGCACGCGGTCTTTCGATTCCTTCACCTCGGTTTCGGGCAGGCCAACGATGTTGAACATCGGCAGACCGCCCGCCAAATGCACTTCGACAATCACTTCGTGCGCGGCCATGCCGGCCAGCGCGCGCGAGGCGAGAATGGCAACCGCCATGCTCTATTGCGTCACGCCGCGTTTTTCGATTTCGGCGAGCCGCGCTTCAAGCGCGGCCAGCTTCTCGCGCGTGCGCGCCAGCACCTGCGCCTGCACGTCGAACTCTTCGCGCGTGACCAAATCCATTTTGGCGAACGACTGGGACAGCATCGCCTTCAGGTTTTTTTGTGCGTCGGCCGCAGGCGTGTTGCGTATAAGGGCTGCGACTTTGCCGTTAAGGTTGTCAAAAAATGTTGGATTCATGGCGGCGGAACAGAATCGTGCGTTGCGGGAAGGCGCAGTCTAGCAGCGCAGGCAATATCGCGCGAAATCTGTCCAGCCAAACCCTTCGTTCAACCGTCCTGGGGCTTCTCTTGGAGTTTCCTTTGGCACGTCGTTGGTACTTCCTTGGCGCATCTTTCGAATGCCTCCGGCTATCGCTGGCGAAAACCACTTACAAAAACCGGTTACAGTCGGTCAGCTTGCCCGGCCGCCAGCCTAAATGTGTGCCTGGCCCACGACATTGAACGGAGATCCTACCGATGCGCCACACTCTGTGTCCCCTTGCCATCGCTATTGCCGCCGGCGCGCTTTTCATGCTGGCTGCCGCCCACACTTCCGCCCAGACCTACCCGAACAAACCGATCCGTCTGGTGGTGCCCTATTCCACCGGCACCAGCACCGACGTGCTGGGCCGGCTGTACGCGCAGAAACTCGGGGACTTGCTCGGCCAGACCATCATCGTCGACAACAAGGCCGGTGCTGGCGGCAACATCGCCGGCGAAGCGGTCGCGCGCGCCGCGCCGGATGGCTACACCCTCACGCTGTCCACCAGCGCCGTGCATGCGACCAACCCGGCGCTCTACGCCAAGCTGCCGTTTGACCCCATCAAGGATTTCAGCCACGTCACGCTCATCGCCACGGCGCCCAACATGCTGGTGGTCAATCCGAAAATTCCCGCCCGCAACATGGCCGAACTGATTGCCTATGCCAAGGCCAACCCGGGCAAACTGACCTACATCTCGGCCGGGTCGGGCACGTCGCCGCACATGGCCGGCGCGCTGCTGCAATCCATGGCCGGCATCGACATCGTGCACGTGCCCTACAAGAACATCAGCCAGGGCCTCGCCGACCTGTTCGGCGGGCAGGTGTCGATGACCTTCTATCACGTGCCGGTGATCTATCCCCACGTCAAGGACGGCAAGGTGCGCGCCCTGGGCGTCGCCACACGCGAGCGCAGCGCGATTGCGCCTGAAGTGCCGCCCATCGCCGAGACCGTACCGGGCTTTGACATCAAGCCGTGGTGGGGTGTCAGCGGGCCTGCGGGCATGCCACAAGAGGTGGTGGACAGGATCTACAGCGCCACCAGTACCCTTCTCCGGGACAACGATACGAAGCAGCGCTATGCAGCCATGGGAATGGACGCGCCGCTCATGACGGTGAAGGAATTCAACGACTTTACCGTTTCTGAGCTGGCCAAGTGGACCAAGATCGTCCGGGACTCCGGGGCGAAGGTGGAGTGACTGCGCGCCTACTCTGCCTGCGTTGCGAAAATCTGACACTCGTCTTTAACTCGCGGAGAATGCGGGAGTAAAAATTGCGGTGACGCGCGATGCCGTGTAGTATCCACAGCGTCAACGAAGACACACGCCAGAGCCGCTTTCAGAGCGGCTCTGTTGCATTTAGGGGTGACAAGCGCACCAACTAAATGCACACGCTGATGTTTTGCACAATTGCGGTGCGAATCAAGCGGCGGGTAGCAAGAACCTCACAAGAGCTTAGGGTCAGACAGGCGTCTGGCACGTATTCTGCATTCGGCTTTATGTGCTTTCAATGTTTCATTAAAGGGAATTAACCATGCGCAAAATTCTTCTCACCGCCGTAGCCGCCAGCGCGTTTGCCGCGCCCGCTGCCTACGCGCAGTTTTCCGCCAACATCGGTGCTGTCACTGACTATCGTTTCCGCGGCATTTCGCAGACCAACAAAAAGCCGGCGCTGCAGGGCGGCCTTGACTACGCGTTCTCCAATGGCCTGTATGTCGGCACCTGGGCATCCATGGTCACCAAAGATCTGTACCCGGCCGGTGCTGGTCTTGAAGTGGACTTCTATGGCGGCTGGAAGAAAGAGCTCGCCAAAGACTTCACGCTTGACCTGGGCGTGCTGTACTACTGGTACCCGAGCGCTGCTTACTACACCTACGGCGCAGGCGGCACCGCCAATACTGCGAAATCAGGCAACAAGTTCAACAACACTGAGCTCTATATTGGCGCTTCGTACAAATGGTTGTCGGCGAAGTACTCCTACGCCACGTCCAATTACTTCGGCGCCACCTCGCAGGCCTACAACGGATCACTGTTCGGTGTGAACTCCAACAACGTCAATACCGGCAACACCACTGGCCCGGCGACCGGCGGCTCGTCCAAGGGATCGAGCTATCTGGACCTTTCAGCAAACTATGAATTCGCAGACAAGTGGACCCTCAATGCCCACGTTGGCGTGCTGCGCGTCAAAACCTTTACTGGTTTGTCGTACAACGATTACAAGCTCGGCGTGACCTATGACGCAGGTTGGGCGTCCTTGTCGGCTGCCGTCATCGGTACGACGGCAAAATCCGAGTTCTACCGCGTGCCGACCCCGGCATCGGTCGCGACCCCGTCGCCAGCATCTGGCTCCACTACTGACCCGACCCGTCCCACTTTGGTGATTGGCATACTCAAGACCTTCTGATCTTCACCTGGCTCTGACGAAAAAGCCGCCTTTGGGCGGCTTTTTCTATCTCGCTTAGCGGGCAGGTACAAGCGGAAGCTCGGAATGCCGCTTCGCTCTCACGCCTTGGCATACCCCAGCACCCGGTCTGCGGTTTGGCGGCTGGCATGGAAGCTGCTCATATGCAGTCAGGAGATTCAAGTCTCTCTTGTTTTGCAGTCCAACGTGAGGAGGTTCATATGAAATTGGTAACAGCCATCATCAAGCCGTTCAAGCTTGACGAGGTGCGTGAGGCGCTGTCCGCCATCGGCGTGCAGGGCATCACGGTCACCGAAGTCAAAGGCTTTGGGCGTCAAAAAGGACACACCGAGCTCTATCGCGGTGCCGAGTATGTGGTCGATTTTCTGCCCAAGGTGAAGATCGAGGCAGCTGTCAAGACCGAACTGGTCGAGCAGGTCATCGAGGCCATCGAAAAATCCGCCAACACCGGCAAGATCGGTGACGGCAAGGTGTTTGTGTTCGATCTCGAACAAGTCATTCGCATTCGCACCGGTGAAACCGGCGCCGAAGCGCTGTAAAGGGGGCATCATGAAAAAACTTTTTTCCAAAATGGGCGTGGCCAGTGCGCTGGCAGCATTCCTGTTGACCGGCACCGGCATCGCGCCGTTTGCAGCCAGCGCGTTGGCGCAGGACAAGCCCGCCGCCGAAGCCAAGAAGGACGATGCCAAGCCAGCGGAAGCCCCCAAGGCGGATGCTGCCAAAGCCGAACCGAAGAAGGACGACACCGAAGCAGCGGCACCTGCTGCTGCGGCAGCGGCTCCCGCAGCGCCTGCCGCGGCGCCGGCCCTTCCTGCGCCGAACAAGGGCGACACCACCTTCATGTACATCGCGACCATCCTCGTGATCATGATGACCATCCCTGGTCTCGCGCTCTTCTATGGTGGTCTGGTGCGCACCAAGAACATGCTTTCGGTGTTGATGCAGGTGTTCGTTACTTTCTGCCTGATTTCGATCCTGTGGGTGGTTTACGGATACAGCGTCGCGTTCACTGGCGGCAGCCCGTTCTTCGGTGGCTTTGGAAAACTGTTCCTCGATGGGGTGTCGCTTGATGGCGGTGGTGCGACCTTCTCCAAGGGTGTCTACATTCCCGAAATGATGTTCGCGCTGTTCCAGCTGACCTTCGCGTGCATCACTCCAGCGCTGATCGTCGGTGCTTTCGCCGAGCGCATGAAGTTTTCCGCCGTGCTGTGGTTCATGGCGCTGTGGTTCACCTTCGCCTATTTGCCGATGGCGCACATGGTGTGGTACTGGGACGGCCCGGATGCATTCAAGGATGCCGCGACGCTTAAATCGGCCACTGAAGCAGCCGGCTGGTTGTGGGCCAAAGGCGCACTCGACTTCGCAGGCGGCACCGTGGTGCACGTCAACGCTGGTATTGCAGGCCTCGTCGCCGCGTTCGTAGTCGGCAAGCGCGTCGGCTACGGCAAGGAAGCCATGACCCCGCACAGCCTCACGATGACCATGATTGGCGCTTGCCTGCTGTGGATCGGCTGGTTCGGTTTCAACGTCGGTTCCAACCTCGAAGCCAACGGCATTGCCGCACTCGCCTTCGTCAACACGCTGGCTGCCACCGCGATGGCCACTTTGGCCTGGCTGTTCTTCGAAAACCTCATCAAGGGTAAACCTTCCATGCTCGGTGCTGCATCCGGTGCAGTGGCCGGTCTGGTGGCGATTACCCCGGCCTGCGGTTTCGTTGGCATCAAGGGCGCACTGGTAATCGGTTTTGTCGCCGGTGGCCTGTGCCTGTGGGGCGTGACCGGTCTCAAGCGCATGCTCGGTGCAGATGACGCACTCGACGTGTTTGGCGTGCATGGCATCGGCGGAATCTGGGGCGCCATCGCCACCGGCATCTTCGCCGCACCGTCGCTCGGCGGCCAGGGTCTGATCGACTGGGTCAAGGGCGCAGCTGACCCCAACTACGACATGATGGCGCAGGTGACCGCGCAGTTGTGGGCAGTGGGCACGGCCATCGTTGTCTCCTCTGTCGTGTCTCTGGTGGCGCTCAAGATCATCGACATGGTGATTGGTCTGCGCGTGGCCGAAGACGAAGAGCGCGAAGGCCTCGACGTCTCCTCGCACGGCGAGACCGCGTATCACATGTAAACAGCAATGCAGGCGGCGGCACGCGCAAGTGGCAGCCGCCTGATGCAACAGTCTCTCCTCGCGGCACCGCTCTGGTGGTGCTGCAGTTAAAAGCCCTGCCGGGAAACCGGCAGGGCTTTTTTTGGCTGACCGGCTTGGAACCGAAACGTTTTGGGTTGAAATGGCGCACCTTTGCACCATTTGCCTCAGTGGCCGCATCGCGCAATTGCAGGCCGTAAGTGATTCCCCTGACACGCCGGATTGATCGACTGCTGCTATGCTTGCCGGTCGCTGGCGCAGATGCGCCGTGCCCGCAGCGGCGGCACTCTGCCGCAAGCGCTCATTTATCTCAAAGGAAGACACCATGACGGTGCCGAATCTAAAAACTGCGATGGAAGGCCCGATGATGGAAGTCGAGCGCGCCATCCTTGGCAATGCCACCACCATTGAGCGCTGGCTGCGCCTCGAATGGCAGGAGCACACACCGCCGTTTTATTCATCGGTTGATTTACGCAATGCGGGCTTCAAGATTGCGCCGGTGGATACCAATCTCTACCCCGGCGGTTTCAATAACCTCTCCGCCGAAATGCTGCCGCTCGCCGTGCAGGCGGCGCAAAGCGCTATCGAGAAATATTGCGCCGACGCGCGCAATCTGTTGCTGATCCCCGAAAACCACACGCGCAACATGTTTTATTTGCAAAACGTCGCGCGCCTGCAAACCATTTTGAAACAGACCGGCCTCACCGTGCGGCTCGGTTCGCTCAACCCGGAAGTCAAAGAGCCAACGCGCTTTGAGTTGCCCGACGGCAGCGCCATCACGGTTGAGCCGCTGGTGCGCAATGGCGGCAGGTTGGGTCTTGCGGATTTCGACCCCTGCGCCATCCTGCTCAACAATGATTTGTCGGCCGGCATTCCGGACATCCTGCGCGGTCTCGACTCACAAGTGCTGCTGCCGCCGTTGCATGCGGGTTGGGCGGTGCGCCGCAAGTCGCACCATTTTCACGCCTACGACCAGGTCGTCGAGAAATTTGCCAAGGAGATCGGTATTGACCCGTGGCTGATCAATCCGGCGTTCAGCGTCTGCGGCAGAGTCAACTTTCACGAGCGTGATGGCGAAGAATGCCTGCACGCCAACGTCACCGCGGTGCTCGACGAGATGCGCGTCAAGTATGCCGAATACGGCATCAAGGACGAACCGTTCGTCATCGTCAAGGCCGACGCCGGCACCTACGGCATGGGCATCATGAGCGTCAAGTCAGCTGATGAAGTGGTCGGTCTCAATCGCAAGCAGCGCAACAAGATGGCAGTGGTGAAGGAAGGCCTCGAAGTGCACGAAGTCATCGTGCAAGAGGGTGTGCACACCATTGAAAAAGTCGGCGGCGCAACAGCCGAGCCGGTGATCTACATGGTCGACCGCTTCGTGGTCGGCAGCTTCTACCGCGTCAACACCCTGCGCGGCATCACCGAAAACCTCAACGCACCGGGCGCGCACTTCGAGTCGCTTGGCTTCGAGTCGGCTGGCGCGACCCCGGAGCCGGAAGGTGACCCGGCAGCGCAGAACAACCGCTTCTACACCTACGGCGTGATTGCGCGTCTGGCGAGTCTGGCGGCTTCGTATGAACTCGAACAAACGGTGAACGCGGTCTGAGCTCCCATGCGCATCCTCTTCATCGCCGACCCGCTCGATTCGTTCAAGCTCTACAAGGACACCACCTACACGATGATGCGTGAGGCCGACGCGCGCGGCCACGTGTTGGCGTTCTGTCTGCAAAACGATCTTCTCGTGCGCGACGGTGCGGTGCGGGCCAATGCACGCCCACTCACTCTTGTGAAACCCTTGGTGGAAGCGGGTTTCGGCTGGTATGTGACTGGAGAGCCGCTCCCAGAGCGCCTCTCGGCATTTGATGCCGTGGTGATGCGCAAGGATCCGCCGTTCGACATGGAGTACATCTACTCCACTTACCTGCTCGAACGCGCCGAAACACAGGGCGCGCACGTGTTCAATAGCGGCCGCGCGATTCGCGATCACAGCGAAAAATTGTCGATTCTCGAATTCCCGCAATTCACTGCGCCGACGCTGGTGGCACGTGATGAAGCGCCTTTGCGCGCGTTTCTCGCCGAGCATCAAGACACCATCTTCAAGCCGCTAGACGGCATGGGTGGCGCGGGTATCTTCCGTGTGCGTCATGACGACCCCAATGTCGGCTCGATCATCGAGACATTGACCGACAACGGCGCGCGAACCATCATGGCGCAAAAGTATCTTCCGGCGATCAAGGATGGCGACAAGCGCGTGCTGCTTATCAATGGCAAACCGGTGCCTTACTGCCTTGCGCGGATTCCGAAAGCCGGCGAGACGCGCGGCAACCTTGCTGCTGGCGGCACCGGCGTCGCGCGCGAGTTGACCAAGCGTGACCGCGAAATTGCCGAGACCCTCGGCCCCATCCTGATCAAGCGCGGACTGATGCTGGTCGGCCTTGACGTGATCGGCGAGCACCTCACCGAAATCAACGTCACCAGCCCGACCTGTTTTCGCGAAATCATGGATCAGACCGGAACGAATCTGGCGGGGATGTTTGTGGATGCGATTGAGAGCGCGTGTTCGAGGTAGTTCGAGTGCGCGGCGGCGCATATCACGGCCAACGTATCGCTTATAGTGCGTACTGCACCGACGCACTGTCGCCCCGAACTAAATCATGATTGGCATTCTCCTCATCACCCACGGCCCGCTCGGCGAAACGCTGCTGGCCAGCGCCGCCCATGTGCTGGGTGGCATGCAGCCCAACGCCACAGCGCTCAACATTCAACCCGGCGACCAAACTGATGCGCGGCTCGCCGAGGCGCACAACATCATCAAGGCAATTGACGATGGCACCGGCGTGCTGGTGCTGACCGATATTTTTGGCGCGACGCCGGCCAACATCAGCGGGCGCTTGCTCGACTCGGCACATATTGAAGGGCTGACCGGCGTCAACCTGCCGATGCTGGTGAAGGCGCTGGCGTACCGCCATCTGCCGCTCACCGAGGTGACCGCCAAGGCGCTCGAAGGCGGTGCGCAAGGACAAATCAGAATCAAGGGGGACTGCTGTCATGCCGTTGAAGGAGCAAGTTGAAATCGTCAACCAGTTGGGCTTGCATGCGCGCGCGTCGGCCAAGCTGACCCAGCTCGCAGCGCAGTTCAAGTGCGAAGTATGGCTGGGACGCAACGGCCGGCGTGTCAACGGCAAGAGCATCATGGGCGTGATGATGCTGGCGGCCGGTATCGGCAGCAAGGTGGAGCTTGAGGTCAACGGGGCTGACGAGGCGGAGGCACTGGCCGCGCTCAAGGCGCTGATCGCCGACAAGTTCGGCGAGGGCAAGTAGGGGGGCGAGGTGAGTTTCACGCTGCACGGCATCCCGGTCTCGAGTGGCATCGCCATCGGGCGTGCGCACCTGATCACTGCTGTCGCTCTCAATGTCTCGCACTACAAGATTGACGCCAATCAGGTTGAGGCCGAGACCGCGCGCTTTGAGACGGCGGTCAAGGGCGTGCAGGACGAACTCAAGGCACTGCATACCAGCCTCAATACCTCGGCCCCTGGTGATCTGGGCGCATTCATCGATCTGCACTGGATGATCCTGTCGGATCCGATGCTGTCCAGGGAGCCGGTGCGCATCATCGGCGAGCGCCTGTGCAACGCCGAGTGGGCGTTGATCCAGCAGATGGACGCACTGGTGGCACAGTTTGATGAGATTGAAGACGAGTATCTGCGCGAGCGCCGCCATGATGTGACGCAAGTGGTCGAGCGCGTACTCAAACGCATGGTGGGCGCGCAAACGCTGATGCAGTCGGCGCTCAACAAGAAGCGCTCGCAGGAAGCCGAGATGATCGTGGTCGCGCACGATCTCTCTCCCGCCGACATGCTGGTGTTCAAGGAGCACCAGTTCGGCGGCTTCGTCACCGACGTTGGTGGCCCAACCTCGCACACTGCCATCATGGCGCGCAGCCTTGCGCTGCCCGCCATCGTCGCACTGCATCACGCACGCAACATGATTGCCGAGGACGACTGGTTGATCCTCGACGGCACCGCGGGTGTGCTGATCGTCGCACCCGATGCCGCAGTGCTCAACGAATATCTGCTCAAGCGCCGCAGCGTTGACCTCGAACGCAAAAAACTCAAACGCATCGCCACCGCCCCGGCGGCCACGCTCGATGGCGTGCCGATTGAGTTGCACGCCAATATCGAATTGCCCGACGATGCCAAGTCGGCGCTCGCAAATGGAGCAACGGGAGTGGGATTGTTCCGCACCGAATTCCTGTTCATGAACCGCAAGGACAGCCCGTCCGAAGACGAGCAGTTTGAGGCCTACCGCGCCGTGGTGAAAGCGATGCGCGGGCATCCAGTGACGATCCGTACTCTCGACATTGGTGCTGACAAGCAGATCGATGCCGAGGCGGCAGGCGGGCATCACCAGCACGGCACGCTGAACCCCGCGCTCGGGTTGCGCGCGATCCGCTATTGCCTAGCCGAGCCGCAAATTTTCCTTGCACAGTTGCGCGCCATTCTGCGCGCCTCTCATTTCGGCAAGGTGAAGATTCTGCTGCCCATGATTGCGCACGCGCACGAAGTCACGCAAGCGCTGGAACTGGTCGCGCAGGCCAAGGGGCAACTCGCTGCAGCCGGCAAGGCGTTCGACGATTCAGTCGAAGTGGGCGGCATGATCGAAATCCCTGCAGCGGCACTGTCGCTTGGCTTGTTCACCAAAAAGCTCGGTTACTTTTCGATCGGCACCAATGACCTGATTCAGTACACGCTGGCGATTGATCGTACCGATGATGAAGTCTCCGGTCTCTACGATCCGCTGCATCCCGCCGTGCTGTATCTGATTTCACAAACCATCAAGACCGGACACAAAGCCGGATTGCCGGTGGCGGTATGCGGCGAGATGGCCGGCGAGGTCTCGATGACACGCCTGCTGCTTGGCATGGGCCTGACGCAATTCTCAATGCACCCGGCGCAACTGCTTGCCGTCAAACAAAAAATTCTGCAATCGTCGCTGGCCGAGTGCGAAGACGCCGTCAAGCGCATGCTGCGCACCGAAGAGCCGGAAAAATTGCGCGAGCAACTCGTTGTGCTCAACGCCTGAGCGCTTGCGCGACGCCTGACACATGGCCAATCTGCGCGAGATCAAGGTTTCACGTCAAGACGATCCGGCGGTGAAGAAACTCTGGTTCGAGAATGATTTCTTCGATCTGTTTCTCTGGTCAAGCGCGGACAAGCTGTTTCACATGCAGCTTTGCTACGGCAAGCCGCGCGACGAGCGTGCGGTGAGTTGGCGCGAAGGCTTGGGCTATTTTCACGACGGCGTATTGTCGAATGCGCCCGGCGATATCGTGGCGAAAAGCTCGATTTTGCAGGCGGGCGGTACATTCGACTTCACCAAAGTCAACGCGCGGTTCCTGCAGGAGTCGCAGGGGCTGGACACGGCGATGCGTAAATTTGTGCTTGAGAAGCTGCATCACTTCGCACTCAACGGCCCCACTTTTCCCGACCGGCCTCCGCGTACCAACGTGCGGCGAGATGGCTTTGAGCGCCCGGTCGAACCGGGTGTGCCGCCCGCACACTGAGCGCCGTGCCTGCGCTGCGCCCGCGCGCTATAATTCTTTTCAGCGCCGATTTGTCGATCAGATTGCGGGCGCCCGAACCAAGGCCAGAGCAGTAGCGGATGCAGATTCGTTGGCCCGACGTGAGGAATAAATGCGGCTAAACGGTTGGGGTCAAACCCCCCAAAGCAAACCCGATTAGCCCCAAGCCGATCGGGTTTTTGTTTTTGGGCAGGTGCTCACCGTGTCAGATACAACGCAAGCAGTTTCACCGACTGCGTCAGCGCCGCAACCAGCTACGACGAAACCGGCCGCGCAGCCTGGTTCAGTCGGCCACGTCACGCCGCAACTGGTGCGATTCGACACGCCATTCACCTTCAAGAGCGGCAAGTCGATCCCTTCGTTCGAGTTGATGATCGAGACTTACGGCATGCTCAACGCCGGCAAGTCGAACGCCGTGCTGGTGTGCCACGCGCTCAACGCCTCGCATCATGTCGCCGGCATCGACGCCGACGGCAGCGAAGGCTGGTGGGACAACATGGTCGGCCCCGGCAAGCCGCTTGATACCAATCGCTTCTTTGTCATCGGCGTCAACAACCTCGGCGGTTGCTTCGGCTCGACAGGGCCGAAGCACATCAACCCGGCGACGCAAGACACGCCAGGTCCAGACGCAGCATCAGGCCGCAACTCGGGAGACAAGCCGCGCGGCAAGCCGTACGGCGCAGATTTTCCGGTGGTGACGGTCGAAGACTGGGTCAACGCGCAAGCCCTGCTCGCCGATCGCCTCGGCATCGAATGCTTCGCCGCCGTGATGGGCGGCTCGCTCGGCGCAATGCAGGCGCTGCAATGGGCCATCGCCTATCCGCAGCGCGTCAAACATGCGCTGGTGATCGCGTCCACGCCCAAACTGTCGGCGCAGAACATCGCCTTCAACGAAGTCGCGCGCCAGGCCATCGTCACCGATCCGGATTTTCACGGTGGGCATTTTTACGAGCACGGCGTGGTGCCGTCCAACGGTCTGCGCGTGGCGCGCATGGTCGGTCACATCACCTATCTATCGGATGACGTGATGGGCGAGCGTTTCGGACGCGCGTTGCGCGACGGTCTGCAATACGGCTACGGCGCGGAGTTTCAAATCGAGAGTTATTTGCGCCATCAGGGCGACAAGTTTTCCGGCTACTTCGACGCCAACACTTATCTCCTGATTACCAAGGCGCTCGATTATTTCGACCCGGCACTGGCGCATGGCGGCAATCTGGCCGCCGCGCTCGCGCCCGCGCGCGACGTCAACTTTCTCGTGGTGTCGTTCACCACTGACTGGCGCTTCTCGCCGGCCAAGAGCCGCGAGATCGTCGATGCGCTCACCGCCAACCGCACCAACGTGAGCTACGCGGAGATCGATGCGCCGCATGGCCATGACGAATTTTTGCTTACTGACCCGCGCTATCACGCCCTGACTCGCGCATACTACGAGCGGGTGTGGAACAGTATTGGAGGCGGATCATGAGCACAGGGGCAAGCTCGAATGGCCAGAGCAATGGTCACGGCAAAACCCGCCCCGACTTCACCATCATCGCCGGCATGGTGCGCCCCGGCTCATGGGTGCTTGATCTTGGTTGTGGTGACGGCTCATTGCTCACGTTCCTTAAGCGCGCACGCGGCGTCAAGGGCTATGGCGTCGAGATCGACGACACCAACGTGCGCGCCGCGCTTGAAGCCGGCATCAACGTGCTGCAAAGCAATCTGGAGCGCGGGCTGCGCAGCTTTGGCGACGCCACTTTTGACATGGTGATCCTGTCGCAAACCCTGCAGGCAATGCACAACATCGAAGGCCTCATGCACGAGATCACCCGCGTCGGCAAAGAAGCCATCGTCAGCTTCCCCAATCTGCGCTACGCACCCAACTTCAAGCAACTCGAAGCCGGGCGTATGCCGGTGTCAAGCGTGCTGCCCTATCAATGGCACGACACGCCGAATGTGCATCTGTGTACCTTGCTTGATTTCGAAGATCTGTGCGAGCAGGTCGGGCTGTCTGTCGCCGAGCGCATCGCGCTGGCCAATGGCAAGCCGGTGACTGAGAACCCCAACGTCAACAGCGAGTTGGCGATTTACCGCGTCAAGAAGCGCAATAACGCGCTGGCGGGCTTGCCGCAGGAGTAAGAGCGCCAGCGGCGCGGCGTTGCCTGGCACGGGGTGCGCCCTGGAAACGACTGGTTACAAACATCGGGTGGAAATGGCTGCGCTTGTCCCTATCTATCTCGTGGACAAGACCATGCGCACTGGGGTTCGTGTGTGTGGCGCCTTGCCGCCACTTTTCCACTACCGAAAGGACATTCACATGAAACGCACTCTCATCACTGCCGGCGTCGCAACCGTGTTCGCCACCCTGGGCCTGGCCGCCTATGCGCACGGCGAAGCACGATCTGAGGGTCAACCCTGCACCCAGGCTGACGGCAAGGCTTGCCCTGCTGATGGCAAAGGCACCCATCAACACGACCGCAAGGGGGGGCCGATGCAGGGCCGTATGCAAGGAATGCAGGGCATGCACGGCAAACACGGCGACATGGAGAAAAACCACGCCGGGATGGCCGCGATGCAAGCGCGCATGCACGGGTCAGGTACCACGTCCGACAAAGACGGCAAGGAGGGCGAACACAAGCACTGAGCACCACTCAACGCAGTCGGTCAGTGCCCCGAAACCCTTGTCCACCAAGGGTTTCGGGCATTTCCTATCTGTAGGCGTATCGGGTCACCGCGGCTTCATCCCACTTCAGGCCGCTGCCCGGTTCGTTGCGTATGATCGCGTGGCCATCGCGAATCTCCAGCGGCGTTTTCAACACCGCATTGGCCCAATCGACATACTCCAGCCAATGCGCCGTCGGTGTCACGCACATCAGGTGCGCACTCATCTCGGGGAACAGATGCGTCGACATCGGCAGCGCCGCCGCATCGGCAATCGCCGCCGCGCGCAGCCAGCCGGACACGCCGCCGATGCGTTCGAGATCGGGCATCACGTAGTCGCTCGCGTGCGCGGCAATGGCGCGCGCCATGTCGCGCGGGCCCCAATAGTTCTCGCCGATCTGTACCGGTGTCTTGAGGGCGGCGGCCACCTGCGCGTTGCCGGCGTGGTCGTCGGCGCGCACCGGCTCTTCAATCCACGTGAGGCCCAGCGCATCGAGTGCGTGACCACGGCGGATCGCCTCGACGGGTGTGAGTGCCTGGTTGTAGTCCGTCATGATATGCACACTCGCGGGAATCGCTGCGCGCACGGCATGGACGGCGGCAATGTCTTCTTCTAGTGTGGCGTAGCCCAAGCGCAGCTTTACGCCAGAGAAGCCGCCTTGCAACAGCTCGACAGCCTCTCGCGCCACTTTTTCTGGTCCCATTAGACCGAGACCGCAACTGTTGTAGGCCTTGATGGGCTTGATCCCGCCACTGAGCAAACGCGCCAGCGGCAGGCCCGCTTCAATCGCCTTCGCGTCCCACGTGGCCATGTCGATACCCGAGATCGCCATGCCCACGAGGCCCGTGGCGCCGAGCAATGTGAAGCGCTTGTTGAGCATCTGCTCGATATCGATCGGGGCGAGTGGCTGCCCCACGATCAGGGCCGCCATGTCATCGAGCAGCGCGACCTGTGCCTTGAGCGCCAGCGGCGTCACCGTGAACAGATAGCTGCGGCCCACCGCACCACTGGAGGTGTCGAGGTCGATCAGCACCAGCGGCACCTTGTCGATGGCGCCAGTCGAAGTGTGCAGCGGGCGCGTCATCGGCACAAATACGGCGCGGGCGGTGAGGGATCGAATCGTCGTCATGGCGGTTTCCGGCAGAGTTGACCAAGAGTGATTGCGGCGAGTGATGGTGGTGCGCGTGGCTCACGGATCCACTAACAACTTGCCGTCAGCATAGCGCGCAAAGCGGAAGCCGCGCTTTTGCAACTCCTCAATCACAGTGGGCAACGCATCGGGCGCGCGCGCGTGAATGTCGTGGAACAGCACGATGCCGCTGCCTTCGCGCACCGCTTCGTCAATCACCCGGCGCGCAACGGACTGCGAAACCGGATCCGCCCAGTCGCGTGAATCGATATTCCACAGCACCGAGCGCAGTCCGCGTGCGGTGACCTCGGCCAGCACCAGATCGTTGCGCGCACCATAGGGTGGGCGAAACAAGGGCGCGCGTCCCGGATGACCGTGGGCTGCCGCACTGAGCAAGGCCTCGGTCTGGTCTATCTCGGCAGTCACTTTGAGTTCGTCGAGGTGCGGCAACAGCGGATGCGTGTGCGTGTGATTCGCAATCGCATGCCCTTCGGCGAGGATGCGCGTGATGATCTGTGGATCAGGAATCCCTGCGCCACGGGCCGTCGCCGCGTTGGCACCCACCGGCTCCGCAGCGACTCCTGCTGCAGCAGCAACCGTAGTCTCCTTCGCGGTTGCCGCAGACAAGCGGGCAATGTTCAGCCCCACCTGAAAAAACACCGCCTTGATGCGGTAGCGCGCGAGAATGTCGAGGATGCGCGGCGTGTAGACGGGATGCGGACCATCATCAAACGTGAGCAGCAGGGCGCGCGGCGGCAGGCCGCCATCAGTCCACTCATCACGTGCGCCCTGCCGCGCCAGAGGTTCGATGCCTGGCGCGAGCGGTGCGGCCGGTGCGCCGAGATCCGGAGCCAGGGTTTGTCCGGCGAGCTGGATTCTCAAAAAGGCAATATAGGACTGCCATTCGGTACGGTCACTGGCACGGCTTGCCACGCCACTGGTGCCGGTGCGTCCACCGAGTGCAGTGGATAACTCATTGTTGTAGCGCGCGCGGACTAGCGCGAGTGATTCGCGTGCGCGCTGCACCGCTGGTGCACAGGTCGAGCCGGGGGCAACGCGCAACGCCAGTTCGCCGAGTACACCGCCGAGGGCAAGGCGGTCAGCATCGCGCCATGGCGCGCCGCTCTCGATATGCGCCAGCACGGCCAGACATTGCTCATCGTCATTGGCGAGGACAGCGACCAAACGTCCCGCCAACAGGCGGTTTTGATAAAACAAATAGCGCCCGGCCTCGGCCTGCGCGCGTGGCGCGTGGCCAGGGTGAGTCTCATGCAGCAGCAGAATGCGGCGGAAATTGTCAACCAGGGAATCGGCCATCGGCACGGCTGCGGCGTCCTGCGCAGCGGCCGGCAACGTGGCAATCGTGCAGGCGAGCGCCAGCGGGAGAGTGCGGCGCAACAGCATGCGCTTGAGGGTCCATTGCATGCCCTATTGTGCTTCAAGCAGTGATGCTTGGCGCGAAGGTTCTTCGAGCCATGCACGGTAGCGCCGCCGCGCGGGGCCTTAACGCTGCGCAGCGAACCGTCGCAATACACAGTGACCCGCAGTGACCCGCAGTAGACCGCAAGTGACCTGCGGCGCGCCGCATTAGCCCAGGTACTGCATCGGCTCAACTCCCCATGCGGCAGGGTCTTCGTGGCTGACGATGCGATCGCCCGAATGCGGGGTGCCCAAGTGCAGGGTTTCAGGAAACACGGGGCGTCTAACCTCGGCATCAAAAAACACGCGTACCGTGGGCTGGAGCAAATTGGCCTCGTTCTGCTGGGTGACTACCGCCAGCCGCCCGCTATCGAGGCGTACCAGTGCGCCGACCGGATAGATGCCGATGCAGCGCACGAATGCCTGCACAAGCTCTGCGTTGAAATGAAAGCGGCTCCATTCGAAAATCTTGCGCACCGCTTCCGGTGGCGGCATACCCTGGTGATAGCAACGGTCCGATGAGATGGCGTCGTAGACATCAACAATTGCCGCCATCTGTGCTGCATGCGGGATGGTGTCACCGGCAAGCCTGTGGGGGTAGCCGCTGCCATCGACGCGCTCATGATGATGCAGGGTGATGGCCAGCGGCACCTCGCCGATGCCTGGCGTATCGACCAGCATCGCGTGACCGTCCTCCGGGTGGCGTTTCATGATGGCGAACTCGGCATCGGTGAATTTGCCCGGCTTGTTGAGGATGCCGGGCGGCGTCTTCATTTTGCCGACATCGTGAAGAAGCGCTCCCAGAGCGGCTTCGCGCGTGGTATCGGCGTCCAGCCCGAGTTGCCGGCACAGCGCAATCATCAATGTGGACACGCTGACGCAATGCTGGAACGTGTAGTCGTCAACGTCCTTGAGGGCCCCGAGTGAAATCAGCGCGCCACTGTTGCGAAGCAAGGAATCCGTCATTTCCTCAACCAGCGGCTCGAACTTGTCGAGCGTGACCGAGGCGCCCATGCGCACGTCGTTCATCATGCTCTTGACAGCAGTGTGGGCACGCGCCTGGATATCGCGCGCGCGCGACAGCTCTTCGCGGATCGACACCTTGGCCGGTTCGGGCTTTGGCGCCGCGATGACCTCGTGCAGCCCGGTCTCAAGCATTTGCTCGAACTCGGCACGCGTTGGTGCATCTTCGACATCAAGTCCGCGCGACACGTCGATGTACAACTCGCGAATCCCCGCTTCCCGAATCTTGTCGATTTGCCCGGTGTGCTTGAGCGTGAAGCGCGACTTCAGGAAACCGTGCGACATCCAGTCGGTGCCGAGGTCATGAATGAACATGCCGGGCTTCAACTGCTCGATGCTGACGCGTTTTTGTGTTGCCGTGTGCTGCGATAGGGCGGGCATGATCATGGCGGAGCCGGCTCCCCGCGGAGCGAATCAGGGGAACATCATGCCGGGCGCAGCAGTGTATGCATCGGCCACAAACGCGGCCATTTCACCCCTCAATTCGGCGGATTGCGCGGGGCACGTTGCGAGCGCTGGAGCGTACTGCGGGCTTGTAGGTTGCGCACACGGTCGCGCGAAACCGCCCCGCGCGCTGCCGCTTTACCCGGTCAGCCGTTTACTTTCAGGTAAACCGAATACAGCGACGTCGTACCGCAAATAAACAAACGGTTGCGCTTCAGTCCGCCGATCTCGACATTGCCGCACATCTCGGGTATGCGTACCTTGCCGATCAGCGTGCCGTCGCTTCGATAGCAATGCACACCCTCGGCACAACTGGTCCAGATGCGCCCGGCAGCGTCGATGCGAAAACCATCGAACACGCCCGCCGTACAGGTAGCAAACACGGTGGATGCGCCAAGGGTCTTGCCGTCGGGATTGACCGTCAGTTTGCGAATGTGGCGCGGCGCGGCGGCGTCTTCCGTTGCGCCGCTGTCGGCGATGAAAAGGAACTTCTCATCGCGCGAAAACGCGAGGCCATTGGGGTGATGAAAATCGCTCGCTACGCGCGTAACCAACCCGCTCGCCGGATCGATGCGATACACATGGCAGCCGTCCTGCTCGCGCGGCGCGACGCTGCCTTCGTAGTCGGCGATGATGCCGTAGTCGGGGTCACTGAACCATACCGAGCCATCGGACTTGACCACCACGTCGTTGGGCGAGTTGAGCCGCTTGCCTTCATAGCGATCGGCCAGCACCGTGATCGCGCCATCGTGCCCGGTGCGCGTCACGCGCCGGTTGCCGTGCTCGCACGACACCAGCCGCCCTTCGCGATCCACCGTGTTGCCGTTGGTGAAGCCCGACGGCTCGCGAAATACCGACACCGAACCATCGGTGTCGTCGTAACGCATGATGCGATTGCCCGGCAGATCCGACCACAACAGATAACGCCCGCCGCCAAACCAGGCCGGTCCCTCGGCCCAGCGGCAGCCGGTGAACAGGCGCTCCACGCGCGCGTGGCCGACGAAGCAGAGCGCGAACTCCGGTTCGATCACTTCAAAACCGCTGCCTTCAATTTCGCCGTAGAACATGTTTATCCTTTCGTTCCATTCGCTCTTGTTACGCACGCCTTCCGTACGTAGTCCACAGGGTTCGCGCCCGCAGCGCCGCAAAGCGCCTGCGCTACACTTTCCCCGAGCCATTGCACTTTCCCACTTCTCCACATCTCCTCTGGCCGGGAGCCGATACTACAGCACACCAAAAACGAGGAGATCGTCATGAAAAACGTGTATCGAACCGCTGCTTCGCTTGCACTTACGCTCAGTGCGTTGTTAACGGCGGGGCAGGCTTGGCCGCAGGCCTACCCGTCACGTCCAGTGCGCATCGTCGTGCCTTACCCGGCGGGCGGCCCGGCTGATGTGCTGGTGCGTGGCCTCGGGCAGAAACTCTCCGAAGCTTGGGGCCAGCCCGTAGTGGTCGACAACCGCCCCGGCGCCAATGAAATGATCGCCGCCGAATCGGTCGCCAAATCGCCTGGCGATGGTTACACCCTGCTGGTCGCCTCTGACTCGGTGTTCACGCTCAACCCGCACCTCTACTCAAAGGTGCCGTATGACACGGTGCGCGATTTCGTGCCGGTGTCGCGTCTGGTGACCGCCAATCTGATGCTGGTGACGCGCCCCGACTTTCCCGCTGCCAACATGCGCGAGCTGGTCGAGCATGTGAAGA
>JANPAR010000181.1:0-22125 GCA_031430015.1 Burkholderiales bacterium
CCGGTAAAAACCATCGTCGTCGATCCGCGCAAGACTGACACGGCGACCGATGCCGACCTGCATCTGCAAATCCTGCCCGGCACGGACATCGCTCTTTACCAGGCCATGCTCCACGTGCTGCTGTGGGAGGGTCTGAGTGACCGTGCCTTCATCGCCGCCTCCACCAGCGGCTTTGATGCGCTCAAGGATTCGGTGCGCGACATGACCCCGGCAGCAGCGGCACGCATCTGCGGTGTGACCGAAGCGGCCATCGTTGCCGCCGCCCACATGTTCGGCAACGCGCGCGCCGCACTCTCGCTGTACTGCCAGGGCCTCAATCAATCCTGGCACGGTACCCACAACAACGCCGCGCTGATCAATCTGCACCTCGCCACCGGGCAGATCGGCAAGGCGGGTGCGGGGCCGTTCTCGCTCACCGGCCAGCCCAATGCGATGGGCGGGCGCGAGGTCGGTGGACTGGCCAACCTGATCTCGGCACATCGCGACATGGCCAACCCGGCCGAGCGTGCCGAAGTCGCCGCGCTCTGGGGCGTCGCCAATGTGCCCGACAAGCCCGGCAAGACCGCCGTCGAAATGTTCGAAGCCGCGCGCAAAGGCGAGATCAAGGCGCTGTGGATCGCCTGTACCAACCCCGCGCAATCGATGCCCGATCTCACGCTGGTGCGCGAAGCGCTCGGCAACTGCCCGTTTGTCGTCGTGCAGGAATCCTTCGGCAACACCGACACCGTCGAGTTTGCCGACGTGCTGCTGCCGGCCTCCACGTGGGGCGAAAAGCACGGTACCGTCACCAACTCCGAGCGGCGCATCACGCGCGTGTTCCCGGCTGTGCCGCCGCCGGGCGAGGTCAAACATGACTGGGACATCGTCAATCAGTTCGCACTGCGCCTCGGCGCGCAGCTGGGCAAAGCCGAATTGGCGCAGCGCATGTTCGCCCACGCTACGCCCGAAGCCATCTGGAACGAGCACCGCGAGTCCACCCGCGGGCGTGACCTCGACATCACCGGTCTGAGCTACACCCTGCTCGATGCGCAAGGACCGCAGCAATGGCCCTACCCCACCGGCGCAACCAGCGGCAAACAGCGCCTCTATGAAAACGGCAAATTCCCCACCGCCAACGGTCGCGCACGCTTTGTGGTCACGCCCTACGTCGGAGTCAAGGAACCAGTCAACGCGCAATACCCGCTGCAACTGACCACCGGCCGCCTGCGCGATCAGTGGCATGGCATGAGCCGCACCGGGCGCACGGCGCGGCTGTTCAGCCACGTCGAAGAACCCCTGCTCACGCTTCACCCGGCCGACCTTGCACGACGTGGCCTCACCTCTGGCGAACTAGCGCAGGTGTCATCGCGGCGCGGCCAATTCGTGGTGCGCGTGGAAAGCGCCGATGGCGTGCGCATCGGCCAGGCCTTCATGCCGATGCACTGGGGCGCGCAATTCATGAAGGGCTATGGCGTCAACACAGTGACGGTGCCGGCCTTTGATCCCTTCTCCAAGCAGCCCGAGCTCAAAGCGGCGGCAATTGAAGTGACGCGCGCCAGGCTGCCGCATCGCGTGGTGGCAATGCGTGCCGCCACAGCGCCCGAGGCCATTGCCAAACTGAACGAAGCCCTGAAGCCGGTACTGCGCCGTTTCGACTACGCCAGCCTCTCGCTTGCCGGGCGCGACGAAGGCATCGTCGTGCTGCGCGGTTACCACGCCGAGCCGGTTCCCGAGGCCTGGCTCGACGAACTTGACCACTTGATGATGCTCGACGAACCAGCCAGCGTGATGCGCTACGTTGACGCAGCGCGGCGCGTCGAAAAAGCCGCGCGCATCGACGACGGCGTGATGACGGCGTTTTGCCTTTCAGGTGAAACCGCGGCCGCCGAATGGTTGAAGGGCATGATGATCGGCCGCGCCTCGCTCGAAGCGGTGCGCCCCTGGTTGCTGGCGCCCGTCGCCACGCCGCCCAGGGGCAGCGTGGCACGCGGGCGTATAGTCTGCAACTGCCTCTACGTAGCGGAAGCCGACATCATGCAAGCGATCACCAACGGCGCCGGTCTCGATCAATTGCAAAGCGAATTGCACTGCGGCACCTCGTGCGGCTCTTGCGTGCCCGAGTTGCGGCGCATGGTGCAGGCCGGCGCCGGCAAACCGAGCGGCAACCCCCAGCCCGCCGTCGCGACGGCACCCTTGAAGGAAACCGCATGAGTTACGCCGCCTATCTCAAGGAAGTCGGCCGCGGCGAGCGCGGTGCGCGCGACCTGCCGTTTGACGAAGCGAAAAAATTGTTTGGCGCCATGCTCGATGGCGGCGTGCCTGATCTTGAGTTGGGCGCGCTGCTTATCGCCCTGCGCTTCAAGACCGAATCACTCACCGAGCTGCTCGGTTTTCACGCCGCGCTTGACGAGCGCATCGTGCAACTGAAGGCGCCCGCAGGGCGCGATGGCGTCGCCGATGGTGCACCCCGGCCGGCCGGGGTGCGCCCCGTCATCATTCCGAGTTACAACGGCGCGCGCCGCCAGGCCAACCTGATGCCGCTCCTGGTCTTGTTGCTCAAGCGCCTGCAAGTGCCGGTGCTGGTGCACGGCGTGCTTGAGAGCGAAGGTCGCGTGGCCGCCGCCTACGTGTTTCGTGAACTCGGTGTGCTGCCGCAAGCCAACAGCCGTCAGGCGCAGGACGCGCTGTTACGCGACGGCCTCGCCTTTGTGCCGATCGGCGCGCTGGCGCCGGGCCTGTCCAACCTGCTCGCGTTGCGCAGCCGCCTCGGCCTGCGCTCCGCCGCCCACACGCTGGCCAAACTGATCGACCCCTTTGGCGGGGGCGGACTGCGCATGGTCAGCGTCACCCACCCCGCCTATGCCGACAAGATGCGCGACTTCTTCATTGAATCGGGCAGCCGCGCACTGCTGATGCGTGGCACCGAGGGCGAAGCTTTCGCCAACCCCAAGCGCCGCCCGCAGATTGAATACATCAGCGACGGCGCCTGCGAAGTGCTGTTCGAAGCCGAGCACGGCTCGATCAAGCAACTGCCCGCCCTGCCCGATGATTGCGATGCGCGCACCACCGCGCAGTGGATCCGCGAGACGCTCGATGGCGCCCATCCGGTCCCGGCGCCGATCATCAACCAGCTTGCCTGCTGTCTTTACGCGTCGGGCCACGCCGGCGATATCACCCAGGCCAAGGCGATGGCGGCGGTCAAGGCGCGGATGCCCTTGGCCGCGTAACTTTTCTTGTGGCCCAATCACCTGAAAGCGGCTCCAGGAGCCCTTCTTTCGAGGGGACCGGATCAGTTGCGAATCACGTAGCGCACAAATGCATCACGCGGCGTGTAGCAGTCGTAGAGACGGCGCGCGTAGGCGTTGTCTTCCTTGGTCATCCAGTAAATGCGGGACCAGCCAAGCACCTTCATTTGCACGTTGAGCCAGTCGATCAGCGCTTTGCCGAATTGCTGGCCGCGCACTGCAGGGTCTACGAACAGGTCTTCGAGGTAGCACACTGGCGTGAGGGTCCAGGTGTTGTCGTGCAGGATGTAGTTGCAGATGCCCTGCACCCTGCCCGCCGCGTCGCACGAGACGATGCAATGCACGGGCGAGGCTGGATTGAGAATGCGTTGCCAGGTGTGCGCCGTCACCGCTTCGCTCATGGTGACTTCGTAGAACGTGCAGTAGCCGGCCCACAGTTCGCGCCAACGGGCTTCGTCGGCGGGGGTGACGGTGCGAATTGTCATGCTCATGTTGGCTCCGGATGCATGGCTTGATTGAAGCTGGAAGCTTAACGCGCTGTCGTGTATGTCGCCCCCCCCTTTGCACCACGCGCACCACGCGCACCACGCGCCCGCTTGCGCGCTTATTCGCGCTCCAACTCCAGATACGTTCGGCTGGCGTTGCCGGGGTGAATTTCCGCTGCGACCAGCAACTTGGCAAATTCACCGAGCGGGAAGCTCTTGATCGCGGCCGACACGTCGGTGCCATCATCGACCGCTTTTTTCATGTGGACGCGCAACGCGGTGAGGTAGTCGCGCGTGTCGCGCCGCGCGATAGCGAGTGTGGTGACGGCGCCATGACCGGGCACGATGATGGCGGGATTCCATTGAGCCAGTGCATCGAAGGCTTCGAGCCAGGTACGGGTGTTGCTGACCGGAATCACGCCGAGCATGCGCTCGACATAGACCACGTCGCCGCTGAACACTGTATTGACCACTGGCACACGAATCATCAAATCACCCGGCGTATGCGCCGCACCGCGATGGCGCAGTTCCAGATTGAGGCCACCGAGTTCGAGCACGGCATCGCGGCCTTCGATGAGGCGTGTGGGCAGCATTGGGGTGGTGCCGTCGACTTTGCTGCCCAGGGTTTGCCGCAGCGCCTGCATCTGATCGCCGCCACGCGCCAGCATGTCGGCACGCGCACTGGCGTGGGCGATCAGCTCTGCGCCTTGCGCGGCGAAATAGCCGTTGCCGAGCCAGCGGTGATCTTGCCCACCGGTGTTGATGACCCACTTCACCGGCAGCGTAGTGACGCGTTTGACGGCCGCGTGAATGTCACACGCCGAGGAAAAGGTTGCGCCACTGTCAATCAGGATCGCCCCGCCCGGCGCGACGATCAGGCCGATGTTGGCGTTCAGGCCTGCGTTCTCGACGGTGCGCGCGCCTTTGTCGCCGATGTGTGCGTAGATGCCGGGAGCGACAGGCTCAAAACGCACCTCGACTGCACAGGCCGGGCCGGCCCCGCTGGCCAACAGCATTGCGAATGCGCCGCAGCAGACCTGCCACCACGCGCGTATCGGGCGCCGGTGGCTCTGAGTCGACACAATTTTGCGCGAAGCATCAATCGGTACGGCAGCGCGCACGGTGCTCACGCGATGCCAGGGTTGCCAGCCATGCCCTTGATGACCGGCAGATTGAGCTTGACCGGCTTGATGACTTTTTTCGCGCGCATGTAGTTGGCGACCAAGTCCCAAATCGGCTCGCCGCCCTGGTCGCGTGCCGCCTCAGACACCGGCGCCCATCCGGCCACCTTGTATTTTTTGTCCGCCTCAATCGCTTTGCCGCCAACGCGCATGTCGCTGATGCGCCCACCCATTTTGGCGTTCGGGTCGCACGCGTAGGTCATGCCGCCGACGCGCACCATGTCGCCGCCTTGCTGGTAATAAGGGTCAGGGTTGAACAGGTTGTCGCACACGTCTTCCATGATGGTCTTGATCTGCTCGCCGGAGAGTTCGTTGACCGTGACGTAAGGATAGGTGATGGCGGTTTGATCCATCACGTGATCCATCGTGATCGCCTGCCCTGGCAGCAGCGAAGTGCCCCAGCGGAAGCCGGGCGAGAACGCGATGGGGGCGTTTTTGGTTTCCATCAAGGCATTGAGAATCACCTGATCGAGCGTGCCGTTGAAATTGCCGCGCCGGTACAACAGGTCTTGCGTGACGGCGAGCTTCTCGTCGAGTTTGGCTTTGTGCGGCGCGCGCACCTTGTCGATGTGCGCCTGCATGTCTGCATCGGCACGCAAGTAGTTGGAGAAAACCGGCAGCAGCTTGTAGCGAAAGTCGGTGACGCGCTTGTCCTTGACTTCCAGGTCGAGCACGCCGAGAAACTTGGTGTTGCTGCCGGCGTTGGTAACCAGGGTCTGGCCCGAGGCGTTCTTGACGATCAGCGGTTGCGGCACGCCATCGTGCGTGTGGCCGCCCATGATGGCGTCGATGCCGGTGACACGCGAAGCCATCTTGATATCGACATCCATGCCGTTGTGCGACAACAGAATCACCGCGGCAGCGCCCTTGGCGCGCGCGTCGTTGACGGTCTTTTGCATCGCTTCTTCCTGGATGCCGAAATTCCATTCGGCGACCATGTAGCGCGGATTGGCGATGGGCGTGTAGGGGAAGGCCTGGCCGACGATGGCGACCGGCACGCCGTTCATTTCCTTCATCACATAGGGCGGGAACACCGGGTCACCGAAGTCGGCGGTCTTGATGTTCTGCGCGACAAAATCAATCTTGCCTTTGAAGTCATTGTTGACGATTTCTTCAACACGCTTGGCGCCGAGGGTGAACTCCCAGTGGCCGGTCATCACATCAACGCCGAGCAGTTTGCAGGCGTCGACCATGTCCTGGCCGCGGCTCCAGAGCGCGGTGGCCGACCCTTGCCAGGTGTCGCCGCCGTCGAGCAGCAAGGCATTGGGGCGCGCGGCACGCAGCTTTTTGACCAGCGTGGCGAGATGCGCGAAGCCTCCGGTCTTGCCGTAGAGTTTGGCGGCGCGCGCGAAGTCAAGGTGAGTAAAAGCGTGTGCCGTGTTGCGCGCGAGGTCACGCGCGTAGCCGGCGGGTGCGGCCATCGGGTTCATCTTGAAGTAATTGAGCAGCGCGGTACCGACCAGATGCGGCGGGCGGCCCACGGCATCGGCCACGCCGAGATTCACATTCGGTTCGCGGAAATACACCGGCAGCAATTGCGCATGGCAATCGGTGAAATGCATCACGTGGACGTTGCCGAAGGCATTGAAGTCGTAGAGGCTCGCAGCTGGATCAACCGCCAGCGCATCGCTGCCATCGAGGGCGAGGCCGCTGGCCGAGGCGCAAGCGAGCAAGTTGAGGAATTCGCGGCGGTTCATATCAAGGTTCCAAAGCTCAGGGTCAGAGGCGGGCGGCGTGTCCCGATGTGCATTAGCAGATACTGATATTCATTGCGGCAAAAAAGGGCGGTTCGCGCCGCCCTCTTGCCTCCACACGATCCACCACTGGCGAGTTGCGCCCAGCCCGACCGATGGCAGACGGCGCTATTTGTTGACCGGCGAATTGGGATCGAGCAGCAGCGCTGTTACGTCCTTCAACTGCGTCTCGGTGAGGATGTTGTTGTGACCAAAGCGCGGCATGTTCGAACACGCGGTGTAGGCCTGCGGGTTGTAGATCTTGCCGTAGGTGTATTTTTGGATCGCTTCGGAATTGCCGCGCAACTTGCCGAAGCCGAGCAGGCTCGGACCGATGGTGCCGTAGGAAATCTCCGCAGGCGCCATCTGATGGCAGGCGTAGCAGTTGCCCCCCGCCGGTGTGGCCGGGTTGTCGCTGAACTGTTTGCCGACGCCGGTCTGCGCGATCTTCTCGCCCTCGCGCCAATCGCCGAGCAGCTTGCCGTCCGCCGGATATTTGATAAGGTCGAATTGCGCTTTTTCGAGCGCAGCGAGCGCTTCTTTGGACAACACCGAGCCATCGCTGATGCTGCATTGCGCCTGCGGGCTGTCTTGATTGAGGCGGTCGAGCTTGGCCTGGCCACGCTCCTTGAACGAGGCACGCAAAACCTCAACGGCCTGTTTGGCGAGGTCGGCGTCGCTCAGGGTGGTGGCGCAACCTGCCAAAATGGCTACGGCGCCCACGCCAAGAATGGCTCCAGTCAACGGTTTCATGCTGATTATCCTTGTAGAGCGGCTCTGGGAGCGGGTCGCAGGCCGAAGCATTTTTGCGTTTTTGCGCGTTTCATCGTTTCACCAATTGAATGTTTTGCCGAGTACGCGATTCAATGCTTCTCTACGCGTCTCAACGTTTGATGGCCGGTGCATTGAACTCGGCACCGTTGGCGTTGCGCGCGAGGACCATGGTGATTGCAATCGAGGCGTCAGAAGTGAACTCCAACTCGGGGAAGCGCTGCTGCCGGAAGCAATCATTCAGACGCCACTGAAAGGTGCGCAGCTCGCCTTGCGAGACGCGATAGGCCGGCCAGGTGGTGTAGGCACGCTGCGCGTCCTTGGTCTCGGTCAGATTGGGCAGGTCTTGCAAACGGATGCGCTTGCCCGACTCAGAGTGGCAAGTGGCGCAGGAAAAATCGTGCGGGCCGCCGCGGAAGAAAAACATCTTCTTGCCCATTTCGAACATCTCGCGCTCTTTGGGATGGCTCATCGCCACATTCATCTTCACGCCCTTGGATTCGGACGTGATGAAGGCGACCAGCGCTTCGTTGTCGGAGCGCTCGGTGCCGTTGCCGAACGGGCGGCGCTTGGCATCGGCATCGCTCAGACCCTGGATCGTCTTGCGGCAATACACGAGGCGCGCTTCGAGATCCATTACGCGGCCGGTGTCGGCAAAAAACTTTGGCAACACGGTGTAGGCGCCCGCCACCTTGCCGGCACCGAGGCCGAGGTCACAGGTTTCGAGCGAGACGTTTTTGGGCCCGGCCTTTTTCTTCCACAAGTCTTCGCCGCGCGCTTCCCACAGCTCGGCGGGGTTGCCGCCTGCGAGCGCCTGGCGGTATTCCTCGATCTTTTTGATCGTGTCGGCCCCGGCCTGCGCCCACACTGCGCCCGAGGCAACCCATGCCGAACACAGCACCGCGGTGAGCGTCGCGCCCTTGGTCCACTGCCTCATATTGTCTCCTCGTTTTTATGGCACCGCACGTGCGCGCGCGGCACTCGCACAACCCGCTGACTGGTTCAGGTGATGGTCGCTTCGTCAGTGCGCTTGTCGCCCTTGTTGTCAACCCAGGTGACTTGCAGCTTGTCGCCCACCTTGGCACCGGCAAACTGGAATTGCAAATACGGGTTCTTCGAAATTGCCGGCCCCCACTGCGCGGACAACACAGTCTTGCCGTTGTGGGTAGCGGTGACCTGCTGAATGAAGTGCGCGGGAATTACTTTGCCGGCGCTGTCTTTGCGCTGGCCGGTTTCCATCTCGTGGCTCATCAGTACACGCACGACGGTTTTGTCGCCTTCGACTTTGGCGCGAATGCGCATCGGATCTGACATGGTGTTCTCCTGTCTCTGTTTGGTTTAGCCGCCGCAGCCGCCGAATGTTTACCCGATTAGCCGCCGCAACCGCCCAAGGTCACTTTGATTTCACGCGAGGCGACGTAGTACTTGCCGTCGGCCTTGATGAGGGCATGCACCATCGACGTTTCGCCCATCTTGACGCGTGTGCTCACGCTCGGGTCGGTGCCGGGCGGAATGGTGAACGATGCCGTCAGGCTGCTGGGATTTTTTTCGACCAGAATCGAAATCGATTCCGTCTTGGGAATTTTGCTCTCGACCGCGACCGGCACCACGGCACCGTTCTCGGCGATCTCCGGGGTCGAGCCCCAGCTCACATCCTTGGTCGGCGTGGGTGCCGAGCCACCCAGACCCTTGACTACGTCAGCGATGCCCTTTGCGGTAAAGGCCGCCTGGTTCCATGCGCCCTGTGCGTGGCCAACGCTCACCAATCCCGCATTCAAAAACAGTCCGAAGATGGCCGTAGCGCCACCGGCCTTGAGCGCTTCGCGGCGCTGTGCATCAAATTGCTTCATGGCAAGTCTCCTGTGCGTTAACCAGACAATTTTACGCCGGGCGTTACTCCGGCGTGCCCTTCATGATCCATCTTGCGAGCAGCGCCGCCTCGCTTTCATTGAGGGCGGCCGACGGCGGCATCGGGATCGCGCCCCAGACGCCCTGACCACCGCTGCGAATTTTGTGGGCCAGATAGGATTCGGCCTTGTCGTTGTTTTTGTATTTCGCGGCGATCTCGTTAAAGCCCGGCCCCACCAGCTTGCGGTCGATGCCGTGGCAGGCGAGGCAGGTTCCTTTGTTGGCGGTGTCCTTGATGCCAGCGAATTCGGTTTGGGGTTTGGGCACGCCGGCTGTTTGCAGTGCGCCCGCCGCCCCCGCTGCGCCCGAGGCGACTGAGGCGACTGCGGGACCGGCCGCACTTGCAACCGCAGTGTTCACGCCACGCACACCACCAACCGGCCGCACCTGCTCGGCCAAATTACCGTGCGCATTTTTCGCGTAGTCGGGCAAAAACGAGACCACCTTGGGATCGGTCGCGCAGTTGCTCATGCACGCACTGCCATTGACATCGGGCTTGGCCGAGACTTTCCACATCGCATGCTGCTGCGTCATGCCATTGCGATTGGGCATGCGCGCCTGGGTATCACGGATGTTGGCGTCCGACAGCGTGAAGTCATCCGGCACCACGTCGGCCAGATTCAAGATGTAGGCGGTCACCGCGTAGACTTCTTCGGTGGTGAGCGTCTTCGGTGCGTTCCATGGCATGGCGCGGTTGATGTAGTCCCACAGCGTCGAGAGCGTGGCGACCTTCATCATTGTCGAGCGCTGAATGCCGCTTTTGTTCAGCCCCGATGCTTTGCCGGTCTTGATATCGTCCTTGACGATGCCGGTGGCAATCGGCGTGAACACTTCGTTCGATTCGCCGAACACCCCGTGGCACGACGCACACTTCGACTCCCACACCACCTGGCCTTTCGCGACAGTGCCTGCGCCTTTTGGCAGGCCCTTGAAGTCGGGGCGCACGTCGATGTCCCATGCCTTGATCTCGGCGGCGGTGGCGGGGCGGCCGATGCCCTCAAATACAGACACCACCAATTTGGGTGCCAGCGGCGGGATTGCCGGCTGTGCGGCGAGCGGCGGCACTGCCAGTAGTAGCGCTGCGACAGCAGAAAACGGCAAAACGCGATTAGCCAATCTGGACATTGCCCACCTCACCACTCGCCGCCACGCGCCAGGACTGAATCGCATTGTTGTGATAAATCGAGCGCGTGCCGCGCACGGCAGCCAACTGCTTTTTCGCGGGCTGCACATGCCCGGTGTCATCGATGGCGCGGCTTTGCAAAATCGCCGGCTGGCCGCTCCAGCGCCAACTGAAGTTGAAGCGCGTGAGGCACTTCGAGAGCACCGGGGTTTGCAGCGTCGCTGTCTGCCAGTTGCGCCCACCGTCAACGCTCACGTCAACCCATTTGATCTTGCCGCGCCCGCTCCACGCGAGACCGGTGATGTTGAAGTGGCCTTTGCCCTGCAAGGCCTGCCCACCGGACGGGCTGGTGATGACCGATTTGACTTCCTGTATCGACGTGTATTGGCGGTGTTGACCGTCGGACATCATGTCGATGTAATGCACCGCTTCATCCTTGGTGGCGTAGGGTTGATCGCCCACTTCAATGCGGCGCAGCCACTTGACCCACGACACGCCCTGCACGCCCGGCACCACCAGGCGCAGCGGATAGCCGTTTTCGGGGCGCAGCATTTCGCCATTCATGCCGTAGGCGAGCAGCACTTCGCCCGACTCGATCATCTCCATCGGAATCGTGCGCGTCATGCCGGAGCCATCGCCGCCTTCGGCGAGTACATAGCGGCCCTTCTTGAAATTCGCGCCGCAGTGCGCCAGCACATCACGCAGCGGTACGCCGGTGAATTCACCGCACGAGAGCATGCCGTGGGTGTATTGCACAGTCGGCACCGCCACGTTTCCCCACTCCATGCCGGTGTTGGCGCCGCACTCGATGAAGTGCATGCGCGACACCGGCGGCAGACGCATCAGATCGTCCATCGTGAACACGGTGGGCGATTTCAAAAGACTGGGATCAGACCCATTCACCATCAAGCGGTGCTGCGCCGGATCCACGTCATACCAGCCCTGATGATGGCGCTCGAAATGCAGGCCAGTCGCGGTGATGATGCCAAACATGCCTTGCAGCGGCGAGAACGACACCGAGGCCGCGCCCACACGCGTGAGGCCAGGCGACTCACGCCGCAGCAGATTTTTTTCAAACTTCGAGGGCAGGCCGTAGGCGTGGGTCGCGACCGGCTGGCCAAGCGTGATGGCGTGCGGTTGTGGCTCAAGGATCGCGCGCTCGCCCTGGGCTGCTGAAGGAGCCGGGGTTTGCGCCAGAGCCGGCGCGGCGGCAGCGGCCGCACCAGCAGCACTGGCGGCAAGCAGCACGCCGCGCAGGAAATCACGGCGCCCGCTTTGCACCGCGCGAATCTGCTCCGGGCCCAAAAAGTTTTCCGGCGCGCGCTGCAAGCGACCGGAAGATTCAATAGCAAGCATGAGAGGTGGTTTGGTCAACGATGGAACGGGCAAACAACGCGGCAACAAACGCGGCAACAAACGCGGCAACAAATGCGGCAACAAATGCGGCAACAAATGCATTCAACCGGAAAATTCGAGAAGGTTGCAAATTTTTTTATCTCAGAATATTAGATAATACTAATGTATTAAATATTGAAAGTCACGCGGCGTCGCAGCATTGAACATCTCCTTAGAGGAAACCACCCATGACCATCGTGAACTTCACCCCCGGCCCGGCACTTGCGGGCGGCATCCTGATCGGCCTCGCGTCGGTTTGGCTGCTGCTGGCGCACGGGCGCATTGCGGGCATCTCTGGCATCGTCAGCGGCTTGTTGCTGCCCAAGGCAGGTGACACCGCCTGGCGCTGGGCTTTTGTGCTCGGCCTGATTGCGGCGGGCTTTGTCGATCAAGCCGTGTTTGGCGCCGCCGCGCTGCCGGGTTCGGGCTTATCGATCGGCTGGATCGTGCTGGCGGGCCTGCTGGTGGGCTTCGGCACGCGCATGGGTGCTGGCTGCACCAGTGGCCACGGCGTGTGCGGCCTCGGCCGCTTGTCGGTGCGCTCGCTGGTGGCGGTAGTGTTGTTCCTCGGCACCGGCATGCTCACCACCTTCGTGATGCGCCATGTGATCGGCGGTGCAGCATGATGCGCCACCTTTCGATGTTCGCGGGCGGCTTGGTGTTCGGTCTTGGGCTGTGGATCTCCGGCATGAGCCAGCCTGCCAAGGTGCTCAATTTTCTCGACGTGACCGGCACCTGGGATCCGAGTCTGCTGCTGGTGCTGGGCGGCGCGGTCAGCGTCACTGTGATTGCATTCCGCTTTGTCACGCGGCGGCCGCTTGCTCTGTTCGGCGGCGCACTGCAACTGCCGGCGTCGCAAGATATCGATACACCGCTGGTAATCGGCGCGGTGCTGTTCGGCATCGGCTGGGGCATCGGTGGTTACTGTCCTGGCCCCGCGCTCACGGCGCTGTCCACACTCGGGCGCGATGCCATCGTGTTCGTATTGGCGATGAGCGGCGGTGCGCTATTGCATCGCTGGTGGCGCGGCTATTGAGCGCTGCGCGAGCGATCAGCGGCGGGTTGCTGACGTTGCCGATGGAGCTGACGTTGCCGATGGTGCCGATGGTGCCGATGATGCCGATGGTGCCGATGGTGCCGTCGATGCTGCAGGTACCACAGGTGCCGCCTTGCCTTTGACACTCGCGCCTGGGCAAGGCAACAGCCCGTCCTGATAGCCTCCCGCGCCAGAACAAATCGTCAGCAATTGCGCACGTGGCGCAACACCGGGCGGTGCCAGGCCCAGGTGCACCCAGCGCCCGTACTCGTGAATCAACTGGTCGTACTCAATGGCGGATACAGCAATGGCGCGCGCGATTGCGAGCGGTTCGCCTAAGGCAGGGCAGACAAAATCGGCGGCGAGACCGAGCGCATGTTTTGAGGCAGGTACCCCACCCACCAGCTTGTTGACCTCGGGGTTGCGATAGGCGCTGGTGATGAACAGCGGCTGCCGCAGCAGCTTCTGGATGGCTTCCAGCGCCGCCGCCAGCCGCCGCAGATTGGGCAGGTGCGCGTCAAGCGGGCGATTGTCAATACCATGCTGTTGCGCAGTGTCCGAGTGGATCAACTGGTCAAGCGTGAAGCTGGGCGACAATCTCATCGTCAAAGTGTAGCAATATGCTCACATGCAGCCTTGCATCCCACTCAATGCCCTCCCACAATTTGCGCCGCCAACCTGATTTGCGCCGTTCCCCCGCACCTTCCCGCGCCATCGCATCCCCCGTCGCACGTTCTGGCCGCGTCTGGCTGATCGACCTGGACGACACCTTGCATCGCGCGACGCCGGTCATCTTTGGCCGCATGAACCGTTCGATGACCGAGTACGTGATGCGCCATCTCGACCTGGCCGAGGCCGAAGCGAACCAACTGCGCCAGCAATACTGGCAGCGCTACGGGGCGACCCTGCTCGGCCTGATGAAACGCCACGGCACCGACCCGCGCCATTTTCTTTCCGAGACGCATCAGTTTCCCGACATGCACGACGTGATCGATTTTGACCGCGCAGTGTGCCGCTGGTTAAAGCATTTGCCCGGCCGCAAAATTTTGGTGTCGAACGCACCGCGCCACTACGTGATGCAGGTGCTGCGCGCGATGGGCGCGCTGCGCTATTTCGACGCGATTGAAACCATCGAGTCGATGCGCTTCGTACCCAAGCCGGCGGCATCTTCGCTGCGCAAAATTCTCGCGCGTCACGGTGTGTCCGCCTCGCATGCGGTGATGGTGGAAGACAATCTGGACAACCTCAAGACTGCGCACAAGCTCGGTTTGCGCACCGTGTGGATTGCCGGGCCGGCGTCAGACTCCTTCACCGATGCGCCCGCCAGCGCGACGGCACTGCCGCGTGCGCGCGCCATGCCATCGCACGTACATCTGCGGGTACACTCCGTGCTCCATCTACAAAAGCCTTGTCACGCAAGGCTCATCTAGGCAGCAAGGGATCACTCTATGGCACCTCGCACCGGCGAACGCAAGACCCAGATTCTCCAGCTCATCGCGCAAATGCTGGAGAACCCGAAGGGCGAAAAAATCACCACCGCCGCGATGGCGAAAAAACTCGATGTATCCGAAGCGGCGCTCTACCGCCATTTCGCGAGCAAGGCGCAGATGTTCGAAGGGCTGATCGAATTCATCGAAACCTCACTGCTCACCGTCATCAACAAGATTACGGCGGAAGAGACCGAGGGCATCAAGCAGCTTGGCGCTGTGATGATGCTGATGCTCAAATTCGCCCAGCAAAACCCCGGCATGACGCGCGTGCTGATCGGTGACGCGCTGATGAACGAAGACGCGCGCCTGCAGGTGCGCATCAACGCGCTCACCGACAAGCTTGAGGCCTCGTTGAAGCAAAGCATCCGCATTGCGATCACCCAGAATGAGCTGCCGCAGGCACTCGACGTGACCGCGCAGGCCAATGTGCTGATGTGCTTCGTCACCGGCCGCTGGCACCAGTTTGCCAAGAGCGGTTTCAAGAAAAATCCGGTCGACGGATTTGAGAAGCAGTTGCCGTTGATGCTGGGGTGAGGCGCCGCCTGTTTGGTCTTGGCAAGGCGGCCTGTAGCCGTTGGTGGATGCGCGTCTTCAAGGCAGAGCTGCGGAAATGAGCACCCACCAAGGCTTTCCGGCGTATTACCCCGGAATGCTAAACGCTTGCGGCAGGTTCCGAACTGCCGCACACCGCACATCCGGCATCGCGTTTGACGTTGACGCTACGCCACTCCATCGAAAGGCCATCGAGCAACAGCAAACGGCCCTTGAGCGTGTCACCTGTGCCGCTGAGCACCTTCAAGGCCTCTGCCGCCTGCACCGCGCCGATGATGCCGGTAATCGGGGCAAACACGCCAGTGACCGCGCAGCGCAGTTCCTCCACCTCTTGCCCCTCGGGGAACAGGCAGTGATAGCAGGGCGCACTAGCGTCGCGCATGTCGAACACACTCACTTGCCCGTCGAAACGAATCGCGGCACCTGACACCAGCGGCTTTTTGTATTTGACGCAGGCGCGATTAACGGCGTGACGGGTGTTGAAGTTGTCGCAGCAGTCAAGCACGACATCGGCTTGCGCGACGAGCGCATCAAGGCGCTCCCCCTCGGCGCGTTCTTGCAACGCGATCACGTTGACCTCGGGGTTGTAGCGCGCGATGGTGTCGCGCGCCGACGCCACTTTGGGCGTGCCGACGCTCGCCGTCGTATGCAATATCTGGCGTTGCAGATTGGTGAGATCGACCACATCGCCATCGGCGATGGTGATCGTGCCGGCGCCCGCGGTGGCGAGATACAGCGTGGCAGGCGAACCCAACCCACCGGCACCGATCACGAGGGCATGGCCGGCAACGATGCGCTCCTGCCCTTCGATGCCGATCTGCGGCAGGAGGATATGGCGCGAGTAACGCAGCAACAGGTCGTCGTTCATGGTCTTAATCGTCGCGCAGGCTTACCCGCGGATCCGCCAAAACAAAGGCCGCCGGCGTGAGCGGGCGGCCTCTTTTCACACGCGATTGCCCTCTTACTTCTTGGTGTCTGCCGTCTTGGCGCCGGGCAACTCTTTCGACTTCTCACCCTTCACCGGCAGGCCCTTGAGGAAGTTGATGGCTTGCTGGTACTGGAAGTCTTCTTTACTGCCGTATTCGAGGCGTACCGGCGGCTTGTCATCTTCCTTTTTTGCGTCCGGTTTGTCGGCAGGTTTTGCTTCCGGCTTGGCTTCAGGTTTGGCAACCGCCTCTTTCTCGGCATTCGGGTCTTTGTCGTTGGTCAGGTGGCCCGCAAGATCCGCTTCACGCGTGCGTGACGGGCGCTTGTCGCCCTCCGCCGTTTCAGTCACCAGCCAGTCGGGCACGATGCCCTTGGCCTGGATCGAGCGGCCCGACGGCGTGTAATAGCGCGCCGTGGTGAGCTTCATGCCGGCGCCGTTGGACAGATTGATCTTGGTCTGCACCGAGCCTTTGCCGAAGGTTTGCTGACCCATGATGATGGCGCGCTTGTGGTCTTGCAGGGCACCGGCGACGATCTCGGATGCGGACGCCGAGCCGTCATTGACCAGCACCACCATCGGCACATTTTTCAGGCTGGCGGGCAGGCCGCGCAACTGGTCTTCGCGCGCACGGAACGCATATTCATCGGGTGAGGCGAGGTACTCGTGCTTGGTGTCCGGCAGACGGCCGTTGGACGAGACCACCAGCGCCTTGGATTCAAGAAACGCAGCCGAGACGCCAATCGACGCATGCAGCAGACCGCCGGGGTTGTTGCGCAGATCAAGGATGATGCCGCTCAATTTGCCGTTCGACTCCTTGTAGACGCGATCAAGATGGCGCGCCATATCGGCAACGGTCGGCTCCTGGAATTGCGTAATGCGCAGATGCGCATAACCGGGCTCGGTCACCTTGGATTTGACACTTTGAATCTTGATGACTTCACGCACCAGGGTGAATTCAAGCGGTTTGGTTTCGCCCTTGCGCGCCACCGTGAGCTTGATCGACGTGCGCGGTTTGCCGCGCATTTTTTTCACCGCGTCGTTGAGCGTGATGCCCTTGGTCGAGGTCTCATCAATCTTGATGATGAGGTCATTGGCCTTGATGCCGGCGCGGAATGCCGGCGTGTCTTCAATCGGCGAGACCACTTTCACGTAGCCTTCTTCGGTGCCCACTTCAATGCCGAGACCGCCGAATTCGCCGCGAATGCCGGTCTCGAACTCCTTGTTCTCTTCCGGGTCGAGGTAGGACGAGTGCGGATCGAGCTCGGTGAGCATGCCCTTGACCGCGCCGGTCAACAGTTTCTTGTCTTCGACCGGCTCGACATAGCCCTGCTTGATATTGCCGAACACTTCGGCCAGTGCCTGAATCTCGGGCAGCGGCAGCGGGCTGCGCGCTTCGCGTTGCGCGATGGCCGAAAAGTTAAGACCCAGCAACAGCCCAGCGGCAACACCCACGCCAACCAGACCTGATTTTTTCAATTTGCCCATCATGATGCGCTCCCTTGCAATGTGTCCTGCCTGCCGTACGGTTTATGTGTGCTGCTGAAATTTACGGCAATTTCCTGCGCCTATCTGGGTGCGCACTGCCACACTGCGTGTTGCGGCGGGCAGTGGTGGATAAGGCACGGCGATCAGACTGTTACGCTGCGCATTGATTCACTGCTCAACGCCGCTTGTTACGTCTTGTTACCTCTTGTTACCTCTTGATCCAGCTCAACGGGTCAAACGGCGCGCCCTTGAAGCGGACTTCAAAGTATAGACCCGTTTCCGGGTTGCCTCCGCTATTGCCAACGCGGGCGACGATGTCGCCACTGGCCACATTCTCGCCCGCCTGTTTGTATACGGTTTCGTTGTTGCCGTAGATGCTTAAGTATTCGGCGCCGTGATCAACGATCAGCAGATTGCCGAAGCCGCGCATCCAGTCCGCAAACACCACGCGCCCCGGCGCAATGGCCTTGACGTCTTCGCCTGGTGCGGCCTTGATGAAGAGGCCCTTCCAGGTGGTACCGCCCTCTTCGCGCGGGGTGCCGAAGCGGCTCGCCAATTCGCCTCGCGTGGGCAGGCGCAGCTTGCCTTTCAGGGTGGCGAAGGCCCCTGCAAAGCCTGCTTCCGGCGTGCTGTCGGTGCGCTCGCCGGAGCGCTCACCTGCGCGCCGGGGCCGATCTGATGCGGGCTTCGACCCAGGCATGCGCACCATCTGCGCGAGTTTGAGAATCAGGTTGGAGAGGCGCTTTTCATTTTGCTCCAGCGTCGTCACTTCCTTGCGCTGGGTGCGAATTTTTGACGACAACTCGCGCATGACTTTGCGCCGGGCTTCGGACTCCCTGGCCAACTGCACGCGCTCGGCGCGCTGACGTGTTTCGATGTCGGCCAGCTCAACCGACTTGTCGCGTGCGGCACCGGCCAGCGTCTGCAACGCTTTGAGACTGGCGCGCAGGTTTTCGATCAGGCGCGCTTCCGCCCGCGAGGCATAGCTCGCATAGTGCAGCTCGCGCGCGGCGGCGGCCGGATTCTCGCCCGAAAACAGCATCTGCACAAAGCCGCGCTCACGGTGCATGTACTGGTCGCGGATCAGGCGTTCGAGGCGTTTGGTTTGATCGTCGGCACCGGCTTTCGCGCTCTTGCTTTGACGCCCCAACTCGTGCAGGCGCTTTTCGGCATCTTGGCGCGCGCCGGACAGATCACGCAACGCGCGATTGGCCTCCGAGATGGCGCGCTCGGATTCGCGCAGTGCGTCAGCGGCCTCGGTGCGGTCGCCCTCGGTCGAGGCAATGTCTTTTTTGAGCGCCTCGATGCGCGCACGCAGCTCCCTGAGTTCTTCGGGGCTGGTCGTGCCTGTAGTGCCTGTGAGGCTGGTAGCGCTTATGACCCCTGCGCTGTGGCACAGCAGCGCCAGACATATACCGCAACCCAGGAGCCAACCGCGCCAGCCGCGCCACCCCCGGTGATGCGGCAGGAGAGCTTGCGGCGTGGCGGTGTGGTTCAAGTTTTGGCTTTGCCTTGGGCCGCGACAGCGGCTTGCGCTTTGGCGATCTCGGCGGGATCAGCGAGATAGTAGTGGCGAATCGGTTTGAGCGCTGCGTCCAATTCGTACACCAGCGGCTGCGCAGTGGGAATGTTGAGCGCGACAATCTCATCATCGCTCACACCATCAAGATACTTGACGAGCGCACGCAAGCTGTTGCCGTGCGCCGCGATCAGCACGCGTTTGCCGGCGCGCACTGCCGGCGCGATGTCCGAGTCCCAGTAGGGCAACACGCGCGCCACGGTGTCTTTCAGGCACTCGGTAGCGGGCAGCTCGGCGGCCCTCAAGCCTGCATAGCGCACGTCAAACCTGGGATGGCGTGGATCGTCTGCCGCCAAAGGATTGGGCGCAATCGCATACGCGCGGCGCCAGATCAGCACCTGCGCGTCGCCGTATTGCGCGGCGGTTTCGGCCTTGTTGAGACCCTGCAGTGCGCCGTAGTGGCGCTCGTTCAAGCGCCAGTGCTTTTCAACCGGCAGCCACAGGGCATCCATTTCTTCGAGTGTGATGTTGAGGGTCTTGATGGCGCGCTTGAGGAGCGAGGTATAGGCAATATCGAAGCCGAACCCTTTTTCCTTGAGCAGCCGTCCGGCACGCTGCGCTTCGGTGAAGCCAGCGGGTGTCAAGTCGACATCAGTCCAGCCGGTGAAGCGGTTTTCGAGATTCCACGCCGACTCACCGTGGCGCATCAGGACAATTTTGTACATGGGATTGTGCGAAACAGAGGTAACAGCCGGGCAAGAGGAGCGAGGAGAGCAGCGTGCGCACCGCGCGCAGCACATTTGGGTTGGGAAAGCGAGGCGCCCGTTAGACGTGGCAGCTAGCCAGTATTTTATAATCCAAAGCTTGTATTGTCGAAGCGGTGCGGTTGTTTCCGTTTCTTATCGAACAAGGCCGACATGCCCGCATCCAAGGTTTCAGAGGATATCTTTGATCTCATCGGCAAGAGCGAAGAGATTGAACAGGCATCGCTGGCAATGAAGGCCATTGCGCATCCGCTGCGGCTCAAGGTGCTGTGTGTGCTGGCCGGTGGTGAATTGCCGGTGGCCGATATCATGGACGCGGTCGGCACGTCACAAAGCAATGTCTCACAACATCTGGCCATTTTGCGCGGCAAGAAGATTTTAAAAACACGCAAGGATGCCAACAAGGTGCTCTACCGCATCGCCGACAAGCGCACCGTCAAGTTGGTGGGGCTGATGCGGGAAGTGTTTTGCGGCTTGCCCGCGAAGTAAAGCGTGCGGCTTGTCCGCGAAGTTGCAGGGCAGCTATTCCGCGCGGCAGAAAGAGCGGCTTGCTGCGGCGGTAACAAGAAAACGCAGTGGCTGGTATCGCAGTAGCCGGTGTATTGGGCAGGTTTCAACGGAACAGAACAGGACAAGCAGTGATTGAAAAATTTGTGATCGACAACTGGCCGCTGATTGCGGTCGCGTTCGCCTCTGGCGCCATGCTGGTCTGGCCACTCGCGGCGGGCGGGCGTGGCGGTGCCAAGCTCTCGACCCTGCAAGCGACGCAAATGATCAACGACCGCGACGCCGTGGTGATCGACATTCGCGACCAGGCCGAGTATTCACGCGGGCACGTGATCAACGCGAAAAATTTTCCGGCCAAGGTGCTCGACGAGCGCAAGGCCGAGATTGAAAAACTCAAAGGCAAACCGCTGATCGTCAGTTGCGACACCGGCATGCGCGCCGGTGCATCAGCCGACAAATTGCGCGCGCTCGGCCTGACCGACGTATTCGTGTTGCAGGGCGGCTTTAACGCCTGGCGCGACGCTGGTCTGCCGGTCAGCAAATAACCGCCGAACAAAACTGCGGAACCAGACTGCGGAACAATCGACTCAACAAAACCGGGATGCAAGGAGCCGCGATGGCACAACCCAAAATCACCATGTACAGCACCGGCGTGTGCCCCTACTGCACGCGCGCCGAGGCCCTGCTCAAGTCCAAGGGCGTGGGCATTGATGAAAAAATCCGCATCGATCTCGACCCGGCGCAGCGAGACTTGATGATGCAAAAGACTGGCCGCCGCACGGTGCCGCAAATCTACATCGGCGAAAAACACGTTGGCGGCTTTGACGATCTCGCCGCACTCGACCGCGCAGGCGGGCTGGAACCACTGCTGCAAGGCGCCAGCGCTTAACTTCTCCCGGCGGGCATCGCCCTGAGAGCCGCTCTGGGAGCCGTTCTTGCGCGAATTCCGCTCTGCCAACACTGTCATTCTGATTCACTCACCGCCCGCTCGCGGGCCTTTCAAGGAAGTTTCATGGCAGACAATCACGCCACCCCGGCCAGTCCTGACAACGGCGCGGGCAATAGCGCAAACGACAGCGGCCAAGCGGCGGCCGATGCCGCTGCACAGCCGGTATTCAACGTCGAAAAGGTCTACGTCAAAGACATGTCGATCGAGGTGCCCAATGCGCCGGGTGTCTTTGCCGAGACGGAAGTACCCCAGTTGGAGACCTCGCTCAACATCAATGCCGACCAGTTTCTGGAAGGCTATTTTGAAGTCGTCGTTACCGCCACGGCGACCACCAAGGTCAAGGACAAAGTGGTATTTCTGGTCGAAGTGGCGCAGGGCGGCATTTTTGAAATTCGCAACATCCCTGCTGAGCAGATCGATCCGCTGGTCGGCATTCACTGCGCCAGCATCGTCTACCCTTATCTGCGCGCCAACGTCGCCGACATGGTGACGCGCGCCGGCTTCCCGGCACTGCACTTGCCCAACGTCAACTTCGAAGCGTTTTACGCACAGCGTTTGGAACAACTGCGGCAGAACGAAGCGAACGCGGCACCAGCACCCAATGCGCCCGCACCCGGTAAATTGCAGTAAGGCGTTTGCCGCCGGGCGCGCGTTGGCGCTTGCGCTGCTGTGCGCGGCTGCACCTTTGTGCGCAGCCGATTTTCGTTCGGTGACCGACGCCACCATTCTTTACGACGCCCCTGCCGTGCGTGGCAAGAAACTTTACGTCGCGCCACGCGGCATGCCGCTCGAAGCCATCATCATTAACGAGGCCTGGGTGCGGGTGCGCGACAAGAGCGGCGAGCTGATGTGGATCGAGCGCAAATTTGTCTCGGACAAGCGCACCGTGATTGCCAACGCCCCCACCGTGGCCGTGCGCGAGCAGGCCAGTGACAGCGCCAAAGCCGTCATCACCATCGCGCAAGATGTCGTGCTCGATTTGATCGAAGCGCCGTCCTCCGGCTGGGCCAAGGTCAGACATCGTGATGGTGCCGGCGGCTTTGTCGCGATCAACCAGGTCTGGGGCCTCTGAGTG
>JANPAR010000182.1:0-28953 GCA_031430015.1 Burkholderiales bacterium
GCAGTGGCGACGCCCTTGCCGCCCACAAATTTGAAAAACACCGGGAACAGGTGGCCGAGAAACACCGCGATGGCGACCAGTGCCACGCCCGCTTCGCCCACGCCATAACGCGGCCCAAACCACTGCACCAAAAACACCGCAAGCCAGCCCTTGGCTGCGTCGCCCAGCAGCGTGAGCACCGCAGCAGATTTTTTGCCCGAGCGCAGCACGTTGGTCGCCCCTGGATTTTTGGAGCCATAGGTGCGCGGGTCGGCCAGGCCATAACACTTGCTCACCACCACGGCGAACGAAATCGAGCCGATCAGATAAGCGAGGATGCCGGCGAGCAAGGTGTTCATGGCGGCGTTGTCAAAGAGATGAGATTCGGGATGAGATTCGGGTTGATCTTCTACAATGGGCCCCACACAAAACGCTGCGAAACCAGACGCAGCACAGACGGGACGCGGTGATTCTAATGGACTTGATAGTGATTCGCGGGTTGCGCGTCGACACCATCGTCGGCCACTACCCGTATGAGCGCGAAGCCGCGCAACCACTCGACTTTGACCTTGACATCGCCATCCCCAACGCGTCGGTGTTTCAAAGCGACCGCCTGCACGATACGGTCAACTACGCCGCGATCGCCGACTACATCCGCACCGAGTGCGACAAGCATCACTTCCGCCTGTTGGAGCGCATGGCCGATCATCTGGCACGCGGCATTGTGAGCGGATTCAAGACGCCCTACGTCAAGCTCACAGTAGTCAAGCTTGGCATTCTCAAAGGCGTCAAACAAGTCGGCGTGACGGTGGAGCGGCAGACGTAACGAGGGCGCATCACTCCAGCAGAGCCGCCTCCACACGCGTCACCCGCAGCACACGCTCCAACTCTGCCGGCGCGATGCTCACAAGAAATCCGCGCCGCCCGCCGTTGATGTAAATCTTCGGCAAATCAAAAATGGTTTTCTCGGCGTACACCGGCAGGGCCTTGCGCGTGCTGAATGGCGAGGTGCCGCCGATCAAATAACCGGTGTGGCGGTTCGCCACTTCGGGCTTGCATGCCGCAATGCTCTTGACCCCGGCCTGGCGTGCGAGATTTTTGGTCGAGACTTTGCGGTCACCATGCATCAGTACCAACAGCGGCTTGGCGTCCTGGTCTTCCATCACCAGGGTTTTAACGACGGCGTGCTCGTCCACCCCGAGTGCGCGCGCGGAGACTTCGGTGCCGCCGTGCGCCTCGTAGGTGTAGGGATGCTCGGTGTAGGCAACACCGTGCTGCTTGAGAAACGCCGTGGCCGGCGTTTCTGACACATGACTGCGTTTGGCCATACGTTCTGGCAGGGCTTACGCTGCGGAAGTGGTCAGCTCTGCAACTGGCTGGTGCGCCGGTGTGGCTTGCGTGCAGCGAGCTTAGCCGTGCACCAGGCCCGTTGCGGCAATACCGGCGATGCAGATTTCTTCATCTTCATCCCCAGTGCCGCCGCTCGCGCCGGCTGCGCCGAGGATGTTGCCCGCCGCGTCCTTGATCAGCACCGCGCCGGTCTGCGGCAGGAACTTGCCCTTGGACGTGTCGGCGAGGGTGGTGAAGAAATTGGGATTGTCTTTGGCGCGCTGCATCAGCACGCGGCTCGATGCGCCCATGCCGACTGTGCCCCAGGCTTTGCCGGTGGCAATGTCGATGCGAAACATGGTCGCGTTATCCTGCCGCTGCGCCGATTTGACGTGGCCAGAGTCGTCGAGCACCACCACGCCCATCGGTTTGTAGCCCTTGTCCTGCGCGGTGGCGAAGGCAGTGGCGATGATCTGGTTGGCTTGGGCGAGTGTGAGTTTGCTCATGACGGTTTTCCCGAAAAAGGGCGAAGCATAGCGCGAGAACAGAAGTGGAGTCTCAACCGCGCGGATGATGATGTTTGTGCAAATCCTTGAGGCGCGCGCGCGCCACGTGGGTGTAGATCTGCGTGGTCGAAATGTCGGCATGGCCGAGCAGCATCTGCACCACGCGCAAATCGGCGCCGTGATTGAGCAGATGGGTGGCAAAGGCATGGCGCACGGTGTGCGGCGAGATCAGTGTGGAGGCGATGCCGGCCTTGACTGCATAGCGTTTGATCGCGTGCCAGAAATTGTGGCGCGTCATCGCCGCGCCGCGCGCGGTGACGAAGAGCGCGTCCGCCGTTTGTTTGCGGACCGCGGATTGTTTGCTCGCCACTTTGCCTGCAGCTTTACTTCCCGTGGCCGCCAGCAACACTGCGCGCGCGTCCTTGAGATAACGCTCGATCCACGCCGACGCCTCTTGTCCGAACGGTACCAGGCGCGTCTTGTTGCCCTTGCCGGCGGTGACGCGCACGACGCCATCGTTGAGATTGACTTCCACCGTCTTGACCGACACCAGCTCGGACACGCGCAAGCCGCTGGCATAGAGCAGCTCCAACATGGCGCGGTCGCGCAGACCGAGCGGCACTTCAACACTGGGCGCGGCGAGCAAGGCTTCGACATGTTGTTCTGACAGGGTCTTGGGATGGCGCTCCGCTTGTTTGGCCGAGTCGAGATCAACCGTCGGATCATCGCTGCGCCGGGTCTCGCGCAACAGCCAGCGGTAGAAACGCTTGAACGCCGAGAGGCGGCGGTTGGCGCTGGTGGCTTTCGCGCCTTCGGCATGGCGTGCCTGAATGTAGCTTTTTAGTTGCGTTGCCTGCGCCGCGAGCAGCGCACTGCCCTCACCTTGCAGCCACGCATCAAACTGGGTGAGATCGCGGCGATAGGCTTCGAGCGTGAGTTTGGCGAGGCCGTCTTCGAGCCAGATGGCGTCGCAAAACTCGTCGATCAGCGGATCAGAAGCGCGGTTTGTCATACGCGGCCACGCCTTCATGCGCAAGCAGCCAGCGCTTGATGTTGAGGTGGAAGCCGCCCGCATTGTCATTTGCGGCGTGGCCAAAACCACCAAGGCCGCCAGCGGCGAGCACACGATGGCAAGGCACGATGAGGGAGAACCAGTTGGCACCGCAAGCGCCGCCCACCGCGCGTGGGCCACTGCGCAACTTGCGTGCAATGGCACCGTAGCTCAGGGTTGCGCCGCTGGGAATGGCACTGATGGCGCGCCAGACGTTTTGCTGAAACGCGGTGCCGCGCGGCGCGAGCGGCAAATCAAATTCAAAGGCCGGGTCTTTCCAGTAGCGCTTGATTTGATGCGCCGCCTCCTTGGCGAGGGCGTGGCGGGCAGCGCGCGGGGCGATGGAGGGCGGCACATACACAGCCTCACTCACCACGCCTTCATGAATGCGGATGCCAATACCGCCGAAAGGCGCTTTGACGACGGCATCGAATTGAAGCACGGCAGTTCAGTTCGGCGTCGCGCCCAGCATGCCGCTCTTGAGCGTGCGGTCAATCCGCTTTTCACCCAGCCAGAGCTGGAGCAGAGCGCGGTAAAAATCTTCGCCCTCCACGATCTTGCCCTTTGGTGCACCGTCGAGCGCAATGCGCAACCCGGCGCCAGGAACGAAGTCGAGCGTGACCACGCTCTTTTCTTTCGCTGCGCCCACCGCTTCCATCGTCGCCTTGAGATCGGCCATCTGGCCCTTGAAGGCTTCGCGCTCGGCTTCGGTCATGGTGTCGCCCAGATCGTTAAGCGCGTTGCCGACCTGTTCAGCAGTGAGGTCGCGCAGCAGGTGCAGGGCCACACGTTTTGCCCCGCGCATGGCGAGCGCGTCGGCCGCGCTGGTCTTCTTCTCCTGTAGATAGAGCGCGCCAACATACACCTTGAAGATTGCACGGGTGCGGATGCCCGCACCGTTAAGCACGAGGTCTGCATTGCCGACCTTGGCGCGGTCGGGAATGGCAAGGCCGCCGGCGTCGAGCGCCAGTGCGCTGGAGGCCGCGAGCGCCGCCGCACCCGCAATGGCGGCAGTCATCAGCGTGCGAAACGAGTTGAGCCAAGGCATGTAAACGTCTCCTGAGTTTTGGGGTGGCAACAGATCTGTTGCAGCGCGCCGATTATGCCGCGATTTGGCGCAATGCTATGCTTCGCGCCTCGCGTTTTGGGGAACCCCTGCGGCGGTTGCCGGCAATCCCCGCCGCGCGTTTTTGCCAGCCGTTTTTAACCGCACTTCATCAGGAGAGCAGCATGACCAAAGCCATTCGCTTCCACCAAACCGGTGGCCCCGAAGTATTGAAATGGGAGGACGTTACCGTTGGCGACCCCGGCCCCGGCGAAGCGCGCGTCAAGCACCATGCAGTCGGCCTCAATTTTGTCGATATCTATGTGCGCTCAGGCCTGTATCCGAATCCGCTGCCGTCCGGCCTTGGCACTGAAGCTGCTGGCGTGGTCGAAGCAGTCGGCGCAGGCGTGACCCACGTCAAGGCGGGTGACCGCGTCGCCTATGCCGGTGGCCCGCAGGGCGCGTATTGCGAAGCGCGCGTGATGATCGCCGAGAAGCTCATCAAACTGCCCGATTCGATTTCCTTCGAGCAAGGCGCCGCAATGATGCTGCAAGGCATGACGGTGCAGTACCTGATCAAAAAATCGTATCCGGTCAAAGCGGGCGACACCGTGTTGTGGCACGCTGCTGCCGGCGGCGTTGGCCTGATCGCCTGCCAGTGGCTCAAAGCGCTGGGCGTGACTGTGATCGGCACCGTGTCGAGCGACGAGAAAGCAGCGCTGGCCAAAGCGCACGGCTGCGCCCATACCATCGACTACACCAAGGAAGACTTCACCAAGCGCGCCATCGAACTCAATGGCGGGAAGAAATTCAAGGTGGTATTCGACTCGATTGGCAAAGACACCTGGGAAAAGTCGCTCGACTGCCTGCAGCCGCTCGGCTACATGATCAGCTTCGGCAATGCCTCCGGCCCGGTGCCGCCGCTCAACATCGCGTCGCTCTCGGCCAAAGGCTCGGTCTATTTGCAGCGCCCGACGTTGATGACCTACACCGCCACCCGCGCGCTGCTCGAAGCATGCGCCAACGATCTAATGGAAGCCGTCACCTCAGGCAAAGTGAAGATCGAGATCAATCAACGCTTTGCGCTCAAGGACGCAGCTGAGGCGCAGATTGCTCTGGCCGGGCGCAAGACCACGGGTTCGACCGTATTGCTGCCGTAGGCGCGCCGTAATTCGCCAGCATCGATGGCCTGAAACCCGCTCCCACCAAGGGTTCCTGGCCATCGATGGCTTCTCAATGGCTTGTACCAAGGGTTTGGGCGGGTTGGGCGGTAAAGATTGGAGCGTTTGGCATGAGCACTGATACGACAGCACCGTTCAAACGCTTTAGCGATTTTTATCCGTTCTATCTTGGCGAGCACAGCAACCGCACCTGCCGCCGTTTGCACTTTGTGGGTACCAGCCTGGCGCTGGTGTGCCTTGGCTTGCTGGTCGCCACGTTCAATCCGTGGTGGCTGCTCGCGGGCCTGGTGTGTGGCTATGCTTTCGCCTGGGTGGGGCATTTTTTCTTCGAGAAAAACCGGCCTGCCACGTTCAAGTATCCGTTCTATTCTTTCGCGGGCGACTGGGTGATGTATGCACAAATCTGGAGTGGGCGCATCAAGTTCTGACGCATTCTGATTCGACGTGCAATTCACACTCCTCACCACTGACGGCCACGCTCGGCGCGGTACCCTCACCCTCAATCACGGCAGCGTCGAGACGCCGGTGTTCATGCCGGTCGGCACCTACGGCAGCGTCAAGGCAATGTCGCCAGTCGACTTGCACGACGTCAAGGCGCAAGTCGTTCTCGGCAACACCTTTCACCTGTGGCTGCGGCCCGGCCTCGACGTGGTGGCCAAGCACGGCGGCCTGCACCGCTTCATGGGCTGGGATGCGCCCATCCTCACTGACTCCGGCGGCTTTCAGGTCTGGTCGCTGGGCAGCATGCGCAAGATCAGCGAAGAAGGCGTGCGCTTCGCCTCGCCGATCAACGGCGACAAATTGTTTTTGACGCCGGAAGAATCGATGCGGATTCAGCGCGTGCTCAACTCCGACATCGTGATGGTGTTCGACGAATGCACCCCCTACGAAATTGAAGGCCGCCCCGCTACCGAAGCTGAAGCACGCGCCTCGATGGAGTTGTCAATGCGCTGGGCCGCGCGCTCGAAGGCGGAGTTTGATTGCGCCTCAATTGACAACAAAGGCGATGCGGCGGGTGACACTCTGAGTCCCGGCGCGGCGCTCGGCACAGCGAACGGCAATGCGCTGTTTGGCATCGTGCAGGGCGGCATGTATGAACATTTGCGCGATGAGTCGCTCGAAGCCTTGGTAGACATAGGTTTCCACGGCATCGCCATCGGCGGCCTGTCCGTTGGTGAGCCCAAAGAGGACATGCTGCGCATCCTCAACCACATCGGCCCGCGCCTGCCGGCCGACAAGCCGCATTACCTGATGGGCGTCGGCACACCGGAGGATTTGGTTGACGGCGTGGCCGCCGGGATCGACATGTTTGATTGCGTAATGCCGACGCGCAATGCCCGCAACGGCTGGCTGTTCACGCGCTTCGGTGACTTGAAACTGAAGAACGCGGTTCACAAGGACGACACGCGCCCGGTCGACGAAAGCTGCGGCTGCTACGCCTGCCGCAATTTTTCGCGCGCCTATCTGCACCACCTGCACCGCGCCAATGAAATCCTCGGCGCGCGCCTCAACACGATGCACAATCTTCACTACTATCACGAACTGATGCGCGAGATGCGTGAAGCGATTGCACAGGGGCGCTTTGCCGCATTCCGTGTTGAATTTTTCCGCCAACGCAACAGAGGTATCGCATGAACATCAACTTCCAGTCACGTTTGCGCAACGCGCGCGGCGCCCTCTTCGCCGCTTGTTTTTTGTGCGCGGTGGCCACACTGGCCGGCGGCGTGGCGCACGCCCAAACCCCGTTGCGCCTGATCGTCGGTTTCCCGCCCGGTGCCACGTCCGACACCATGACACGCGCCATCGCCGAGGGCATGCGCGCGGGCTTTGACCGGCCCGTGATCGTTGAGAACCGCGCCGGTGGCGGCGGCCTCGCTGCGGCGCTTTTTGTCAAAGCTGCCGCCCCCGATGGCAATACCTTGTTGATGTCGCCGTTCGGCACCATGTTGCAGCCGCATTCGGTCAAGGCCGCGCAGTTCAATCCACTGACTGACTTTGCGCCAGTGACGCAAGCAGCCATCTTTGACATTGCATTTGCAATCGGCCCCAGTGTGCCGGCAGCGTCATTGCAGGAGTTCGTTGCGCTGGTCAAAAAAGATGCGCGGCGTGGCGACTTCGCCTCCGCTGCGGCCGGGTCGCTGCCCCATTTCTTCGCGCTGATGTTTGCTAAGAGCGCGGGCATTGAGATGACCCACATCCCGTACAAAGGCACCGCTCCTGCCATCACCGCGGCCATCGCCGGAGAAGTCAGCCTCCTCTCGACCACGTCGGCCGATATCGGCGCGCAGGTCAAGGCTGGCCGCCTGCGCGCACTGGCAGTGTCAAGCGCACAACGCTCGCCAGTGCTGCCCGAGACGCCGACACTGAAGGAAGCGGGCTACAACATCGAAGGCAGCGCGTGGTATGGTTTTTTTGCGCCTGCCGCTACGCCCGCTGAAACGGTGAAAAAGTTGCACGCGGCACTCACCGCCTCAATCAAACATGCGGCGACAGCCGAGCGCATGCGCAGCATGGGCGTGCAGCCCACCGGCACCACGCCGGAAGGCCTTGGTGCCATTCTGAAGAACGACTACGAGCGCTGGGGTGCGGTCATCAAAGCGTCGGGCTTCAAAGCGGATGAATAAGCGATCTGCGGGCTGCGGGTGATAAAATTGCGGGTTGATTTTTAACCCGTGTTTTCACTCTGAATGGGGAGTTTCCCGTGCTGATTTCTTCTGCCTACGCGCAAAGCGGCGGTGCCGCGTCCACCGGCGACGGCCTGCTCGGCCTGCTGCCGATTGTGCTGATGTTTGTGCTGCTCTATTTCATGATGATCCGCCCGCAAATGAAGCGGCAAAAAGAGCAGCGCGCAATGGTCGATGCGCTCAAGGCCGGTGATGAAATCGTCACTGCCGGCGGCATCCTCGGCAAGATCGTGAAGGCCGGCGAGCATTACATGACGATTGAAATCGCCGACAACGCCCAGATTGTTGTGCAGCGCGTGGCCGTGCAAACCCTGTTGCCCAAGGGCACGATCAAAAGTATTTAGCCCGGAATCTATCTTTTCGCTCTCTCCCGGGAACGAAGCTGACACCAATGCGTTTGCAGCAACTTCGCTGCGCTTCCGCTGTTGCGCGGAAAGGCTGACATGAATCGCTATCCCCTCTGGAAATACCTGCTCATCGGCATCACGCTGGTGCTCGGCTTCCTCTACACGATCCCCAATTTTTTTGGCGAAGCGCCGGCTGTACAGGTGTCGAGTGCCAAGGCCACCGTAAAGATTGACGATACCGTGCGCAACCGCGTCGAAGAGACGCTCAAAGGCAGCAAGATCGCGCATACCGGCATCTTCTTCGACGCAAACAGCGTGAAGGCGCGCTTCGCCGACACCGACACCCAGTTGAAAGCCAAAGACATTGTCGAGAAGGCGCTCAACCCGGACAAGAACGACGAGAGCTACACCGTCGCGCTCAACCTGCTGTCGAACTCGCCCAAATGGCTGACCTCGCTGCACGCATTGCCGATGTATCTCGGCCTCGACTTGCGTGGCGGCGTACACTTTTTGTATCAGGTAGACATGAAGGCGGCGCTGTCCAAGCGCCTTGACGCACTCAATGGCGACATGCGCAGCCTGCTGCGCGACAAAAACATCCGCCACGCCGGCATGGAGCGCCAGGGCAACGCGGTCATCATCAAGTTTCGTGATGACGCCACGCGCGCGCAGGCGCGCACCGTGATTACCGACGCGCTCACCGATATCGCACTGGCTGACGGCAACGATGGTGCCGATCTCAAGCTCACGGCATCAATCAAGGTCGAAGCCGAAAAGCGCGTCCAGGAAAACGCGATCAAGCAAAACATCACCACCTTCAACAACCGCATCAACGCGCTCGGCGTCGCCGAACCGGTGATCCAGCAGCAGGGCCTCGACCGCATCGTGGTGCAATTGCCGGGCGTGCAGGATCCCGCTCAGGTGAAGGCGATCCTCGGCCGAACTGCGTCGCTTGAACTGCGCATGGTGTGCGAGTCGCCTGAGGAAGCCTCCGCGATGGCGGCCGGCAATGTGCCGTTTGGCTGCGAGAAATTTTCTGAACGCGGCGGCGTGCCCATTGCGGTGCGCAAGCAAGTGCAGTTGACCGGCGACCGCCTCACCGATGCGCAACCGGGCTTTGACAACCAGACGCAAGAGCCCGCCGTGCATTTGTCTCTCGACTCGCAGGGCGCGCGCATTTTCAAAGACCTCACGCGCGACAACGTCGGCAAACGTATGGCGATTTTGCTGATTGAAAAAGGCAAGGGCGAGGTCGTGACAGCGCCGGTGATCCGCAGCGAAATCGGCGGTGGGCGCGTGCAGATCAGCGGCAAGATGAGCACCACAGAAGCGGCCGAAGTCTCACTGCTGTTGCGCTCGGGTGCACTGGCGGCGCCCATGGAGATCGTCGAGGAGCGCACCATCGGCCCCTCGCTTGGCGCTGACAACATCAAGAAAGGCTTCAACTCGACACTCTACGGTTTCGCCGCCATCGCCACCTTCATGTGTTTTTACTACCTGCTGTTTGGTGCCATCTCGGTGCTGGCTCTCGCGGTCAATTTGCTGTTTTTGATCGCCCTGCTCTCGCTGCTTCAAGCCACGTTGACCCTGCCTGGCATCGCGGCTATCGCGCTGGCCCTCGGTATGGCGATTGATGCCAACGTGCTGATCAACGAACGCATCCGCGAGGAATTGCGCGGTGGGGCCAACCCGCAAGCGGCGATTTCGGCGGGTTACGAGCGCGCGTTCGGTACGATCCTGGACTCCAACGTCACCACCTTGATCGCTGGCCTTGCGCTGCTCGTGTTTGGCTCGGGCGCGGTGCGCGGCTTTGCGGTGGTGCATTGCCTCGGCATTCTCACCTCAATATTTTCAGCCGTGGTGGTATCGCGCGGCATGGTGAATATGCTCTATGGTTCGCGGCGCAAGCTCACCACGGTATCGATCGGACAGGTGTGGCGGCCAGACGTTAACGACACGCCCGGCGCGGCGCAAGCAATGACTGCAAAATCAGGCGGCACCGTTACGGGCGGTGCCATTGCAGGCGGCGCCAAGGCCCTGTCTGCCCCTGCCAAATAACCCGCGCTGACTCGACAAGGAACCCATCATGGAATTTTTCCGCATCAAGCGCGACATCCCGTTCATGAAGCACGCGCTGCTTTTCAACGTGATTTCGATGGTCACGTTTTTGCTTGCCGTCGTGTTTTTGGTGACGCGCGGCCTCAATTTCTCCATCGAATTCACCGGCGGCGTGGTGATCGAGGCACGGTACGAGCAAGCGGCAAACCTCGAAGGCATTCGCACTTCACTCGACAAGGCGGGCGTGCACGAGCCGCAGGTTCAAAACTTCGGCACCTCGCGCGACGTGATGATTCGTCTTGCGCTCAAGGATGCCAACCATCCGGCACTCACCAAGCTCGATGAATCGACCAAAAAGCAGGTATTTGATCAAGACAAGTTTGCCGCCTTGGCACTGGCGCAGGGCGGCCCCGGCGGCAAGATCACGCGCGTCGAATTTGTCGGCCCGCAGGTCGGCAAGGAACTGGCGGCGGACGGCGGCCTTGCGCTGCTCCTGGTGTGCGTCGGCATCATGATTTACCTCGCGTTCCGCTTCGAGTGGAAGTTCTCGGTCGCGGCAATCATCGCCAACCTGCACGACGTGATCATCATCCTCGGCTTTTTCGCATTCTTCCAATGGGAGTTTTCGCTCTCGGTGCTCGCTGCCGTGCTTGCGGTTCTGGGCTACTCGGTAAACGAATCGGTGGTGGTGTTTGACCGGGTGCGCGAGACCTTCCGCAAGCGCCGCGGCCTTTCCGTGCCTGAAGTCATCAATCACGCCATCACCAGCACCATTTCGCGCACCATCATTACCCACGGCTCGACCCAGATGATGGTGACTTCGATGCTGTTTTTCGGCGGCCCCACCCTGCACTACTTCGCCCTCGCCTTGACCATTGGCATTTTGTTCGGCATCTATTCGTCGGTGCTGGTCGCCAGCCCGATCGTGATGTGGCTCGGCATCAAGCGTGAAGACCTCATCAAAGTGGTACGCGACAAGACCGAAAACGACGGCGCGGTGGTCTAGCTTGGGCGCACACCGCGCCGCGCGGGCTCGCGTAGAATTTTCCTCTCTATCGCAGACACCCTAGGAGAAAACCGATGGCTGACTCTCACCATAGCGGCGCAACCGGGCAAGACGTGCAAGTCTGGGACATCGGCGTGCGCCTGTTCCACTGGGGTCTTGTCACGCTGGTGATCGCTGCCGTGGTGACGGTGAAAATTGGCGGCAATGCGATTCCCTATCACTCGTATTGCGGTTACGGCATTCTCACGCTGGTGCTGTTTCGCATCCTGTGGGGCTTTGCCGGTGGCACCAATGCGCGGTTTTTCTCCTTCATCACCGGGCCGGGCAAGGTGATTGACTATCTCAAGACCATGCTCAAGCGCGATCAACACGCTGACGATGGCGGCACGCATGGCCACAATCCGATGGGCGCACTGTCGGTGCTGGCGATGCTGGCGGCGCTGCTGTTTCAGGCATTGTCAGGGCTGTTCGTCAACGACGACATCCTGTTTGAAGGGCCGCTCTACGCATGGGTAGGCAAGGACTTGTCGGACAAAATCACGGGCTGGCACAAATTCAACGAGAAGATCATCATCCTGCTGGTCGTGACGCATCTGGCGGCGATTTTTTTCTACTTGTTCTACAAAAAGGACAACCTGATTTCGCCCATGGTGACGGGAGTCAAGAAAGTCACCGGCAACGTGCCGGCGATTCGGCCCGGCAGTGCCGGACTGGCTGCCGTGTTACTTGCCCTAAGCGCAGCGGCGGTGTACGTGCTGGTCAACGCGGTCAAGTTGTTCGGCAAATAACCCGCGCCCGCCATCGATTGGAAAATCGGGAAAAATCAGGACACAAAAAAGCCGGGCAACGCCCGGCTTTTTTGTTGATGGGGCTTGTTGAAGCAGCCGCCGTTTACTCCAAACCGTCTACTGGATTACGTCTTTCGCCTGATAGGCGTCGTGGCAGGTCTTGCATGCACCGCCCACCCCGCCAAGCGCTGCCTGAATTGCCTTGACATCGTTGGCCTTGGCAGCAGCGAGAAGCTTGGGCGTTTCACCTTGCAACTTGACCTGCAACTCCTGGAACTTGGCCCATTCCTTCCAGATTTCCGGCTTGGCCTTGGTGCCTTTGGACTGCTCGGTACCTTGCAGGAAACCGTCGTAAGCCACCATCGCCATGTCTTGCACCACCTGTGCCGATTGCTCAAGCTGTGCCGGCGTCATCGTGACCGCGCCCTTGGCATGCTGGCCGAGGCGGCCCACATGTACCGACAACACCGTCAACGCGCCCTGGCGATATTTGATCGAACGCTCTGCCGGCACCTGGGCCTGCGCCGCGCCCGCTGCCAATGCTGCGAGAACCGCAGCGCCCAACATTACTTTCTTCATGGAGTCTCCTGAGGGTGAAATGGAAGACGGGAGCGACCCGTCCTGTGCTGAACACAAGTACAAATTGGATTATTCCCGGCGCCGCGATTTAACGCAAGTGTTTCCCGAACAGCGCATTCCGGAGGCCTTTTCGGTTCCTGCTTCCAGCGGCACGCGTTTGTGCGTAAGCCATGATTTATACTTGGCACCATCGTGAAGCGCTCAATCCTTAACCTGCTGCGCATTTTGCTGCCGCTCGCGCTGGTACTGGCGCAGCATGGCGTGTGGGCGCACGGGTTCAATCACGATGCAGCCAAGATCGCCGCACATGGGCAGGCGCAGGATCACACTACCCATGCTTGTTGCCTGCCGTTCGAGGCCGCCGGTGATGCGGCATGCGGCTCACCCCATGTGAATGCTGGCGCGCGCTGCGGCGCTACCGTAAGTGTCGCGGTGTCTCCAGGCCGTTCCGCAGACACCTCTCTTCCCTACCTCTCCCACGCACCACCCCTCACCTCCTGATTCGGGTTCGCACCGGCGGCGCTGCGCTTTGCGGCACCGCCGCTTCCGCAATCAATCAGGAGGTTCTCATGCATTTCCGTCTCACGCCCATGGCGGCGCTGGTATTCGCCGTTCCGGTTGCCGTGTCTTATGCGCAGGTGCTCCAATCGAGCGCCCCGCCACCAACCGTCATCATTACCGGCAATCCGATGGGCAGCGGCTTGTTTGAGCAGGTCGCGCCAGTTTCCACGCTTGAATCACCTGATTTGCAACTACGCGCCCAGGGCACGTTGGGCGAAACACTGAGTCACACGCCAGGCGTCAACTCTACCTACTTCGGACCAGGCGCGAGCCGCCCGATCATTCGCGGCATGGATGGAGACCGCATCCGCATCCTGCAAAACAGCACCGGTACGCTCGATGCCTCTGGCCTGTCGTTTGATCACGCTGTACCGATTGAGCCTCTCAGCGTTGAACGGATTGAAGTCGTGCGCGGCGCTGCGGCGCTGTTTTATGGCGGCTCGGCCGTCGGCGGTGTCGTCAATGTGCTGACCAACCGGATTCCCGAAAAAGCCTTGATGAGCCCGCAGGGGCGCGTTGATACGCGTCTGGGCGGCGCCGAGCGCGAGCGTGGCGCCGCAGCGCTGCTGGAGACTGGCAATGGCAGCATTGCACTGCATGCTGAGGGCTTCTGGCGCAACACCTCCGATCTGAAGGTTCCCGGCTTCGCACGCTCGGCGCGCCAGCGCGCGGCCGATGCGGCCACGGTGGACCAGCCGGTGGGCGTGGTGCCCAATACATCGGCGCAAGCTGATGGCGGCGCGCTCGGTGGCTCGTTGACCTGGGATCGCGGCTACGCGGGCCTGTCCTACACCAACCAGTCGACCAACTACGGCTCACCGGCTGAGCGCAATGTGCGCATTGACATGCACAGCGACCGCTATGACGCCGCAGCGGAATGGCGCGACATATCCGGCTTCATCACCAGCGTCAAAATCAAGGGCGGCTACACCGATTACGTGCACCGCGAGATTAACGGCGGCATCGTCGGCACCAATTTTTTCAACAAGGGGCACGAGCTGCGCATCGAGGCCACCCACGCGCCGCTCGGCCCGTTCACCGGCGCGTTCGGCATGCAGACCGGCAAGAACCGTTTTTCCGCACTCGGCAGCGAAGCCTTCATCCCGGCGACGCTTACCGATACCAACGCGGCCTACCTGTTTGAAGAAATGAAAATCGGTGCGGGCAAAATCAACGCTGGCGCGCGCGTCGAGCGCACGCGCGTCAGCGCCAGTGCAGACATCGCACTGCTCGATGCATCCACAGGCTTGTCGCGCTTCCCCAGCGCACAGGACAAAGGCTTCAACGCGGGCAGTGCCTCGGCCGGCGTGTTTTATCCTCTCGGACCGTTCGGCTTGAGTACCAACTTTTCGCACACCGAACGCGCGCCCACCTATTCGGAATTGTTCGCCTACGGCCCGCACGCGGCGACCGGCACCTATGAGCTGGGCAGTGCGGCGTTCAGGGTGGAAAAGTCCGATGGCATCGATGCCGCGGTCAAATGGCGCGCCGGGCCGCATTCGGCATCGGTGTCGGTCTACCGCAACCAGTTCTCGAACTACATCACCGGGTTCGCCACCGGGCGCAATCGCGACGAAGACGGCACGATCAACGCGACCGGCCGTTTCCGCGAAGTCCAGTTTCGCCAGGCACCTGCACGCTTTGCCGGGTTTGAGGCAGAGGCGCGCTTCCGCTTGCTGGAACGGCCCGGCACGCTCTATCTCGAACTGAAGGCTGATGCCGTCAGTGCCACTAATCTGGCAACCGGTGAACCGCTACCGCGCATTCCTGCGGCGCGTGCCGGCGCGGCTTTAAGTTACGCCACGGGCCAATGGAGCGTCAAACTGGAGACCACGCGCACGGCAGCGCAAACGCGCGTGCCCGCGGGTGACACCGCCAGCGCGGGCTACACGATGTGGAATGCGTTCGGTACATTCCGTTTTCCGGCTGGCCCCACGCGCATGGAAGGTTGGCTGCGTGTGACCAACCTGACCAACCGTGAAGCACGTCTTGCCACGTCCATCCTGCGCGAGACAGTGCCACTGGGGGGACGCGCGCTGGCGGCGGGTGTACGCGTCGAATTTTGAGGGCGCCGTTCAGGAGGCGCTCGTGTATCGCGTTACTCGATCTTGAACTTCACCAGTTCAATCGTCTCGCGGCGCGGTGGATCATTGCCCGCTTGCGTTTCCGACTCCACTTTGACAGTGCGCAAGACGTCGCGCGCATACCAATGCGTCTCGCGTACCTTGACGCGGTAGGCCGCATCGCCCGGATCACCGGTCTCAAACGAGGCTGTCACTTTGAGCGCGATGAATTTGCCCGCTGCCGTGTCGACTTCTTCAAAACCCACGGCCACCCCTTCGCCCTCGATGCGCCCGGTCTGCCCTGCGCCAAAATTGCTCACTGCTGAATCGATGCGCCAGCGCTTGCCCGGATAGAGCGGGAACGCGTAATAGGCGAGTGCCGGTGCGTAGGTGTTGTAGCCGCTGCCGAGCAACGCCCACTCGCGGTTGTAGACCGCCGTGGTGGTATCGAGCGAACTGGTGAGTTCGGTGATGAGTGAGATGCTGTCGAAATCCACCTGCGTGACGCGCTGGCGCAGCAGCGCGCTGCTGGCGCCGCTCAAACGCCGGTAGATCCATTCGTCGCCAACCCGCACCAGCGGGCGCGTGATCGGGCCGAGGTTGCGTGCGGCTGCCGGCGCCACGCGTACCGGGCTGGCGCCGGGGTTGGCAGTGCGGCCGGTATCTGCCGCAGGATCTGCGGCGGGCTTGACTACGGGATTTACCACAGTAGTAACCGCGGGTTTTTCTGCACCTGCGGTCGGGCGCTCATCCGCTCCTGGAGCGGGTTTTGGCAGTGCATCTACTGTAGAGGCTCTTGTACCAATGGTTTCCGGCACATCCGTTGATGGAAGACCGGGCGAGGCGGGCGTTGACACGACCGCTGGCGCGGCTGCCTCTACATCAGACGGCAGCTCACTGCCCGCCGCTTGCGCGGCCGTATTGGCACTGTAGCCGGCTGCGGCACAAGCCCACGCAAGCGCCACGGCCAGCGTGTGCCAGCGCTGCAAGCTCACACCTGCTTGGCGAGTGCCGCCGCCTTACCAACGTAAGTGCGCGGGGTAAGCTTGACCAATCGGCGCTTGGCATCAATGGGAATATCGAGCGTGCCGATGAACTCGCGAAGCAACTCTTTGGAAATGGTGCGGCCACGCGTGAGCGCTTTGAGTTGCTCGTAGGCATGCGGCACACCGTAACGGCGCATCACGGTCTGCACGGGTTCGGCGAGCACTTCCCAATTTGCTTCCAGATCTTCTTCGAGGCGTGCTTCGTTAACTTCAAGTTTGCTCATGCCACGCAGCACCGAGTCCCACGCCAGCAGACTGTGACCAAAGGCTACGCCGACATTGCGCATCACGGTAGAGTCGGTCAAGTCACGCTGCCAGCGTGACACCGGCAGCTTCTCGGACAAGTGTTTGAGAATTGCGTTGGCAAGGCCGAGGTTGCCTTCAGCGTTTTCGAAATCAATCGGGTTCACCTTGTGCGGCATGGTTGATGAGCCGACCTCGCCCGCCTTCGGGCGCTGCTTGAAATAACCGATGGCGATATAGCCCCAGACGTCACGGCACCAATCGAGCAAAATCGTGTTGATGCGCGCCAGCGCATCGAACAGCTCGGCGAAAGTATCGTGCGGCTCGATCTGTACGGTGTGTGTGTTGAACACCAGACCCATGTTCTCAACCACCTGACGCGCCAGTGCCTCCCAATCAAAATCCGGATACGCGGCCATGTGGGCGTTGTAATTTCCAGTGGCGCCATTGAGCTTGCCCTGCAACTCCACTTCCTCAAATTTCGCGATAGCGCGCTTGAGGCGCATCGCCACATTGCCGGCTTCCTTGCCCACCGTGGTTGGTGTGGCCGGCTGGCCGTGGGTGCGCCCCAGCATCGGCATGTCGGCATAGGCATGGGCCATCGCCCGCAGCACCTCAAGTACCTGCGCGAGCTTCGGCATCATCGCCTTGTCGCGCGCGGCGTTGAGCATCACCGAGTAGGCGAGATTGTTGATGTCTTCGGAGGTGCAGGCGAAGTGGATGAACTCACCCGCCTTGGCGAAATCCACATTGCGCGCCATGCGCTCCTTGATCCAGTACTCGACCGCTTTGACGTCGTGGTTGATCTCGGCCTCGATGGCCTTGATGCGCTCCGCATCGGCTTCGCTGAAACCCGCAACCATGTTGTGCAGATCTGACTGCACGCTGTCGGCGAAGGCTGGCAACTCGTCAAAACCCGAGCGCCCTAACGCCTTGAGCCAAGCCACTTCGACAAACACACGATGGTGCAGCAGCGCATATTCCGACAGGTAGGGCCGCAGCGGATCAAGCTTGGCAGCGTAGCGGCCATCGAGCGGTGACAGGGCTGTCAGGGCAAACGTCATCGATACAACCTCTTCAACGTACAGCGTAAACGCGCATTTTACGCTCGGAAAACGCGAAAAACGCGATGATATAATCACTAGCCAAAAAGTCGCAATGCATGCGGCAAATCAAGCGGCGGAGTGGGTACCAAGCGGGGGAATCCTGACCTTGTACAGCGCACCAAAGCAGCAGACCAAAGCGGTACTCCGAAGCGCTCCACAAGATTCCAGACACACGCCGGCATTGGCAGCCCGCCGCTGCCCCGGTGCCGGTGCGGCAAGCCCCCTCCCTCTCGCACATAACCTCTGACTCCATGAAACTGATCGGCGCTCACGCCAGCCCCTATGCGCGCAAAACGCGCATCGTCTTGGCGGAAAAAAAGATCGATTACGAGTTTGTGGTTGAAAATCCGTGGGAGGCCAACAGCCGCGTCTCCGAATACAACCCGCTTGGCAAAATTCCGGTGCTGGTCATGGAAGACGGCGGTGCCGTGTTCGATTCACGCGTGATCGTGGAATACATCGACACCGTCAACCCGGTCAACAAATTGATCCCCGCGTCGGGGCGCGCACGCGTCGAAGTGCGTTGCTGGGAGGCACTCGGCGACGGTATTTGCGACGCAGCCATCAGCGCTCGCCTGGAGTCAATCCGCCCAAAGAATCAGCAAAGCCCCGATGGGATCAAGCGCAATCTGGCCAAAGTCGATCATGGCTTGGCCGCTGCTGCGCGCGGCCTCGGCGACAAACCCTGGTGTTCGGGCAATGCGTTCAGCCTGGCGGACATCGCCACCGGCGTGGCGCTCGGCTATCTCGACTTCCGCTTTCCGCAAATCGAATGGGAAAAGCAGTACCCCAATCTTGCCAAGCTTGCAGAAAAGCTTGCGGCACGGTCGTCGTTTGTGGAGACGATGCCGAAGGGCTGAAACCGCCGGCGCAGATCACAACGCAGCGGTGATGATGCCGCCACCCAAGCACACCTCGCCGTCATACACCACAGCCGACTGACCTGGCGTCACGGCCCACTGTGGCGCATCGAAGGTGAGCCCAAACGTCTGGGCAGCGGCGTCAGTCAAACGGCAGGCTGCGTCACTTTGCCGGTAGCGGGTTTTCGCGCCGTAGACCTTGCCCGCATCCGGCGCACTGCCCGCAACCCAACTTGTGTCTTGCGCCGTCAACCGCGCTGCCTGTAACAGCGCGTGATCATGCCCCTGCACAATGGTCAGAGTGTTCGCTGCCACGTCCTTTTGTGCGACGAACCAAGGCTCGCCGCTGCCGGTCTTCTTGCCGCCAATACCGACGCCCTTGCGCTGGCCGATGGTGTAGAACATGAGACCGATATGTTCGCCCACCGTCTTGCCGTGCTCGTCGAGCATGCGGCCCGGCTGCTTCGGCAGATAGCGATTGAGAAACTCGCGAAAGGGCCGCTCGCCGATGAAGCAGATGCCGGTCGAGTCCTTTTTGGCGTGGTTGCCGAGCCCTGCTGCGGAGGCGATGCGGCGCACCTCCGACTTCTGCACCCCTGAGAGCGGAAACAGCACACGCGACAGTTGCGCCTCGCTCAGGCGGTGCAGAAAATAACTTTGATCCTTGCCCACATCGGCGGCGCGCAACAACTCGAAGCGTCCGTCGCGCTCACGCACGCCGGCATAGTGTCCGGTGGCGATGTGCTCTGCGCCCAGCTTGATCGCATGATCCAGAAAAGACTTGAACTTGATCTCGGCATTGCACAGCACGTCGGGATTGGGTGTGCGGCCGGCCGCGTACTCCCGCAGGAAATCGGCGAACACGCGATCCTTGTATTCCGCAGCGAAGTTGACCGCCACGAAATCAATGCCCACTACATCGGCAGCGGCAGCGGCGTCTACCAGGTCTTCGCGCGTTGAGCAGTACTCATCGTTGTCATCGTCTTCCCAGTTTTTCATGAAGAGGCCGATGACGTGGTAACCCTGCTGCTTGAGCAGCAATGCCGCCACCGACGAATCGACTCCGCCGGACATGCCGACAACCACCGTGCCCGTCGTCACTGCAGGGATGCTCGCGTCTCAACGGGATCATCGCCAGTGCGCCAAGCAGCGAGCGGCATCACGATCGCGGGGGTGCCGAGGTCGAAGAACCATGAGTCCACTACATATTCGGCGTCACTTGCGCTCTCAACGATGCGCGCGCTCCAATGCTCGGCGACAAAATAGCGAATGCGCCGCGCAGGCTCCCCCAGTCGATGAAAGCGCAGCATTCCAACGCGCTGCATCAATTGGAGAAACGCAGTGGTATTGGCGGAGTGATCGAGACAATCCATCGCACCCGGCAGGTCGGTGTTGTCGTTGCGATTGCCGCCCCGGTCGCGCCAGATGGGCGTTTGCCGGCTCGCCGCCAGGTAGAGCTGCGCGACCGCACGCGCTATCAAGCGGCGCTCGTCTGCCGCGTCGCGCGCTTGCGCCAGACTGGCAGCAATTGGATTGAGCAGCATAGCGTCAAACCGGGCAGGTGCTTGATGGGCGCAGGCGTAATCAAAGCAAATGGACACTTCAACGGGGCTAGTCGGCGTTTGCGCGTTTGCGGAGGGTGGCCATCCAATTGCCCAGCCAAATACCATCGACACCAGCAGGAAGCGGGGCTGGTAGCGGCGTGTTTCAGTGTCTCTGAAACCCTTGCACTGGGTGAGCACATCCATGCTCGGATTTTAGCGCTGCATATGCGCCGCAGCGCACGATTGATTGGTGGCCATTGACGCAAGGAAGCGGGGCCGCCGGCGTTCAGTGCGAGCTCTTCTCCGGTACTCTTCCGGAAAGTACCTTGGCCGGCAAGTTGGCGGCCGCGCCAGCCGCATCCGGCGGCGCGAACAACGCGGCCGCCGTCTCTTGCGGCGTCAGCGGTCTGCGCTCCAACGCAATGCCTTGGCCAGCGCCTGACGTTTGAAACGCATTAACCGGGGCAGATCCGCCGGCTTTGGCTTGCGCAACACCTTTAACGGCATCTTGCATCGGCCTGCGTGTCGAGAGCGGATCAGACAGCAACTGTGCGCTCGCACCCGCACTGGCGTGAGCATCTTCATGCTTTGCCGCTGTCTTCTTTGGCGGCGGCTCCACCGGTGCTACCGGGTCAATCTTGTTCTGCGTCATGTAGTCGTTCATCTCGCGCCAGCCGGCGAACACCGCTGAGCGTGAGGCTTTTTCGTTCAGCGTGTAGCAGTCTTCGAGCGCACGCCCGGCGTGGCGGCACGCGCCGCCCGTCGCTTTGCCCTCGGCCTCGGCGGCTTTGCTGCCGTCGAGTTCGGCTATCTGCTCGCACGCCGCCAGCAGCGCGCAGAGGGCAAGCAGGCAGAGGAAAGACAACGGGGAAGACAGCGGACGCATCGAATAACCCATTAAATTTCAGCGGTGGCGGCAGTGAGCCGCACGGCAAGCAGATCGCTACTACGGCACCATCACCATCGGGAAACGGCCCTTGCGTGACAATAGCGCCATGGCGCACAACGCATAACACTGAACAAAACGGGCAAACAGCCCCAATTCTGCGGTTGCGCACACCAGCCACCCTGCACCCTCCGCCCGGCTCCCAAGCCTTGCTGGCACAGGCCGAAACAGAAACACAGTAGACGGAGGCAAGCAGATATACTTGTCCCTTCTCCACGCGCGCCGCCTATCCCATTGGTCCCATGGGCGGCCGCAGCCCAACCCGCACAGCGATCCGCTGCGCTGCCCTCAGGAGGTCAAGTTGAAAATCGGTATTCCACGCGAGACACGCGCGGGCGAAACACGCGTTGCGGCCACGCCCGAGACGGTGAAAAAGCTGATCGCGGGCAAACACACCGTGCTGGTCGAGACGAGTGCGGGCGCCGCTGCCCATATCCCCGATGCAGAGTATGTGGCGGCTGGCGCGCAGTTGGCGTCTGGTGCGGACGTTTACGCCCAGTCTGACATGCTGTTCAAAGTGCGCGCGCCGCAAGCGGACGAAGCGGCCAGGATGAAGGCAGGCCAGGTGTTGATCGGCATGCTCAACCGCTTTGATACGGCAGGCCTGGAGGCGATTGCCAAGCAAGGCGTGACCGGCTTTGCCCTCGAAGCCGCACCGCGTATCACGCGCGCGCAGTCGCTCGATGTATTGTCTTCACAGGCCAACCTCGGCGGCTACATGGCCGTCCTCACCGCGGCCACGCTGTACCCAAAAGTGATGCCGATGTTCATGACGGCGGCCGGCACCGTCAAGGCCGCACGCGCAGTGATCATGGGCGTCGGCGTCGCTGGCCTGCAGGCGATTGCCACTGCCAAGCGTCTCGGTGCCGTGGTCGAGGCCACCGACGTTCGCCCCGACACCAAAGAGCAAGTCGAGTCGCTCGGCGCGAAATTTATTGAAGTGCCGCTGACCGATGAAGAGAAAGAACTCGCCAAAGGACAGGGCGGCTACGCCAAAGAAATGGGCGACGATTACAAAAAGCGCCAGGCCACGCTGATTGCTGAGCGCATCAAGCAAGCCGATATCGTCATCACCACCGCGTTGATCCCCGGACGCCCTGCCCCCGTGCTGGTGACCGAAGACATGGTCAAGACCATGAAGCCTGGCTCGGTCATCGTCGACATGGCGGCCGAGCAAGGGGGCAATTGCCCGCTGACCGAGAAAGACAAGGTGGTGGTCAAGCATGGCGTCACTCTGGTCGGCTACACCAACTTTCCGGCATTGGTGCCCGCCGATTCGTCGGCACTGTATGCGCGCAACGTGATTGACTTCCTCAAGCTCATTGTGGACAAAGAAGGCAATTTTGCCATCAATAAGGAAGATGAAATCGTCGCTGCGTGTCTCATGACCGAGGCCGGGCAGATCGTCAAAAAGTAAACCGAGTAAACCGCACGCACCACGCGCAGCCCACCCCAGGCGCGGCCAACCCCAGGACAGAACATGGATACCATTTCCCCCACCGTCTTCAACCTCATCATTTTCGTGCTGGCGATTTACGTCGGCTACCACGTCGTGTGGACGGTGACGCCGGCGTTGCACACACCTTTGATGGCGGTCACCAACGCGCTCTCTGCCGTCATCATCGTCGGCGCCATGCTGGCCGCTGCGCTCACGCAGGGCGACTTGTCGCGCTGGATGGGTACCGCCGCTGTCGCACTTGCCTCAGTCAACATCTTCGGCGGCTTTCTCGTCACCAAACGCATGCTGGAAATGTTCAAGAAGAAGGACAAACCCGCCGCGGATGCCGCCGGTAAAGCGGGAGCGCACAAATGAGCCTCAACGTCGTCACCCTGCTCTATCTGGTTGCGTCGGTCTTTTTCATCCAGGCCTTGAAGGGGCTGTCGCACCCCACCACCGCACGGCGCGGCAATGTATTCGGCATGGTTGGGATGGCACTCGCCGCCTTCACTACTGCGGCATTGATAGTGAAGTTGGCTGACACCAAGGCTGCCGGTATGGTCTATGTGTTCGGCGGGCTGGTGGTCGGTGGCAGCGTGGGCGCGATCATGGCCAAGCGCGTCGAGATGACCAAGATGCCTGAGTTGGTCGCATTCATGCACTCGATGATTGGTCTGGCGGCGGTGTGTATTGCGATTGCCGTGGTCGCCGAGCCGTCCGCGTTCGGCATCTCCGCCGTCGGTTCCAACGACCTGCCCGGGTTGATTCCCGTGGGCAACCGCATTGAATTGTTCATCGGTACCTTTGTCGGTGCCATCACCTTCTCGGGCAGCGTAATCGCCTTTGGCAAGCTCTCCGGCAAATACAAATTGCGCGTGTTTCAGGGCGCGCCCGTCACGTTCTCGGGCCAGCATCCGCTCAACGCGATTCTCGGCCTCGGAATGCTCGGCTGCGGCATCTGGTTTGCCGCGACGCAAGACTGGACACCCTTCATCATCCTCACGCTGATCGCCTTCGTGCTTGGCGTGCTGATCATCATCCCGATTGGTGGGGCCGACATGCCAGTGGTGGTGTCGATGCTCAACTCCTACTCGGGCTGGGCAGCAGCCGGCATCGGCTTTTCGCTTAACAACTCGATGCTGATCATCGCCGGCTCGCTGGTCGGGTCGAGCGGCGCGATCCTCTCGTACATCATGTGCAAGGCAATGAACCGCTCGTTCTTTAACGTGATCCTCGGCGGCTTTGGGCAGGACGGCGGCACCGTGACCGGCAAACAGGAGGCGCGCCCGGTCAAGAGCGGCTCGTCCGACGACGCGGCCTTCATGATGAGCAATGCCGAAACGGTGGTGATCGTTCCGGGCTACGGTCTGGCCGTCTCGCGCGCCCAGCATGCCCTCAAGGAACTGGCACACAAGCTCGGCGAAAAAGGCGTCAACGTGCGCTATGCGATTCATCCCGTCGCCGGCCGCATGCCCGGCCACATGAACGTGCTGTTGGCCGAAGCGGAAATTCCGTATGACCAGGTGTTCGAAATGGAAGACATCAATTCCGATTTCAAACAGACCGATGTCGTGCTCGTGCTTGGTGCCAATGACGTGGTCAACCCGGCAGCGAAGACGCCCGGCAGCGCCATTTTCGGCATGCCGATCCTCGAGGCGCACCAGGCACGAACCGTGATCGTCAACAAGCGCTCGATGGCCTCGGGCTATGCCGGGCTCGACAATGAGTTGTTCTACATGGACAAGACCATGATGGTGTTTGGCGATGCCAAGAAAGTGCTCGAAGACATGGTCAAGGCGATTGACAATCTTTGAGGGTTGACGCCGGCACGCCAGCCCTTGGGCTTGGGCTTGCGATACGCGCGCCGCTCCATCGCCGTTGCGGCAGCGCGCGCTGGCAACCCAGCGGTGGTCAGATCGATGCAATCACGCGCGAAAACACCCAAATGCCTTCTGCAGCGCGACGGTGCTTGTGCCAAAATCCTGCCAGTCCCGCCCGAGAGCCGCTTCCATCAAGGATTCTGGCGAATATGTTTTATAGAATGGCTTGTACCAACGGTTTCGCAACACCTTCCAAAATAACTCTGGAGACGACAATGCATTTCAAATCGATCAAGCGGGGGCTGTGCGCGGCCCTATTCACGCTCTCGGCCACTGCCCAGGCGCAATGGCCGACGCAACCGGTGCGCATCATCGCGCCCGTCCCGCCCGGTGGCACCATCGACCAGATCGCACGCCTGATCCAGCCGCATTTGCAGCAGGGATTGGGACAGAGCATCATCATCGAGAACCGCGCCGGTGCGTCCGGTTCCATCGGCACCAGCGTTGCTGCCAAGGCTGCGCCCGACGGCTATACCTGGGTGATGGTGTTCGACACGCATGGCGTGAACCCGAGCCTGATTCCCAACATGCCGTTCGACACACAGAAAGACCTCGCACCCCTGATGCTGCTCGGCACGGGTGCGATGGTGGCAACCGCGCACTCCTCGACCCCCTACCAGACCTTCGGAGATGTTGTGCGGGCCGCACGCGGCAAGGCCGGTGCGATCAGCTACGGCTCGATCGGGTCGGGCAGCCTCGCGCACCTGGCCATGACGCAACTGGGCGTGCAGTTGAAAGTCGAGTGGACCCACATCCCCTACAAAGGCGGCGGGCCGCTGGTGAGCGACGGCATTGCCGGCCATGTACCGGTGACGCTGGCGACCTATGCGCTGTGGGCGCCGCACATCGCCTCGGGCCGCCTGCGTGCGCTCGCTGTCACCTCACCCAAACGCATGACGCAGTTGCCTGAGGTACCGACCATCGCCGAGCTTGGCACACCAGGATTTGAGGCACAGGCCTGGTGGGGCATGCTCGGCCCGGCCGGTATCCCGCAGCCGATCATGGCGCGTATGCACGCCGAGATGTCGAAGGTGATGAAGCTGCCGGCGGTGACCGATCGCTTCAATCAAATGGGCATCGTGATGGCTGCCTCGTCACCCGACGAACTGGGCAAGTTCATCGCGGGGGAAGTATCGCGCTGGACCAAAGTGGTGCGCGACAACAAGATTCAGGCGGGAGAGTAATCCGCGGCGAATCACTGCGGCGGCGTGTGATGACACTGTGTGGGAACACGCGCCGAATCTACTGCAACTGCTTGAGCCGCTGGTCCACGTAAGCGGCGATTTCTGGGCTTAGATCGCCGCTGGCACGCGCGCGGCGCAGTGCTTCGCGTGCGTCAGGCACATTGCCATTGGCCTGCAACGACAAGCCAAGCCCCATCCACCATATGCCTGCTTGCGGTGCGAGGCGCAACGCTGCCTGGTACTGCGTGATGGCCTCAGCATGTTGCTCACGCCGCGCCAGCAGCGCCGCCAGCGTCGCGTGGTAGGCCGCATTCGCACGCACTGACGGTAGCGTAGCGCGCAGAGTTTCGATCGCCATAGCGGTGTCAGCGCGGTCCGCCTGCAGACGCGAGAGCGTGATCGCAAACGATGCGTGATTGGGGGCCAGCGTGAGGCGCTCGCCCAGCAGCCGCTCTGCGTCGGCATTCTTTTTGGCGCGCAACAGCAGCGTGAGCAAGGCCTGGCGCGCGCTGTCATGCAAAGGATCCTGGGCCAGCACTCGTGCAAATCCGTCCATCGCCCGGTTGGCGTCACCCTGCTGCAAAAATTCATTGGCTTGACGAAAGGCGTTTTCTGTCTGTTGTTGCGGATCCATCTGCTTGATGCCCGCGAGGTCTGCTGCGGTTGCCGGGGGCGCCGGTGGTCTGACGGCGGAAAGTGCCGGGGTGATTTTCGCCGCCAGCGCCGACGGCGGAGATGAACCACCGCCAGCGTCACGCATCACCGGGTTGGCGGATGGTTCCACGCTTGCACGCCCCGAAAGAGCGCGCTCCACCACAGGCGCGCGGACTACGCGATCTGGCTTCTCGACCGGCAGCCGCTCTGCCCGATTGATCTGGCGCTCCGTTGGCGGGGCAGACGGTGCAGCAATTGCCGCTGCCGGCGGCGGGCTTGGCAAAACCAGCAGTGCAGCCGGTCCGGGCTGCGCCGAGGCCACTGGAATGTCGCGCAGCACCAATTGCTGGCTCGCAGTCAACATTAAGCCCTGCGATACCTGCGGCAACCCAGTAGCAGTCGAGACGGGCGGGGAGCCTGGAGAGGAAACGGCAGGTAGCCCCTCCGGCACCGGCGCAGCAGGCGGCACTGAAGCCTGCGCGGTGATGCTGCCTGGGTATCCAACACGCGGTGCCCACCCACCCTGCATCCACACAACAGCAGCGGCGCAGACTACTACCAGACCTGCCCCTGCGCCAATCCACACCACACTCGCCCGGCCATCAGCACGGCCGGCAGGCAGCGGCCGTACATAGCGATAGGCACCCGCAGCGCCCGCACCTGCATTACGCAATTCCAGGTCCTGCAACATGGTGTTGATCACGCTCATGGCCGCCGCGCTCCGGCTATCCCCGCAGCCGCGGCGAATGACGCGGCTGCATCTGTCAGCCAGCGCAGAGGCCCGAATGAACCCGCAGCCGACGGCGTGTCGCGCGCCGCCGCGTTGACCTGCCGCGCCTGCACCATGTAAACGCCTTCGCCATAGGCGAGCATCATCGACTTGTGCGCAAGAATATTGATCAGGCGCGGCAACCCGCCAGCCCGCCGGTAAAGAGCGCGCACGGCGGATAGTGCAAACACTTCGCCGCCGCCATGTCCTGCCACGCGCAGACGGTGCTCGAGGTAATATCCCACCTCATCGGTCGCCAGATTGCCCAGATGAAACTGAAAGGCGATGCGCTGGCGCAGTTGGCGTACGCGCGGATCGGCCAGCCGCTCGTCCAGTTCGGGCTGACCGAACAGCACCACCTGTATGAGCTTGCGCTTCTCGGTCTCGAGATTGGTCAGCAAACGCAGTGTCTCCAGCGTCTCGATGGGCATGGCCTGCGCTTCATCGATACACAGCACCACGTTTTTGCCGGCCCGGGCCAAGGCGAGCAAGCCAAGCGTCAGGGCATTATGCATCTGGTGCTGATCGATATCGGGGGGCAGCGACAGCGCCAGTTCGTTGCCAATCGCCAGCAGCAACGCGCGCGGCTCCAGAAAGGGGTTGGGCAAATAGCCGGTGGCGCAGTCGGGGCCGCACGCGGTCAGAAAGCGGCGGCACAGGAGTGTTTTGCCTGCACCCACCTCGCCGGTGATCTTGATGAATCCTTCGAGATTGTTAACCGCCACAATCAGCGTGTTAAGCGCCTTCTGATGTTGCCGGCCGGCAAAAGCGAAGCTGGTATCGGGCGTGATCCGGAACGGCAGTTCACGCAGGCCAAAATGCGCTTCGTACATGTCACTCTCCCGGCTTGGCCGCTGGCCGCGCCGGGCTGCGTTGCATCCCCTGCAGCCGGTCGCTCACTTCCTGCGCCTGCTGCTGCCAGGAGCCATCGCCCTGAATCACCGAGGTTTTGAGCAAAATCACCAGTTCGCTCTTGTTCACGCCTTCAGAGCGATTGCGAAACAAGCTGCCGACCAGCGGCGCATCACCCAAACCCGGCAGTTGTGAGCGCACTTCATTTTGGGATTGCCGCATCAGGCCGCCAATCGCCACGATGCTGCCATCCTGTACCCGCACCACCGTGTCGCTTTCGTTGACACTGCTCGATGCCAGTGGTACGGTGAAATTGCCCAGCGTGCCCAGGTTGAGGTTCTTGGGCTTGTCACTGACCACACTCACCGACGGGTGAATGTGCAGGGTGATCTGGTTGTCCTCTGAAATTTGTGGTGTCACGTCAAGCGCGATGCCGGAAAAAAATGGCTGGGTGGTGATGGTCGGCGTCACCACCGTCGCGGTGCCGGAAGTGGTTGTGGTGGTGCTCACATTGGTGACGAAGAACTCGTCGGTGCCTACTTTCAACACCGCCTTCTGGTTGTTCATGGTGGCAATGCGCGGGCTCGACAGCACCTGCACCTTGCCATGCGTTTCCAGAAAGTTAAGCAAGGCGGCGAAGCTGCTCGTTTGCAGCGCCAGTCCGAACACACCGCCACCCGCGTTCGCGCCCAACTGAAGCAGGCTGCTCGCACTGCCCGCACTGTCGCCACCCAGCGGATCGGGTGCAATCACATTCGGCAGTGCCGGATCAGAGCGGAAGGCAGCACTCGCTGCAATGCTGCCGTCCGCATTGCGTGTGGTCGGCCCGGTAATCACGCCATCGGTGCGCAAGGTCGCGCCCGGGTTCAATTGCCCTGCGGCAAAGCGGCTGTTGCGCCCGGCACTGAACGTGCCCCAATTGATGCCCGCCTGAAAGCCATCGTTGAGCGACACCTCGATGATCTTGGCTTCGAGCATGACCTGGCGCTCGACCACCAGGGCCATGGCTTTCAAAAATGATTCGACATTGCGCATGTCGGCCGGATAGCCGCGCACCACGATCACCCCGACCTGCGAGTTGACGACGACTGCGCGACACTCGATGGTCGGCTGCGCGCCGGCGACAGCGGGTGCTGGCGCGCCCCCTGCGGGGGTGGGGACGATGCCGAGAATGGCATTGAGCGCATCGTTCAGGTCACGCCAATAGTCGTTGTCGGTGGTGGTGGTGACGCGGCTGCTCTCCACCGACTGCGG
>JANPAR010000183.1:0-3470 GCA_031430015.1 Burkholderiales bacterium
TGAGGTGGCCTGAGGCTGTCTGATTTCGCGAGACCACCTAGCCCGAGAATGGCTCCCGGAGCGCATCGCAGGCCGTGATGTCCGTAGACGCGCTCCCAGAGCGGCTCTCCGGCCACCCTATGCCGCCGTTTTTCTCCACAATATCTCCGCAATCGCCTGCGCCAATTTGTAGATCGTCAACGGCGCGCTGCCCTCGGCCTTGTTGTTCGCGCTGATATAAACCGGCTGGCCCGCGAGTGCCGTCGCGGCGGCCACCTTCGCCAGCGTCGCGCGTGAGGCCGGGTCTTCATCGACCAGCCGGTTGAACGGCGCGTACTGCGCCCTCGCTTCGTCGTACTTGAAGCCGGCATGCAGATTCCAGCGCGCCACCAAGGGCCCGGGCCAGAGCGCGCGCAATAGCGGCAATTGCTCTTCCGGTGACGGCATGCGCGCATGCACGCCGAGACAATAGCGCGCACCCGCATCTTTGAGCGCATCGGCGAATTCGCGCGTCAGCAACTCGCCATTGCGCACCTCGACCGCGAACAGTGGCGCGTGACTGAAGCCCGCGCACTGCTTGCCCAGCGCCCAGAAGAAAGCATGCAGACGCGCGGCGAAGGCTGGCACGTCGGCGAGCGTGCGGCGCGACAACGGTGAGAACTGAAACACCAGCGGCCCGGCATTGACACCCAGACCGGCGATGGCCGGTTTCACAAATTCGACAAACGCGCTTTGCGCATCGAGAAAGCGCGGATTCATCTCGACGCCGCGGCCGCCCTCGTCGCGGCGCAACTCATCGGTGATGAAAGACGGTGCCTTGACCATGAAGCGAAAGTGTGCGGGCACCTGCGTCGCGTAGTGCTCGTATTGCGCGCGCGCCAGCGGCGAGTAGAACGAACGGTCGATGCTCACCGTGCGCAGCAGGGGATGGGCCGAGTAGGCGGTGAGGCCCTTCTTCGACAGCGCGCTCTCGCCGGCCGGCTTGTCGTAGACCAGGCCCGCCCAGCCGGGAAAAGACCACGACGAGGTGCCGAGGTGAATCGGCGCGGGCGCAGTGGCGAGTTGCGCCGCCAGCGCGCGCATGCCGTCATCCTGCGCAGCCGGGCCGATGTCGCCCAAACCGCCGCGCAAACCCTTGGTGGGAGCAGCTTCTGGCGCATCGTCGTCTGCGCCGAACAATCCGATTTGATCGCTCATGGTGTGCGCAAAATTATCGGCGAAAATTACCGCTGCCTCGATCCACTTCTTCGTCATGACCATCGACCCCGTTACCATTGATGTCTGCGACTACGAGCACGGCATCTCGGCGCTCGACTCCGGATTTTTTCGCAAGCGCCTCGACGCCATCCACTTCATCATCGAAGACGGCCACGCGGCGATCGTCGATACCGGCATCAACGCCTCCGTGCCCCTCGTGCTGGAAACCTTGTCCACCAAGGGTTTGCGGCCTGAGGACGTGGATTTCATCTTTCTCACGCACATCCATCTCGACCATGCCGGCGGTGCCAGCCAGTTGATGCGCCTGCTGCCGCACGCTAAGCTCGTGGTACATCCGCGCGGCGCGCGCCACATGGCCGATCCGTCGAAGTTGTGGGCGGCGACAGTCGAGGTCTACGGTCTCGATGTGGCGTCGCGCAACTACGGCGAGATCATCCCGATCGCCAAGGAACGCATCATCGAAGCACCGCACGAATTCGCGCTCGATTTTCGCGGTCGCCGCTTTACGTTTTACGACACGCCGGGCCATGCCAAACACCAGGTCGCGATTCGCGATGCGCGGAGCGGCCACCTGTTCGTCGGCGACACTTGCGGCCTCGCCTACACCGAGGTCGAGACCAATGGAAAGCGCTACTCATTTCCCACGTCCAGCCCGTCGCAGTTCGAGCCGGACGCCCTGCACCGCTCGCTCGATCTGATCGCCAGCCTCAACCCCGAAGCGCTCTACCTCACGCACTACGCGCAGATTCGCGACGTGCCGCGCATCCTGCGCGATCTGCACCGGCTGATCGACGCGCACACCGACATGGCACGCACAGTCGGCGCGACGGGCGTCAAGGGCGCAGAGCGGCAAGCACGCCTGATGAACGGCATGGCCGGCATCATTCTCGGCGAGCGAGACCGCCACGGCTGGAAACTGACCGATGGCGAGACACTCGATGTCTTCATCATCGATCACGAGCTCAATGCGCAAGGTCTGGGGATCTGGCTCGACACCTTGTAGAAATCGGCGGCCACAGGGCAATCACCGGGCCCGGCTTATCGTCCTCGTCGCGCAGCAGGCCAACTTTTTTAACTACCTCGATGGGTTCGTGGAACCGGCGCCTGCCATTGTCATCCTTGCGCGCGAACCTACGCGTGTTCATCATCTCTTTGTCGCGCCTGAGTTCCGTCGCAGAGGTGTGGCCGCAAAATTCCGGGAGCGCGAAAAGGCCAACGCCTTTGCCTCAGAAGACGCCCTGCCCATGCGCCTCTCGGCGTATTGACTCTGCGCCGCGAGGCGGGTACGCCGGCCATGACAGGCTGTCAGCGACCAAGCACGGGCATCGCGGTGCCGGCTGACCCACCCCACGCCTGCTCGCCGAAGCGGATGACAGATGCACGGCGAACCAGTGCCGCGACGACGAGCCGTTCCCGGTGCAGACCTGCTCGGTGCTCGCCCTCTGGTCACAAGCCCCGCGGGCTATTCCCTTCCCGCAGGAATTCACGGACAATCCCATGCAGGTTGGGCTCTGGCTTGACGGCAAGGATGTCCCGAAGTTGATCATTGATCCGTCTGCCGAGATGCTGGAGCAGTCCCGTCCGCAAGCAGTGGGCATAGGCATCGCACAGGCACGCGGCCACACCGTCGTACAGATCACCACTGCGGGATAGATCGGCCAACACTTAGAAAGAAAGAGAAAGGCTTCCATGAGCGAGACCGCACCGGCACGAATCGGCATCATCGGCCTGGGCATCATGGGCGGCACCATGGCACGCGCCCTGCTGGCCGCCGGTCATGAGGTGCTCGGGTACGACATCAACGCGGCCAGCATGCGTGCGCTGCGCCGTGCGGGTGGCACCCCGATGCCCGGCTGCGCCGAAGTGGCGAGCGGGGCCGATGCATTGATCACTTCCCTGCCTTCAGCCCAGGCGCTGCACGACGTGGTAGCGGCCCTTGCAGACGCCAAGCCGCCCATGCGCGGCCAGATACTGCTGGAGACCAGCACCCTGCCATTGGCCGACAAGCAGCAGGCAGAAACGGGGTTGCGCTCCCAGGGGCGTGTGATGCTCGATGCGCCCATCAGCGGCACCGCCAGCGGCAACCCCGCGCAGACCTGGGTCATGTACCTGAGTGGCGCGCCTGCGGCCTGCCGCCAGGTGCAGCCCTGGCTGTCGCACTTCACCCTCGACGCCCCGCGCGTCGGCGCCACCGGCAGCGGCACCAAGCTCAAACTCGCGGCCAATCACCACGTCGCCATCCTCAACGTGGCCTGCGCCGAAATGGTGGCCTT
>JANPAR010000184.1:0-5582 GCA_031430015.1 Burkholderiales bacterium
GGCATGTGGTACAAGTTCAACCCCTACCAGAACTCGGTGCGCGTGCCGCTCGTGATCAGCGCGCCCGGCGCCAAGGCCGGCCACCGGGTCAATGCGAACTGCGGCCTGGTTGACCTGCTGCCCACGCTGCTCGACCTTGCCACCGGCGGCAAACCGCCGGAACTGGTAGACCACTGCGACGGCCACAGCCTCATCAAATGGCTCAACGGCACCGATGCCGCGTGGAAAGACGAAGCCTTGGTCGAATTCACCAGCGAAGGCGTGTACGCGCCGGCCTTCATTTTGCGCAAGGGTAAATACAAATACGTCTATTGCGAAGGTGACCCCGGCATGCTGTTTGACATGCAGGCCGACCCGCGCGAATTGACCAACCTGTGTACCGACCCGGCGTTTGCCGCGCTGGCAAAGCAAATGGTGGACGAGATCGAGACGCGCTTCGCGCCAGCCAAGGTAAAACGGGAAGTGCTGGCGAGCCAGCGGCGCCGATTGTTCCTCCACACCACGCTCACCAAGGGCACCTTCACGCCGTGGGACTACCAGGTGCGCAAGGACGGCTCGAAGCAGTATGTGCGCAGCATGGCTACCACCAGCACCACGGCGACCAAGGCCAAGGCGCGCTTTCCGTTTGTGCCGACGGCGCCGCCGGATACGCCGCGCAAGGCCTGAGAGTTCGACCCCGTTCTCGATTCACCGGCACTGGAGCTTCCATGAAAGCATCGACCGCATTGCAACGCCTAATGTCACTCTTGGCCAGCGCCCTGCTGCTGGCCGCCACGCCTTTGTACGCGCAGACCTACCCGGCCAAAACCGTGCGCGTGATCGTGCCCTTTCCGGCGGGCGGCATAGTCGATATTTTCGCGCGCGCCGTCACCGACAAAATTGCCACCAACTGGGGCTCGCCGATCATCGTCGAGGCCAAGCCTGGCGCAGGTGCGCTGGTGGGCACCGAATCGGTTGCCACGGCGCCACCGGATGGCTATACCTTGCTGGCTGCCACCATCACCACCGCTGTGGGGCCGCTGATCAACCCGCAGTTCAAATACGATTTGCGCAAGGATTTTGTGGCGGTCGGCATGTATGCCACTGCGCCCAACGTATTCGTGGTGCCGGCTTCGCTGCCTGTGTCATCGATGAAAGAACTGGTGGAATTGGCGCGCAAGAGCCCGGGCAAGCTCAACTATGCCCACGCCGGCGCAGGCTCGACCAACCACCTGCCGGTGGAGTTCCTGAAAGTGTCGCGCAAGCTGTTCATCGTGCCGATTCCTTACCGGGGCCAGCCGCCGGCGATTACCGACGTGATATCCGGACAGATCCAGCTGTTTTGCGGGGCGCCTGCGCTGCTGGCGCAGCATGTCAAATCGGGCAAGCTCAAGGCACTCGCCGTCACCTCGACCAAACGGCTGGACGATCTGCCGGGCGTGCCGACACTGGCCGAGAGCGGTTTCGGCGATGTGGTGGGCGGCTCGGGCTGGTTCGGCTTTGTCGCACCGGCCGGCACGCCGGCGGCAGTGGTGCGGCGCTTCAACGAGGAAATGAACAAGGCGCTGAAGTCGCCGGACGTGATCGACCGCCTGCAAAAGGCTTACGCGTTTGCTGAAGGCGGCACGCCGGAAGAGTTCACCAAGTTCTTGAACGATGAAGGCACGCGCTGGACCAAGCTGGTGAAAGACGCGAACATCAAGCCGGATTGAGCCCGTTGTGCCCATGATGCCTCTCGCCGATTTGCAAGGGCTCGCACAGCGCGCACTCGCGCATGCCGGCGCCAATGCGGCAATGGCTGCCAGCACCGCCAGGGCATTGGTGGCAGCAGAAGCGCAGGGGTTGGTGTCGCACGGTTTGTCCCGCGTGCCGCAGTACGTGGGCTTTTTGAAGAACGGCCGCGCCGACGGCAAGGCAGTTGCCAAGGTAGCGCGCGCCAAGGGCGGTGCCGTGCTGATCGATGCCGGCGGCGGCCTGGCGTTTCCTGCTTGTGATCTGGCGATTGCCGAAGCCATGGCGCGCGCGCGCGAACACGGCGTGGCGTTTGCCGGCGTGACCAACAGCCATCACTTTGGCGTGGCGGCGTACCATCTGGAAACCGTTGGTGAGAGCGGGTTTACGGGCATTGCCATGGGCAACTCCCCGGCCGCGATGCCGATGCCCGGCGGCACGCGCGCGCTGTTTGGCACCAACCCGATTGCAGCAGTGTTCCCGCGCAAGCACGGCGCGCCGATCTCACTCGACCTCTCGCTCTCCGAAGTAGCGCGCGGCAAGATCATGATCGCAGCCCAAAAGGGCGAGCCGATTCCGCTGGGCTGGGCGCTCGACAAACACGGCAAACCGACCACCGATGCCAAGGCCGCGATTGACGGCATGATGGTCCCGGCAGGCGGCACCAAGGGCGCCCTGCTCGCGCTGATGGTGGAGTTGCTGGTGGTGGCCCTGACCGGCGCGCGCTTTGGCTTCGAGGCTGATTCGTTCCTGGTGGCCGAGGGCAACCGCCCGAACATCGGCCAGGCTTTCATCGTGATCGACCCCAACGCGCTGGCCGGCAATGACGCCTATTACGAGCGTGTCGAGACCCTGCTCACGGTGATGCTGGCCGATGACGATGTGCGCGTGCCCGGCTACCGGCGCAATGCACTGACTGCCAAGGCCACCGCAGACGGGGTGACCATTTCCGATGCGCTGCTGGCGCAGTTGCACTCTCTGGCAGGAGGTTCTGCGTGAGGAACAATCGCACCGCCATCAGCCTCGCCACCTTGCTCGTGGTGGCAGCGCTGTGGTATTTGTTTACCTCGGCCTCCGGCTGGGTCGGCTCGGCGCGGTTTCCCAACCCGGTCGAGTTCGGCCAGGCGGTCAAGCAGATCGCCACCACCGGTTATGCCGACGCGCGCATCCACCAACACATAATGCAGAGCTTCAAGCTGGTGTTGATGGGCTTTGCGGTGGCGGTGTCGGTGGGCGTGCCGCTGGGCTTGTTGATGGGCTGGAACCGGCGCGCCGAAGCGCTGCTCAATCCGATTTTCCTGATCATCCGGCCGATTCCGCCGCTGGCGTGGATTCCACTCGCCATCGTCTGGCTGGGCCTGGGCGACGCGGCAAAGATCATGGTGATCTTTTTTGCCGCGTTTGTGCCGTCGGTGATCAACACCTATGCCGGGATCCGCAATATCGAGCCCTTCATGATCGAAGCGGCGCGCATGCTCGGTGTGCGCGGGCCGCGTTTCGTGTTTGAAGTGCTGGTACCGGCTGCGTCGCCGATGATCTTTACCGGCCTGCGCCTCTCCTTGCAGGCCTCGTGGACCACGCTGGTCGCTGCCGAACTGGTCGGCGCCCTGCTCGGCCTGGGCCAAGTGTTGAACGCGGCCGCGCAGGATTTGTTCCCGGCGATGATCTTGACCGGCATGGTGTTTGTGGCGCTGTCGGGCGCGGCTTCGACCTGGCTATTGGCTAAGGTCGAGCAACGGGTGATGCGCTGGAGGACGGCATGAGCCAGGCTACTGCAACGAGCCCGAAAGCGATGGATGCGCGCACGCCGCTCGACACTGGCACGCGCTGGAGCCTGCACCTCACGGGTCTCGCGGCGTTTCTGGCGCTGTGGTGGGCGGTGGCCGCGTCGGGCTTGATGCCCAAGGCCTTCATGCCCAGCCCGCTTGACGTGGCGCTGCAGTTCATCAAGCTCACGCAAGACCCGTTTGCCGGTTACACCCTGCAAACCCATTTGCTCTCAAGCATTGGCCGCTACTTGATGGGTTTCGGGCTGGCGGTCGCGATCGGCCTGCCACTCGGCCTCTTGATGGGCTGGTTCCGCACGCTCGACGCGATTGTCACGCCGCTGTTTGAGGGCTTGCGTTACGTGGCGCCGATTGCCTGGGTGCCGTTCGCTGCGCTGTGGTTCGGCACCGGCATCGGCGGGCCGACGCTGATCATCTTTGCCGGGGCATTTCCGCCCTGCGTGGTCAATGCTTATCGCGGCGCCAAACAGGTCGAGCCATTTTTGATCGAAGCGGCGCGCATGCTGGGCTTGTCGAGCGCGCGCATGATCACCCAGGTGCTGCTGCCGGCGGCGGTGCCGTCGATCATTGCCGGGGTGCGCGTGAGCGCGGGCTTAGGCTGGCAGTCGCTGGTCGGCGCCGAACTGATCGTGGCGTCGAGCGGCGTCGGCTACCTGATGGTCAAGGGGCAGAGCAGCATCAGCACCGCCATTGTGATGAGCGGCATGATCGCGATTGGCGTGGTCGGGCTGTTGATCGACATCGGCATTCGCCAGATTGAAGCCGCAGTCAACCGCAAACGGGGCAGGACAGCATGAGTGACATCGTCTTTACCAACGTGGCGCGCAATTTCACGCGCGATGGCCAGGAGTTTCCGGCGCTCAAGGAAATCAACCTTACGGTGCGCGACAAAGAGTTTGTCGCCATCGTCGGGCCATCGGGTTGCGGCAAGACCACCTGCATGCGCATGGCGGCCGGGCTGGAGTTTCCCTCCAGCGGCACGGTGGCCGTGGGTGGCAAGGTCGTCACCGCGCCGGGGCCGGACCGCGCCGTGGTGTTTCAGCAGTTTGCACTGTTCCCGTGGAAAACCGTCACCGAGAATATTGGCTTTGGCCTGGTGGCCAACGGCGTGGCCGAGATGGATCGCACGCGCCGCGTGGCCGACGTCATCAAGCTGATGAACCTGGGTGGTTACGAAAGCGCGTTTCCGCATCAGCTCTCTGGCGGCATGCAGCAACGCGTCGCGATTGCGCGCGCCTACGTGCTCGACCCGCAGGTGTTGCTGATGGACGAGCCGTTTGGTGCGCTCGACGCGCAAACCCGCGTGGTGATGCAGGAAGAGCTGGTGCGCCTGTCGCGTGTCAACCCGCGCACGGTGCTGTTCATCACCCACGCCGTCGAGGAAGCCGTGTACCTGGCCGACCGGGTCGTGGTGATGAGCCGCCGCCCCGGCATGATTCGCGAGATCATGGACATTGCGAGCGTGCGCGCCAGCGACAACTGGGACCGTTTCGAAAAAATTGAAGACGTGATGGATCAGGCATCCTTCGTCCATTTGCGCACTCACATCTGGCGTTTGCTGCGCGAGCAGCAAGCGCCTGCCGATCACTGATATCACCTAGCGGGCAACAAGACCTGCCGCATTTCTTACCCCCTGAAAAACAGACTAACACAAGGAGAAACCATGTTCACACGCTTCCGCACCACTCTGCCTGCCTTGGCTCTTGCGTTGGCCGTATCGGCGCCCGTCGCAACGCAAGCCCAGACCACCGAAATCAAGGTGAGCTATCAACCCGCGCTGTATTGGGCGCTGCCCTTCTTCATTGCCACCGAGAAAAACTGGTGGGGTGAGCTGGGCTTGAAACCGGTGTTCTCGACCTTCCCTGCCGGTGTGCCGCAAATCGCCGCGTCAGCCTCGAAGTCGTGGGATATCGGCGGCACCGGCTCAGTGCCTGCGGTGCTCGGCAAGGTGCGCTTCAACCTCATCACCATCGGCATTTCCAATGATGAGTCGCAGGGCAATGCGCTGTTGGTGCGCGGTGACAAGGCCGACGCCTTCATGAAAAACCCCGCGTCGCTCAAGGGCCAGACCATCCTGCTCACCGC
>JANPAR010000185.1:0-35130 GCA_031430015.1 Burkholderiales bacterium
GTAATGCGCGCGTCCACCGGCGTGAGTGAGGTCTGCGGTGGTTTGGGCGGGGGCGCGGCTGGGGCGGGCGGGGGGGCGGCTGATACGGGTGCGGGCGCGGGCGCGGCCGGCGCAGCGGGTGCCGGCGTGGACTGCGCAGCAGGCGCAGGGGATCCCTGTGCTACCGGTGCACCGCCAGCAGAGCCTTGACCAGAGCCACTTTTGGAAGCATCACCGCCAGAACCCGCACCAGCAGCGGATCCTGGCGTTGTGCCCTGCGCCGCTTGTGGCGTGCTGCTCGATTGTGGCGTGCTGCTTGATTGTGGCGTGCTGCTCGATTGTGGCGGCGTCAGCGGACTGCTGGTGGCGGTTTGCGCAGTGGCGTTGCGCAACGCGAGCATGGCCAGCCCGACGCCGAGCGCCAGCAGCAGCCATGCCATGAGTTTGGTGAGATTCATCATTGTTCTCCCGTCAGATTCCACGGATCAAGTCGTGCGTGCAGCAGCCGGCCATCATGGTTTTATCGCTCCCGCGCCTGCGCGCAAGGACGCGTCCTTCTTCCAGTCGAACAAGGTTTCGTCAAACTTGTAGCGCAGGCGCACGAAGAAGCCGCGGTCGGTGTAGTCCTGTCCGGCCAAGTCCTTGTCCTTGAAGCCGAACAGGTTGTAGCCGCCGGAGAGCCACAGGTTTTCCTGCAACAGATAGCCGACTTCGAGACCGAGGCCGAGCTTGCGGTTGCCAAAGCCGCCGTCAGTGTGCAGCGAGGTGATGATGCCCACATCCCATTTGCTGGTGATGTCGTGGGTCAGGCGGCCCGAGACCAGGTGGCCGGACGACGTGCTCTCGATGCCGAGCGCATTTTCGGTGACGTACTTGGCGGCATAGCGGCCCGACATGATCCACGCGCGGTTCGGCTGATAGTTGAAATGGAACGAGGCAATGTCGGCCGAGCGCTTGAGGATCGGGGACGCCACCGTGTCTTTCTCTTCACGATGCTCATAGCGAGACAGCGCCGAAAGCTTGTTGCTGTCGGTGTCTCGGTAGGCGGCGCCGATCTGGAAGCGCAGGCGTTCCTGGTCGCCCGGCGTGGCGCCTTTTTGTTGCGTGATCGAGTAGGTGTTGCGCGCCAGCAGCGCCCAGTCGCGCGTGAGCTTGTAGGCAATCGAGAGTGTCGAGAGCGCGCTGTCGGTGGTGGTGCTGTTGCGCAACTCGAGGCGCGCCGAGCCTTTCCACAGCGGGTTGGCGGTGTACTCGACGCCGCCGGTCAAGGCGGTCGATTCGGTAGACGTCGTGCCAGTGGCCAGGCGCTGAATCGGCTGTAGGCGCTCGAGCGAGCCGGTGACGCGCAGGCCTTCACTGACGGTGAAGGTGTTGCGCACCCCCATCGACGCCTCCGAGGTCGCACCGTCGAGCGAGCTGCGGCCGCGATACTCCGTGAACACCTGCGTGCTTTCGGTCACTTTGGTGTCGACGCCGAACACCGTGGTGTTGTTCTTCTGCGCGGGCGTCAGGCCATTGGGGCCGGAGAGCGAAGAAATTGATTCATGGCGGCCATAGAGGCGCGCGGTCGGCGAGAGCTTGTATTCGGCACCCAAACCGATGGCCTTGCGGTCATCGCCCTGAATCGCCTGCTCGTAGCTGCCGGTAACGCTCGCCTGCGGCAGGCCCGGCACCGGAGCCGTGACGGTGGTCAGCACGCTGGTGAAGGCGTTGGGCGTAGTGCCAACGCTGGCGCCATTGGCAGCCGCCGGGCTGCTCTCGGTGCTGTGGCGCAGGCCGGCGGCGACGCGCACACCATTGGCAAAGGCGTGGTCGGCCCGCAACTGGATCGAATCACGCGAAGCACCGGTGGACACATCGCCAGTGCGCAAAAATTCGGTGGAGAGGTTGGTCGAGGTAGTCAGCTTGTAGGTGCCACGCGCGCCCATCTCGGAACGGCCACGGTTAAGGGTCGACGACGGGTTGTCAAACGTGGCGTCCGCCCGGCCCATATGCAGGCGCGCGTCGAATGCGCCATCCGAGTGGCGCAATTCAACCCGGCGCGCGCGACCGTTGCCCACCACCGCACCGGCGGCGGGGCCGTCGGTGAGCGCCGGCGCCTTGCGATCGGTGGCGGCACTTTCGGCGACCAGAACGGTTTTTTCAAAAATTTTCCAGGTGCCATTGACCCCCGCCATCGTGAATTCCTGTCCGGGATTTTGGTCTTTCACCAGCACCGCGCCGATTTCGATACTGTCATTGATTTTGTATTGGCCGTCGATGCCGCCGACCCAGAACGGCGTGCCGCCCTGATCGATCTCGTAGGTAATCCGGATTGAAACCGGATTGAGGTTCGAGTCCAGGCTCGACACCGGCGCACGGAACAACAGGCGCCCGGTGTAAGGCTCGATCTCGTAGTCCGCAAAACGGCCCTTGGTTTCGGCCAGCAGGATCAGCGCCACCTGATTGCGGTCGCGCGTGATCAGTTCTACTTTCTCGCTGTTGATTACCGCTCCGGACGGCAGGCCGAGAAGGAACGGGCCGGAGGTGCCATTGGCGGCAAACTCCTGTACACGCTGGCGGAAAGTATCGCGGCTGATGAAGGTGTTGACCGAATAGGGCGCGCCTTCCAGATGCCACTTCGCGCCCGTGAGCGAACGGCTGAACTGCGATAGGGCACGCGCGCCCGGCGGCCCGGCCGTCGGGTAATCTCCGTAGAGCACGAATGATTTGCCTTTGTCGACGCGCACGAAGAAGCGGCCACTGGTTTGCGCGTCAAACGCGCGCGACGAGGAGTCGCCGTAGATCGGGTAGAACTCGTCCGGGGAAATATCGCGGAACACGCGCTCACGCAAGTCCTTGTCCGAATCGTAGGACAGGGTGAGCAGGTAGTCGCCCTTGACCTGCCCCTTCAGGAACATCGAGGCGCGCGCTTCGGTAGAGCGTTTGCCATCGCCCGATTCATAGTGGAAACGGCGGATCTCCTGCTCGAAGTTGTCGCGCCCCTGCGTCGAGACCAGGTTCTTGAGCGAAAAACTGTTGAAGTTGATCGCGCCTTCAATGATGCCGGCGCCGATCAGCGGCCGCAGGTGCGGCAGGAACGAGACTTTTTTCGTGCCTTTGAGCACACCACCGGACACCTCGATCGAGGCCTCACCAGGATCAGCCGGCGCGACCAACTGGTACTCGCCCGTGCCGCCGGTAATGAACACCTGGGTGCCGGCCTCCAGCGGATTCAAGTCCGGCACCAGCCAGCGGCCGAGGTTCGACTGCAGCGTGATCGAAGTGCGCGAGGTCACCAGCACGTTCTTGTCATCGACCAGACGCACCTTGACGGTAACCGGCGTCGAGCCATCCGCCGTTGACGAGGCCACGGTGTCGATAACAATCTTCGCCATCGTGCCAGGGGCCACGACAGAGAGCTTGACTTCGCCGCGCGCAATACCGAAACCATCCGACTGGCGCGCCACGATCTCGTTGCTGCCGGCCTTGAGCGTAACGCCGATGTATTCCCAGGCCTCAATCCCCTTCGACTCCAGCTTGGAGCGCTTGCCCACACGCGACTGCGGCACTTCCACACCATTAACCAGCACCACAAAGTTGGCGCCCAGTTGACCCTTGATCTGAATATTGGTCTGCGCCGTTGGCAAGGTGTCGCCGTTTTTCAGATTGAGCAGCGCAAAGCTGTTGTCCATGTCGACAATCAGCTCTTCGAGTGGCTGCGACGACAGCGGCGGTTGCGCCACATCCGGCAGCTGCGCGTTGGTCAGGTCACCCTGCCTGGGCGGCAGGTTCGAATTGCTGGAATTGACACTGCCCACCGGCCCGAGTGCCTGCACCGGCTGGAACACTGCCGGGTTGACGCCGCTGCCCTGCGCCCCCAACACCGGCTGCGCAGCACTGCCAGCGGCATTACCTTGTGCGGCAGCGCCAATCGCAGCCGCGATACCCGGCACCACTGGCGCCTGCGCTAGCGCACCGGCAAAGGCCCGGTTCAGTTCTGCCTGCGCCGTTTCACCCTTCTCGCGGCGTGCCTTGATCTGCTGCATCACTTCAGGCGAACACGAGCCTTCGGCAAAATCAGCGCGCACCATCTCGCCCTTTTTAACATCGACAAAGCGCGAAGACGGGTCACCCGCATTGCGGTTGTTGAGCGCAATGAGCTCGCTGCCCAGCGGCATGGTGATGTCGTCAATCTTCATTACGTGGGTGCGCGGTGAGATGCCGTAGAGACTGTATTTGCCCTCCGAGTCCGTCACCACACTGGTGCCGTCTTCCATGAACAGGCGCACCCCGGGGATGCCGGGCTCACGCGCGCCCTGCACGCGGTCGCGGTTGCAATCGGCAAACACCGTGCCGATGATGAATCCGCGGTCGCTAAACACGCCGCCGAGCACACGTACCCGTGCGGTGGCGGTGTTGGTGCCGAACCCGGGGGCGCTGGCCGAGGCGCGATTGATGCCGTCGCCCTGCGCCGCGTTGACGCTCAACTGCACGCGGTAAGTAAGGGTGACGGTGCCGCCCGCTGTCACTGTGCCAATCGGCCACACCAGCGTCGGCCCGGCGCCGCCGCTTGGGTCGGCGATCACCGCGCCAGTGGTGGCGGGCGGTGTGGTCAACCGTGAGGAGCCTGCCACATACTTGAACCCGGCGGGAAGAATATCGGTCACGCGGGCCGGCGTGGCCGCTGCCGCGCCGCCGTTGAATACCCTGACGGTGTAATCGACAAAATCGCCGATTTCAGCCGAGGCTCTGCTGGCCGTTTTGGTCACCAGCAAGTTGGCGCCCAGCACCGCGCCAACCTTGAACAGCGGCAGATGGTTGTTGACCACATCCGGGTCCCCCGGCGACAGGAAGAAACGCAGGAAGTAAGGCTGGTTGACCGGCAGGATGGGCGATACATTGATGGCACTGACCTGATACGGCAGCGCCCCGGCGCCCAAACCGGTAGGGTCAATACAGTTTGCCGCAATGCAGCCGCCCAGCGAGGCCTGCGGCGGCACCAATCCTTGCGACACCGTGAACGACTGGTAGCCGGCAGGCGGCGTGACGCCGATCTCGAGCAGGCAGCCGCCGCCGGCCAGACCTTGGCAAAAGTTGGCGCCAACCGCCGTAATCACATACTGATAGAAGCCGGTGGCGCCGGTGGTCTGCGACACCGCAGCAGCCCCTCCTACAAGGTGGATAGCCGGGTTGAAGCCGGCCTGCACCACGCCCGCCAGATTCTTCACCGTCAGCGTGACCTGTGCGCCCGCGATGGCGGCGCCAGTTTGCCCGTCGTAAACGATGCCGGATGGATCCAGCGGCAGGTTTTGGTCGAGGACGGTATCGCCCGGCGTGAGAGTGACCCGCAGGAAGGTTCCGGATGCATCGAGTCGCGAAAGATTGCCGCTCAAGCTTGCGCTGGAGCAGGCAGCATCACTGATACCACAGACCGGACGCCCGTTCACCACATTGCTGTCCGGATCACGAAAGCGGATGCCATAGGGCCCCGGAATCAAATTGCTGATGGTGTAACTGCCGCTCGCAACTGTGCTCGCGGTCGCCACGATGGTAAAGGTGGCCAGGTCAAACACCTCAACACTCCAGCCGGGCAGTGGGTTGTCGCTACCCGCGTTATACGAGCGATTGTGGTTCACGTCCTGCCACACCCGGCCACTGACGCTGGCGGAAGGGCCAACCGTGACCGCGACCGTGGACGAGTTGTTGGCGGCGTTGGCGGGCAGCTCGCCGCCGCCGGCCACGTTGGCCGTGTTGGTACGCGATACCGTGCCGGGAATCGGCGGCATCACCAGTACCCCAGCCACCGCACGCGGCACCACGGTCAGCTTGATCGGCGGGGCGGCTCCGGGAATCGACGCCGCTAGCGCGGCCACCACATTGGTGGTGGTACACGTGACAGTGACACCACCGGTTGCCGAGGTGCCGGTGGTGTGCGTGCCGGTTTGATTGCACGTCCAGCCGGCGCCGCTCATGCCGGTCACTTCCAGCCCGCCGGGCAGGGTGTCGGTGACAGTAATCGTGCCGAAGCTCGCTTGCAGGCCCACGTTGGTCACTTGCAGGGTGTACTCACCGGCGTTTCCAATCGTGAAGTTACCGGAGGCCGGCTTGGACACGGTCTTCGCGATCTTGAGGTCCACATTGCCCGGCGGCGCGGCGGTGACCGTGTACTTGGCCTGATTGGTGGCAATGCTCTGCGTGGCTGCGCCGTCAAAATAATTCAGGCGCGCCGCGTTGGTGGTCGAAGCAGCGCCGGCCGGCAGGTTGCCCTCCACATTGACCTGAAACGTCAGCAGGCCCGAGGTGTGCGCAGGCACTGACTCGATCAACGCCTCGATGCGCGCTTCCGCTGTGGCGGGCGCCAGCGGGTAAACCACCTCGAAGTTGATGCGGGTGCCCACTGGGCCGCACTCGAAGCCGTCGGCGTTGCTGTCCGTCAGCGCCGTCGCCCCGCCGCCGCAAGACGACCAGCGCGCACTGCCCGGCACGTAGCGCATGCCGGTGGTGTTAAACACGATCGGGCTCGATGACACCACGCCAATCGAATCGGTGATCCTGACGTTGGTTGCCGCCACCGCCGTGTTGTTGGTGTAGGTCACAGTGACGGTAACCGGCGCAGTGGAAGGCGACGGCCCGTCGTTCACCGAAAACATTTTGCCGACCGGCGCCAGCACCGCCGACGCGGTAAGGCGCACCGTGTCTGTATTAAGTTGCTGCGCGGCCGCTGTATAGCCGCCGGCCGTCGCGGCGGCGGCATTGCCAGCGGCGCGCACTTCAAACGATGAATTCTGTCCGGCTGCGGCAGTGGGCGGAATCGACGTCGCCGCGACAAACGTGAAACTCTCCCCTGCCGCCAGGGTGCCGGTCGAGGTGATCGGCACACTGGAGTCAGGCACGCCATCGGCCGGCGAAGTATCCCGGTACAGGGCCAGTGCCGCCACCCAGGGCGAGGCGCTCGCCGCCGTGCCCAGATCAAAGGTGTCGGGGCCGTTGCCGGTGTTGGTCAACGTGTGGAAAAAATAGACCGTGGTGCCAACCGGGGAAAAGCGTGACTGCGACGAGGTCAGCGTGAACGCCGCTACCTGCGTGATGACCACCTCCACTGTATTCGACGGCTGGTTGGTCACGTTCGAAGCCGGCGTCGGCAAGCCGCCCAAACCGGGCGTGGCAGCGACGGCCGGTACCGTGTAGGAAACATAGGCAGTGGCGCGAATCACGGTGCCGGCGGCAGGTGCGGCCAGGGACGGCAGTGCAGCGGCGGCCAGCATGAGCGTCATGCAGGTCCATGCAAGCTGCCTGAGGATGCCGCCAGAAGCCGCTCCCATAGCCATTCTTGAACCAGGTACCGGCCAAGATCCTTGGTGGGAGCCACTCTTATCAGCCCGACCCGGCTGATTCAATACGAACGGGCGCGCCTTTTCGCTGGACTGGCCGGAGGTGTTTGTGGAAACACCCGGTGCCAGCCCAGTGAAAAGGGGCGCGAAACCGCCAAGACGGCGGCTCGCGTCCTTCAAAATATCGCGTAATGCGATCAGATTCATGATTCGATTCTTCGGTTTGCTGCGCCGCCGGCGCTTGTGGCGCCGGCGGCAGGGCAATCCTCAGATCAAGGTCACGGAGTGATCCTGACGCGGAAGTACATCGTGGTCGTCGCACCGCCATTGAGCGGCGAGATCGTGCAGGTCACGTTCGGCGAGGTGCCGCCGGTGGTGCACAGGTTGGTCAAACTGCTGACCGGGTTGGTGCCATCAAGCGCCGTGTTGGGCGGCGCTACGTCGTTGACGACCACCGAAGTGACCGGTTGCGTGCCCACATTGGTCGCCCGCACACGATAGATGATGCACGTGTTGGGTGCCGCAGAGAGTTGCGACTGGGTATACGTCAGCGCGCCATATCCCGCCGAGGTCTGCGCGACGGAACAGGTCGTATCGAGCACCTGATCCTTGACCAGGCTCACCTGGCCCAGTACCACCGACGTCGTATCCGTCGCCGTTGCCTGGGTGATGGTGACACCGGCACCGCTCAACGTAAACAAGTTGACGTTGGTCTGGCCCGCAACCGCCGCGCCAGGCACCTGCACCACCACGATGAAGCGCACTGACGCGCCGGCCGTGACCGTGCCCAGACCGAGCGGTGTGGTCACCGGTACTGCGCTTTCGGAGCCATCGAGGATGCAGTTGCTGTTGGTGTCGAAATACACCGTGGCGAACTGGCCCCAGCCGGTCGTGCCGTTGAGGGTCTGTGCCGTTTGCGCGACCGACAGTGCGGCCTCGTTCACGTTACCCGTGTTGGTCACCGTGTGGCAATACTGCACCGAGCCGCCGGGGAAGCCCTGACCGCTGTTGTTCGGCGAAATGGCCGCCGAGCGCACCTGGTTGATGGTCAACTGGTTGTGCAGCACGTCAGCCGCGCCAATGGTGGTCGCGGGCGCTACCCAAGTGGTGGGTGACAACGCACGGAAGTAGAGATCGTAGGTCGCTGCCGTGGCGCCTGCCGGCACCGTCACCACTGCGCAGTAGTTCTGACGGTTGGCCGCACCCGGCTGAATCACGCCGGTGTTGCTGACCTCTGGCCCCAGATCGGTCGTGGCGCAGGTGGTCACGTTGCCGATGGTGCGGTAAAACTTGACCACGAACCCGGTTGGCAATGCCGTCGGCGTCGTAAACGCATCGGCCACGGTGTAGGCGCCGCTGGTTGCATTCGAGCTCAGGTTGAACGAGTCGGGAATGGCGCCGGTGTTTTCCACCGACAAACGGAACGCCGCATTGGTGTTGGGGTTGGCAGAGACGGTGCCATTGGTGACCGCCGTGCCCTCACCCGCGGTAGTTTGACCGGTACCGTCGGTTGCGGAGACGCCTGTAAAGGCGTTGTTGCGCAAGTCCACGCGCGAGCTCACCACACGCAAACGCAGGCCCACCGTGTTGGTTGGTGTACCCGTGTTGGTCGATGCTGCCTGCACCACGGCCGAGTAGGTCGCCGCGCCGCCACTGGGTGGCAATACAGCAACCACGTGCACCATGTAGCGTGCATTGGCGGCCACGGGGCCGGTATCGACAATGCCGTCGTTGTTCGAATCGGTCAGTGGCGTGAAGCGGTCGTTGCGGAACAACAGGAAGCTGGTGCCGCTCGGGAAGTCGCTGATACCCGGCAACATGCTGATGTTGAAGGTGTCAGTGCTGCCGCCGGTGTTCCACACCGTGGTATCCCACGTCGCGAGCGTGCCCTGCCCCGCTGTGGCGACGGCGATATCCACCGAATTGTCGTTGAGCGCTTGCACGTTGGCAACCGATACCGGATTGGTGCCGTCCGTGCTGGTGGTCGCATCACCAATCGCCGTGCCACCGGTCAACGTCAGATTGGCGTCGTTGTACGTCAGGCTGCCAGCCGCACCGATTTGCGGGATGAAGAACGGTACGATGTTGGTCTTGGCGGTGTTGGTCGCCGCAGTGATGCCGTTGGCGCCCGTCAGATCGGCAAGCGCAACCGCCGCCAAGCTGCCAAACGTTGCGCGCGCATTGAAGCAGGAACCGGCTGCGTTGGTGCCGGTTGCGGCGGGAACAATCGTGCCGCCCAAGCCAATGTCCGAATAACACCAGTTGGCGAAGTTGTTGATGGTGAGCGGACCGGAGCCAATCATTTGCGCACGGAACTCGATGACGCCCTGCACACCGGGGTCAACCCGCTCGAGAATGGCAACCACTGATCCACCCACTGTCGCGGTGCCAACCAGGCCATACTTGATGCGGTAAGGTGCGGTGCCTTGCAGGTCGGTGTCCACGTCAGTGAGGGCTGTTGCGAACCCGCTCCAGGTCGCGCTGCCGGGGACATACGCAGCGGTGGAGGGCAGCGTGTCGGCGATGACCACATTGCCTGCCGAAACCGTACCCGTGTTGCGGTAGGTCAACTGGTAGGTGACGAAGGTGCCGTTAGGCCCGGTCGAGACGCTGATCGACTTGGTGACGTTGATGACTGCGTTGGCCGAGACCGATACGGTATCCGTATTGGGCGAGCCGGTCAGCGTCGAACCGGCAATGCTTGACGAGAAGTTCACGTCAAACGTGCCCGAAGCGCCACCGGCTGCCGTACCCGAAATCGTAGACTGCACGACAAAACAGGTTTGCCCGCCAGCTGCCACCGGCCCCAGGCCCACACTCGCCGAGACGGCTGTGTTGCTGTCCGCCACGCCGTCACAGTTGGCGTCGGCAAAGACCGTTGCGGCAGACGGGACAGGATTGAACGTCCCGGGCGTGGTCACGTTGGAAATCGTGACGCCAAATGTCGCCGGGCTGTTGCCGGTGTTTTGGATGGTATGCGGGAACGCCAGGGTTTGCCCGGGTGCACCCACTTTGCTTTGGCTCTGCGTCAGGCTTGCAGAGCCAATCGCCGTTACGATAGTCGCTACCGAGTTGGACACGGTAAGGCGCTGCACAGAGTTGGCATCCGTATAGCTTGCGGACGCCTGGTTGCCGATGGACGTTCCGGCAAGCGGTGCGGCATATGCTGATCCAGCACCCAGGGCCAACAGGGCCCCGAGCATCAGCAACACCGTACCCCAGAAGCGCAGCCGGAGGAAGTCGCCCCCCCCTTTCGCGCCATTCAAGGTAATGGTACTCATGATGTTTCTCCTGAGAGAGTTAAGAAAAGAACTACAAAATGAACTGCGAATAAAACTGAACACAAACTACGGAAAAGCTGAAACTGTAAAAACGTGAAAAAAGTCACAAAAATCAACTGCTTGAACACACTCGGGGCGTCTTAAATCCGACGTATCCGTCGAATTTTCAACACCCCAAGAATCCTTAAAATCGGTTTGGAGGGTCATGGTCGGCTCATTTTTGTCCTCCTTTGGCGGCTGGAGGTCCGGCGGGTGTGGGAGGCGTGGCAGGTGCGGGCGCGACTACCGGTGCGTCGGAGACGCGAACCCGCGCCGACACCACCACGCTCTTGCCCGCCGCCAACTCGCCCAGGCTCCATTGCAATGCACGATATTCGGAGAACGGAACTTCGATCTCCTCTTCTTTGCCACTGGGTAATTTCACTTTTCTTTTCAACGGGATAGCGGCAAATTTACCGTCACCCAAAGAGGCGCGGGCGGTGCCCGGCTTGGCGCTGCTGCGCACGAACTCGGTGTCCGCAGGGATCGGCAACGTGGCGGCGAGGTCGCACCGCAGTTTTGCTCTTGTTGCTGTAAGCGACCTGGTATTCGATCACTTCACCGGGCTTGACGGCTCTGGCGTCAGATAGCACTTCTTTTTTATCTGCGTTCAACTCCACCTTTTTTGCCGTTAAAACGGACTCAATATCCGGCTTTGGTGCTGGAGCGCTGTTCTGAGCGTGCGCCGGCAAGACCGGCACAAACAGTGCAAACAGGGCCAAAACCCCTAAAATGACACGTAGATTTCGCATTTGCTACTCCTTTCGAGATAAAAAGCGGAATTACCGTAATTTCGACCAGAGGACACTCGTTGCACTATTTGCGCGAAGGCTGCGCAACGCTTGCTCTCATCATTCGAACCAACAACGCAGTACGGCAAACTGCAATAATCATTCCATTTTGCGCTGTAATTTGTTAACCTTTATGTCGTGGTTAGGCGTGTCAAAATGGCGTCCTTGGAAAAGGATCTTTCGCCACTTGGCGCACCAGTGCATCGGCGCGTGAATTGGTGGTGGGCTGCCTCTATTTGCGCGCTGCCCAAAACACGAAAAAGCCCGCAATTTTCGGAGAATGTCCGCTTCGCTCGTCATGCGCATCGCAATTCTTGAAGACGACCCCTCCCAAGCCGAGCTGATTGCGTCTTGGCTTGCTGCCTGCGGGCATGATTGCCACCTGTTTGGCGACGGACGCGAACTCATCGCACGTGCCGTACGCGAGAGTTTTGACCTTTTTGTGCTCGACTGGCAGGTGCCCAAAATGTCCGGCGAAGAAGTGTTGCGCTGGGTGCGTGAGCATGTGGCCGTGCCGGTGCCGGTCATGTTCGTGACCGGCCGTGAAGCCGAGGCCGACATCGTCGCAGCGCTGGAACAAGGTGCGGACGACTACATGAAAAAGCCGGTCAGTCGCGCCGAGCTGCTGGCGCGCGTGCAATCCCTGCTGCGCCGGGCGTACCCGAACCAGGGTGCCGAGACGCTCGACATTGAAACCCTCTCTTTCGATCTCAGGCTACGCACGCTCAAGCTTGCCGGCGTGGCCGTTGAGCTCACCCAGAAGGAATATGACCTCGCCCTTTTTCTGGTGCAGCACATCGGCCGGCTGCTGTCGCGCGGACACATCCAGCAATCGGTGTGGGGCAATGCGGTCGAAATTCCGTCACGTACAATCGATACCCATGTCTCGCGTATCCGCAGCAAGCTCAATTTGCGGCCCGAGGGCGGGTTCAAGCTCACGCCGATATACAACTACGGATATCGCCTCGAGCGCTTGCAGGCAAGTGCTGATTGATCCCGTGACGGTTGACGCCGGTCTGCCGGTGCGCCGTGAGAGGCTGGCGGCGGTGAACTTCCGGTTGGCGTGCCGTACGTGAGCATGCCTTCGAAACCAGTTCAGCGTGGCGGTGCCGTCAGCGCGTCTTCTGCGCTGCGCCGTGCCGCAGCACGCGAGTGGTGGATCCTCACGATTCTGTTGACGCTGCTCGTTGCGGCGCTAGGCTGGCAAAACGGTCTGGGCCGGATCGACTACACACTCTATGACGCTACGCTGGCCCGGCTCGGACGGACGCCATCGAGCGACGTCGTGATTGTCGCGATTGATGAAGCGACCCTCGCCCAGATTGGGCGCTGGCCGTGGTCGCGTACGGTGCATGCCGCCCTGCTCGACCAGATCAGCGCGGCCAAGCCGCGCGCCGTCGCCTTTGACCTGATTCTCACCGAGGCCGAGCAAGCAGGTGGCGATACCGCGTTTGCCACTGCAATCGAGCGGTCCGCCGCCGCCACAGCGGTGCGGCCGGCGGTACCGGTGGTTCTGGCGGTGTTGATGGAACCCGCCGCAAGGGATACGCTCAAGACTTCGCTGCCGGTGCCGGGCCTCGCCGCAGCCGCATCGGCCCTTGGGCACATCCACGTTGAGCTGGATGAAGATGGCCTGGCGCGCAGCGTGTTCCTGCTCGAGGGTCTGGTCGAATCCGATCCGTCCAAGAGCGTCACCTGGCCCCATTTCGCACTCGCACTGATGGAGGCCGGTATGCCGCGCACGGCGGGCCAGGCGCTGCCCGGAGAGCGCAACCCGATGAAAACCGGCACCCCCGGCGCCTGGCGGCGCGATTACTGGATCCGCATTCCATTTGCCGGACCGCCGGGCACTTATGCCACGGTGTCCTATGCCGACGTGTTGCGCGGCGTCGTGCCGGCGTCTGCGCTGGCCGGTAAATTCGTGCTCGTCGGGGCCACTGCAGCAGGCCTTGGCGATGCCTATGCGACGCCGGTTTCGGGACGCGGACGCGCCATGCCGGGCATCGAAATTCATGCCAACGTAATCGACACGCTCCTAGGCGGGCGGGCACTGGTGCGCGCGGCACCGTTCGGCAATGCGCTCGCGTCGGCAGCCATCGTCTTCGCCGCCATGCTGGGCCTGCGGCGTTTGTCCCCGCGCCGGGGTCTGCTGATGATCATGCTGCTGATTGGTTCGGTGCTGGTGGCGTGTTGGGTACTGCTGCTAACGGCGCAGGTGTGGTTCGCCCCGGCAGCCTGCCTGGCGGCCCTGCTCCTGGCCTATCCGCTTTGGAGCTGGCGCCGCCTCGAAGCGGCCATGCATTTTCTTGGCGACGAGTTTCGCCGTATCCAGTCCGAACCGGCCATATTGCCGGCCCCGGCTGGCGGCGGGCTGCAGGGCCTGGACATCCTCGACCAGCGCTTTACCGCACTCGAGGCTGCTGCGGCGCAGCTGCGCGATACGCGGCGTTTCGTCGCAGACACGCTTAACAGCCACCCGGATGGCATTCTGGTGGCCGATACGACCGGCACCATCCTGCTGGCCAATCGCGCCGCTTCAATCGTGTTCGGCATGACGGCACCGGAGGCTCTGCGCGGGCGCCAGGTGGCGGACCTGATGCGCCACTGGACTGACCGCACCGGCCAGCCGGTCAGCGGCCTGTGGGAAGCATTCACCGCGGGCCCCGGACCTGCGGCTGCGTTTGAGTTGACCACGCCCGACGAGCGCAATGTACTAGCCCACAGCGCACGCGGTGCCGGGGCCGGCGGTGCGACACTCGGATGGATCTTCAGTCTCATCAATGTGACCGCCCTGCGTACCGCCGAAGCACGGCGCGACGAAGCTCTCGCCTTCCTGTCGCACGACATGCGCTCGCCGCAATCGTCCATCCTGGCGTTGCTCGAACTGCACGCGCTCGATCCGGATCACCATCCGCTCGCCAATGTGCATGAACGTATCGAGGCATATGTGCGCAAGACGCTTGATCTGAGTGAACAGTTCCTTCAGGTGTCGCGCGCTGAGACCAAGACCTACGAACTGGAACCGGTCGACGCCGTCGAAATTTGTTCAGCCGCCATTGACGAGACCTGGGAGGCAGCAGGCAAGCAGCAGATCGCGCTCACGTTACACCCGCCAAAAACCGCTGGCCCGTCCCCGATGCTGGCCGCCGACCGTTCTTTGTTGACGCGTGCAGTCAGTAATCTGTTGTCGAATGCGGTCAAGTACAGCCCCGCCGGAACTGCGGTCATGGTCACGATTGACAGATTGACCTCACCAGCCGGATCGGCACCATCAGGCAGTGCCGTGTCCACACTCGTGATCGAAGTGGCCGACCAGGGTTACGGCATCAGCGAAGCGGACCAGCAGCACTTGTTCAGCCGTTACCGCCGCTTCTCCACACCGGGCCAACCGAAAGCGGCCGGCGCCGGGCTGGGCATGGTATTTGTCAAGACGGTGACCGAGCGCCACGGCGGGCGCATTGAATTCGATAGCGCACCGGGAAAAGGCACCCGCTTTCGCCTGTTGCTGCCATTGATTGCCGGCACCTGAACCCACGGCGCACGGTGCCGGCAGGGGCGGCGCACTGCGTTCGCCGGGCGTCACACGCTACAATTCCGCGCCTGACGCTGTGCAAGCTGGCGCCCGGTCACCCTGCAGGCAGGCTTGCCTTGCCTGCACTCACGCACCCGGCAACCTCTATGGGTATTGACCGCCACTGCGCGCCGTGCGCTGCGGATCACAGACAGCCAGCACATTGAAACCATGCCTTCCACACCTTCCGTCTCACTGCCCGCCGCGTCGCACACCGGTCTTCTGGCTGGCCACCTGACTGAAGCGGGATGGCTCACGTTGCTGATCGCCGTACCGCTGGTAATGAATGTAGCGGCAGCACGCACTTTTGAAGCTGCAAAACTCGCCGCCGCCGCCCCGATCGCCGTCCTGATGCTGTTTTCGTTGCTTGCCGCGGTGATGGAACGGGAGGGACGGCTACCGCAGGGCGCCGGCCGCCAGCCGGCCTACTGGGCCTTCGCTGCGCTGACCAGCGCCGCCATCGTGGCCACGGTATTTAGCGAGACGCCGTGGATCGCATTTTTCGGCGACTATTTCCGGCGCGAAGGGCTGGTGTCGTGGCTGATCTATGCGGTGGTGTTTGCATCCCTGATGCTGACCATGCGCCAGCGCGACCAGCTCGAGCGGGTCATCGATACCCTGCTGCTGGTGTCCGTCGCGCCCTGCGTGTATGCATTGCAACAACGCTACGGTTACGACTTCTTTTCCACCGCCGGGTTGCAGGGCGGCACAGCCGGCGCCCGCCCTGGCTCCAACCTGGGCAATCCCACTTTTTTGTCTGCTTATTTGTTGCTGATCGTGCCGCTAACAGTTGCGCGGCTGATCAATACCACGGGGTCGTGGTACGTACGGGTGCCATGGCTGGCATTGTTGGCGCTGCAACTGTTCGCCGCAATCCTGACGCAAAGCCGTGGCCCGCTCCTGGGCTTGGTCGCAATGCTGTTTTTGCTCGCAGTCACGTTGGGCGGCGTGTTGAGGATACGCAGCCTCGTGGTGGCCGCTCTGGGCATTGCCGTCGTCACCGCTGCCGGCCTGACGGCGCTCAATCTGGCGCCGGATCTGCAGGGCATGGTCAAGAACACGCCGTTGCAGCGCTTCATTTTTACCGGCGGCCAGGACTTTACGGCCAATTCCCGCATCGGCATCTGGTCCATGGGTGCAGATGCCTTCCTGAATCAGCCGCTCTGGCGCCAACTCGTCGGCTCGGGAGCAGACGCCACCCATTTCAATTATTTCCCGTATCTGCCCTCGTGGGTCATGCGCATCGAAGGTCTGACCGAGACCATCGACCGGCTGCACGGCGAAAGCATGGAAACTGCCATGACCCTGGGCCTGGCCGGCCTCCTCGCGCAATTGGTGCTGTTGTCATCCCTGGTGTGGATGGTGGCGGCGCGCGTGGGCCGGTTTAAGCGTGGCCGCGCGCTGGCGGCGTTCGCGTTGGCCTGCTGTGGGTTGCTGCTGGCCGGTGGACTGGGCTTGATGTGGGCCATGGGTGGCTCGCGCGGCCTGTTCGGGGTGGGCGCCGGCCTGGGCATCGCCACTGCCTGGAGCGCAGCATTAATAGCCGCCGCCTGGCGCAGCAACACCCGCAATACCCATGACGGTTTGGCTTCGACCCGTGCCGACACAGTGCTGGCGGTGGCGCTGGTGTGTGCCCTGGTAGGTTCGTGGATTGAATCGCAGGTCGGCGTGCCAACCATTTCCACGCGACTGCTGGCTGCTGCCTACGCGGCGCTCATCATTTTGCTTGGCATCAATGCATTCAACGCTGGCGACGGTGCAAGCAGTACCAGCGATGGCGCAGCGGCAGGCGGCACCCCCAACGCAGCAGCGGAGCCTGCCGCCACCAGCGGCGCCAGGGAGGCAGCGGCGCGCAAACGAAAGCGCAGCAAATCAATGGTTCGGCATAACGCGGTCGCCATCGCGGTGTCTGCGCGCCAGTACCGGCCTACCTTGACGGGCTGGGCAACCGGACTGGCCTTGGTGGTGATCACCGCAGCGTATTTTCCACCTCTATCGGGTGCGGTGATCCACCCGCCGTCGCCGCAGCGCCTGCATCTGATCATCGTGCCCATGATGTGGCTGGTCGCCGCAGGGGCGATAGTTGCCTGGTACGAGACAAGGCGCACCGCTACTGCGGCGATCGATGCGGTCACGCGTTTTCTGGTGTGGATGGCGTTGCCCTGGTTTGCTTTCGTGGTGGTGTTCGCCCAGATCGGTGGCGCCATTCGCGGTGCAGGCGATGAGCACGTAGGCGAGCGCATCAACGCGCTGCTGATGTTCTCGTTCGGCAGCTATGCGCTGATGGCGGTGGCACTCGGTCTCGTGCTCTATTGGGCCAACCCGCTGCGCACTGTCAGTGGCGCGACTGAAGTGCGGGCGCGCAGCTCCGCAGCCGCCACTGCCGTGCTCGTGCTTGGCCTGGTTGCGGGCCTCGCCGCTTACTGGACCGCGATGGTTGACGTGCGCGCGGACACTTACGCCAAGCTCGCCTCGTGGGCGCTGTCCCAGGGCCGGCCGGATGCCGCCACCGCGTTCTACAAGCAGGCTGCCGATCTGCTGCCGCAGGAACGCCGCTTCGGCGGATCTTATGCCGCGCGCATGATCGAACATGCTGCGAAGGACATCGGCGCGCTGCCCGCCAATCCGTCGCTCGCGCCGGCGATACTGGAGCGCCTGGTCGAAGCCGAAAAATCGATTGAGCGAAGCCATCGCATGGCGCCGCGTGATCCGTGGGTCACGTTTGCCTATGCCAACGTCAAACAATTCTGGGGCATCGGTGTGCTCGAAGCGCATTTACCCAAAGGAGCGCGTGAGAAAAACGTGGCCGCTGCACGTGAGTATTTTGCGCTCGCGCGCAAGCAGTTTCCAGGTCATCCCTGGGTGCTGCGCAACTGGGCACAGCTGGAGATTGACCAGGGCAACCGCGCAGTGGGTTACCGGATGTTCGACGAAATGGAACAGCTCGACCCGCTAAATTTGAACGTTTACAGCGAGCGACTGCGGTTCACGCGGGCGTTTGGTGACCACGCCATTGCGGTCGCCGCGCTGCGCCGGGGAATTGCTGCCCAGCCCGCCGGATCGTCTGGTGAAACCTCCCTGAAGCTCGAGTTGGCGCGCTATTTTCAGCAGACCGGACAGCCGCAGCAGGCGGTAAATGAATGGCTCGATGTTTTGCGCGCCCACCCGGATGAGCATGAAGCAGCTGTCAACATTGCCGAAACCTACGCCCAAATGGGCCAGCGCGAGCTGGCAATGGGCAATGCGCAAGCTGCACTGGCGCGCATCGCCACGCAGCCGCGATCAGCCGCGGCTGATCGGGCGAAGGCCAGATTGGATACGCTGACGGCGCGCCTGCTCGCTGTGGCTGGCGCGACCTCCCCGTTGCCTGGAGCGGCTGCCGGCCCCCGCCCGGGCGGGGCGCCAGGCCTGTCCGCTGCGGTTCCCGCCGCCGGGCGCACTGCGGCCCCTGCCGCCACCGCGCCCACGCCGGCCAAGCAATAAGCAAGCGGCTGACCGCAACGCTGACCATCATGCATCTAGCCACCCTCGGCATCAACCACCATACCGCGCCCTTGCAAGTGCGCGAGCAGGTGGTGTTTGGCGTCGAGCGTCTGCATGCGGCCTTGCGTGAATTTCTCGACCGCCGTCTGGCGCGCGAGGCGGCGATTCTCTCGACCTGCAATCGCACCGAGATTTACTGCGTCACAGAGAGCAGCGACACTGCAACTGACGCAGCACACGACACGGCGCTCTGGCTGGCCGGTTATCACCAACTCGACGCAGAAAAACTCAAGCCGCACCTTTACGCACTCAACCAGGAGCGCGCGGTGCGCCATGCGTTTCGTGTCGCGGCCGGTCTTGATTCGATGGTGTTGGGCGAGCCGCAGATTTTGGGGCAGATGAAAGACGCGGCCAAGAGCGCCGAGAGCGCAGGCGCGCTCGGCACCACGCTGCATCAGTTGTTCCAGCGCTCGTTTGCCACCGCCAAGGAAGTGCGCAGTGCCACCGCCATCGGCACCCAATCAGTCTCGATGGCCGCCGCTGCGGTGCGCCTTGCCGCACGCATTTATCCCTCGCTCGCAGACACCCACGTGCTGTTTGTTGGGGCGGGTGAAATGATCGACCTGTGCGCCACACACTTTGCGGCACAGAATCCGCAATCGATCACGGTGGCCAATCGCAGCGCCGAGCGCGCTGAAAATCTGGTCGCACGTCTCGGGCTCAAAGGCCAGCACGGGCGCGCGATCCGCCTTGGTGAGTTGCCGGCCGAGTTGCACAAATTCGACATCGTGGTCTCCTGCACCGCCAGCACCTTGCCGATCATTGGTCTTGGCCTGATTGAATCGGCGCTCAAAAAGCGCCGCCACCGCCCGATGTTCATGGTCGATCTCGCCGTGCCGCGCGACATTGAGCCGGAAGCTGCAGAGCTTGACGACGTATATCTCTACACGGTCGATGATCTGGGCAGCGTGGTGCAAGAGGGCATGGACGCGCGCAAAAGCGCGGTGGCGCAAGCCGAGGCGATCATCGATACGCGCGTACAAGGCTTCATGCATTGGCTCGACGCGCGCAACTCGGCACCGCTGGTCAAGCGTCTGCGCGCGCAGGCCGATGCCCTGCGCGATGAAGAAATGCAACGCGCCCTCAAGGCGTTGGAGCAAGGCAAGAGCGCCGCTGAAGTCGTCGAAGCGCTCAGCCGCGCGCTCACCAACAAGCTGATGCATGCCCCGACCGCTGCGCTCGCACAAGCCGCGCCGGCCGACCGCGCGCAGACCGCGCAACTGATCCAGACCCTCTACAAGTTGTAGCGTTGCCGCTGCTGCCGCGTGACGCCCGCTGGCACCGCGGCAGCGTGACGCGGTGACGCAGCGGCACCCCGCTCGTTGTCCGCTGCCTTCAACTACCTCCCCACACCAACATTTCCCTTCCTGCATTTCCCTACCCGCATTTCCCTACCCGCGCGAGCACCTCTGCAATGAAACCCTCCATGGCCGCCAAGCTGGCGCAACTCACGCGCCGCCTGGCCGAGATCGACAGCCTGTTGTCCGACCCGGATGTCACCGGCAATCTCGACAACTACCGCAAGCTCACACGTGAGCATGCCGAGCTATCGCCGGTGGTCGCGCTCTACGGCCAGTACACGGCGCGCGAAAGCGATGCCGCCAGCGCGCAAGAGATGCTCGCCGACCCGGAGATGAAATCATTCGGCGAAGAAGAACTGCGCGCCGCCAACACTGATCTGGCCACGCTCGAAAAAGACCTCGAGCGCGCCCTGCTGCCGCGCGATCCCAACGACGACAAAAACATCTTCCTCGAAATCCGCGCCGGCACCGGCGGTGATGAATCGGCGCTGTTCGCGGGGGACTTGCTGCGCATGTACACGCGCTTTGCCGAGCGCCAGCACTGGCAGGTCGAGATGACGTCAGAGAGCCCGTCCGATCTGGGCGGGTTCAAGGAAGTGATCATTCGCATCATCGGCCAGGGGGCGTACTCCCGTTTGAAATTTGAGTCGGGCGGGCATCGCGTGCAGCGCGTGCCGGAGACCGAAGCACAGGGGAGGATTCATACGTCCGCGTGTACGGTGGCGATCATGCCCGAGGCCGATGCGGCGACTGATGTGGTGATCCGCCCCGACGACATTCGCATCGACGTGTTTCGCGCGTCCGGTGCGGGCGGCCAGCACATTAACAAGACCGAGTCGGCAGTGCGCATCACGCACTTTCCCACCGGCATCGTCGCCGAATGCCAGGACGGCCGCTCGCAGCACCAGAACAAGGATCGTGCGTTTGCCGTGCTGGCAGCGCGCATCAAGGACAAAGCCTTGCGTGAAGCGCAGGCGAAGGAGTCGGCCACGCGCAAGGGGCTGATCGGCTCGGGCGACCGCTCCGAACGTATCCGCACCTACAACTTTCCGCAGGGGCGCGTCACCGATCACCGCATCAATCTGACGCTCTACAAAATCGGCTTCATCATGGATGGCGACATGGATGAGCTTACCGGTGCATTGATGGCCGAACATCAGGCCGAGCAGTTGGCCGCACTCGCCGATAGCAGTACATGATGACCGATCCAAGTCTCGGGGCAGCGCCCCCTGTCACGCCGCTCCATACACCGGCCGCAATCTCGCTGGACCAATTGCTGCGGGCGAGCGGCCTGCCATGGCTCGAAGCGCGCATGCTCGCAGAGCGTGCATGCAGTCTGAACGCCGTACAACTGGCGACCCAATTGCGCGACGCTGCGACGAGCCAGCAAGCCGAGGTGTTCGAGAGGTTCGCCGCGCGGCGCCACGCCGGCGAACCGATCGCCTACATCCTCGGGCAACGCGAATTCTACGGGCGCGTGTTTGAGGTCACTGCGGACGTGCTGATTCCCCGTCCTGAAACCGAGTTGCTCTGTGACGCGCTGCTGGAGCGCCTCTCAGGGGCATCTTCTCCGGGAGCCGCATCAGTACTCGATCTTGGCACGGGCAGTGGTGCGATTGCCCTCACGCTGGCGGGTGAGCGCCCCGCCTGGCAGATCACTGCGGCCGAACTCTCACCGGCCGCGCTGGCGGTGGCGCAACGCAATGCCCGGCGCTTGTGTCCGCAGGCCACACTGCGCATCGTACGCAGCGACTGGTTCGCGGCGCTGCAGGGCGAACACTTTGACGCCATCGTCAGCAATCCGCCCTACATTGCCGATGACGACAGCCATCTTTCGCAAGGTGACCTGCGCTTTGAGCCGCGGGCCGCGCTATGCGCCGGGCCCCAAGGCATGGCTGCGCTCAGCGCGATCGCCGCACGCGCGCCAGCCCACCTGCACCCCGGTGGCTGGCTGCTCCTCGAACACGGCTTCTCACAAGCCGGCCTGGTGCGTGAAGCGCTGCGCGCCAGCGGCTTGACCCAGGTTGTGACGCTGACCGATCTCGCGGGGTGGGAGCGCGTCAGCCTCGGTCGCCGCCCAGGTGTGCTGCCGCATCCATGATGCCGCCACCGCAGTTGCTGCACGCCATCACGGCTGGGCGCGCGAAACAATTGTTCAACATCTTCGCGCGCGAAAAGGCTTAGACTCGGCTCCTGCCGGAATCGAACAAAAACAGTTCCATCCCCTCCGTACGACTACTGCATCAAGCACGCAATGAAACGCATCCTGGTCATCGACGACGACGATGCCGTACTCAAACTGGCATCGCTCTACCTGAGCCGCGCCGGCTATGGCGTAGAGCCATGCGCGGGCAGCATGGAGGCCCTCGGCCTGATCGCCTCCAACCCGCCGGACTTGATCCTGTCCGATATTTATCTTCCGGCGCTCGACGGCTATGGCCTGCTCTCTGCGCTGCGCGCGCAACCGGCCACCGAGAACATTCCGGTCATCCTGATGACGGCGCGCGCCGATCACGACGGCTTTCGCCGCAGCATGAAACTCGGGGCCGATGACTACCTGACCAAACCGCTGGACCGCCATGAGTTGCTTGACGCCGTGCAGGCACGCCTCAAACGCGCGGGCAAACTGAACGGCAGCGAACCGCTGCCAACGTCGCAAGCCGCCGCGTCAACGCCCGCAAACGCCACAACCGTGTCACCAGGCGCGCTACCAGCGGCCGCTTCCCGCACCACCGCGCCAGCCCCAATCGCGCCGCCCCCTGCCAGTGACGACATGAGCGGTGTGGCGCGCCTGACCGATTACACGTTGGTACGCAAAATTGCCGAAGGCGGCATGTCGGTCATCTATCTGGCGGACCAGAAAACCACCAAGCGGCGCGTCGTGCTGAAGATGATTCCGCTCAAGAAAGGCATGCCGCAGGACGCCATTGACCGCTTCGTGCAGGAGCACAAACTGCTGGAGCGGTTGCAACACCCGAACATCGTCAAGATCTATGCGCAAGGCTTCAACGACAACCATCTTTACATCGCGATGGAGTATTTTGAAAAAGGTTGCCTGACCGAGCACCTCGGCCAGGCGTTGACCGAAGCGACCAGTTTTTCTTACGCAATCCAGATTGCCAAAGGTCTCGAAGCCGCGCACCAGGCTGGCATCGTGCATCGCGATCTCAAGCCCGACAATGTCATGATGCGCGACGATGGCAGCCTTGCCCTCACCGATTTCGGCATTGCCAAGGATCTCAACGCACAGTCCACCATGACCATGCATGGGCAGGTGTTCGGCACGCCGTCGTATGTTGCCCCCGAGCAGGCGCTCGGTCTCCCGGTCGGCCCGGCGGCTGATGTGTACAGTCTGGGTGTCCTGCTGTTCCAGATGCTCACGGGGCGCAAACCCTATCAGGCGAGCGACCCGCAGAATATTTTGTATCAACACATCAACAGTCCGATTCCGCATCTGCCGGAAGACCTCATGCAGTGGCAGGACGTGATCAATTTTCTGATGACCAAATCGCCGCAAACGCGTCCGCGCGATGCCTCCGCCGTGCTCGCGGTGTTTCGCGCGTTCGGCCTGGAATAGGGGCACGTTGTCACGCGTTAAATTGACGTCCCCTCAGCCCCGCTAACAGCATCGCCGCGCGCCCCCAATCGAGCCCGCTCCTCCAACCGCTCCAGCCTTACATTCACATGCCACGCGTTCTTATCGTTGATGACGACCCGGCCGAACTGCAGCGTTGCAGTCTGCACGTGACCCGTGCGGGCTACCACGTCGAAGAATGCATTGATGGCATGCAGGCGCTGGGCCGCGCGCTCGCCGATCCACCCGACCTGATCTTGTGTGACGTGCAGATGCCTGGGCTCGATGGCTTTGGCGTGCTCTCTGCCCTGCGCGCACAACCACATACTGCCGGCATTCCGGTCGTGTTCCTGACCTCGCACGCGGCCCACGCCAACTTTCGCAAGGCCATGCGCCTGGGCGCCGATGATTTTCTGGTCAAGCCCATAAAACCCGCTGATTTGCTCGAAGCGATTGCCTCGCGCTTGCAGCGGCTCGAACTGGTGCGCTCTGCGCCCCATCCGGTACTGCGCCCCAGCGCCGAGCCCGCGTCTGACACCGCCACCAGCAACAGCCCGATGCCGCTGCGCGAGCTAGGGGGCTATTTGCTCGAATTGCAGATTGCCCAGGGCGGCGCAGCGACCATTTATCTGGCGCGCGCCAAGGCTGATGGCCGCCAGGTCGCGCTCAAGGTGATACACCTCGATGGCACCACACCGGCCGATACCCTTGGCCGATTCATCAATGAACACGAGTTGCTCGAACGCCTGCGCCACCCAAACATCGTCGCCATTCATGCGCAGTGGTTCTCCGACCATCATGCTTACATCGCGATGGAATATTTTCCGCGCGGCAGTCTCGCGGGCATGTTGAGTGGCCCCATGCCGGAGGAGCTGGCCCTGCTGGTGCTGCGCCAATGCGCGCAGGGGCTGGAAGCGGCGCATCTGGCCGGCATCGTGCATCGTGACCTCAAGCCCGGCAATATCATGCTGCGTGCCGACGGCACCCTCGCCCTGACCGACTTTGGCATCGCCAAGGATCTGCACGCGCCCACGTCGTCCACCGATCATGGCATCGTACTTGGCACGCCGTCGTACATGGCGCCCGAGCAGGCGATGGGCAAACGGGTGGATGCCAGCTGTGACATCTACAGCCTCGGCGTACTGCTGTACGAAATGCTCACCGGCAGCAAGCCCTTCACCGGCGCCGATCACCAGGCCATCATTTACGGGCACCTGAATACGCCGGTGCCACGGCTGCCGGCGCACGCCGCAAAATGGCAGGACTTGCTCGACCTGATGATGGCCAAGCTGCCCCCCGCGCGGCCCGCCAACGCCCAGGCCTTGCTCGCCTGTTTGAAACAGTTTGATCTGGGGTAATGGATGGATCGGCCTAAGTTGGTTTCCAAGTTCGTTCTTCCGTCACGCAGTATGGCAGCGGCGTCACTGCTGGCGGTCATCACGTTGGTGGCCGCAACGGCCATCGCGCAAGAGGGCGGTGATCTGCAATACAAGGTTGCCCCCGGCGACACGCTGTTGCGGCTGGCGGACCGCTTCATGGAACAGCCAAAACGCTATCGCGAAATCGCGCGACTCAACCAGCTGGGGGACGAGAACGTCCTCAAGCCTGGTCAGACAGTCCGCATCCCCGCACCCTATCTCAAGATGCAGGCCGACGAAGCGCGCGTGGCGTCGGTAAAGGGGACAGTGACGCTGGGCGGCGCGCCGGCCACAGTAGGCGCGAAGGCTGGTGCTGGTGCCGGGGCCGCCGCCGACATCGTCACCGGGGCCGATGGCCAGGTCACGCTGCGTCTGGCTGACGGCAGCGAAATTCGCTTGCAAAACAACACCTCTGCGCGCTTCACGGAGCTCAAGCGCAACGCCGTATCAGGCGCGCGCTCGGTGTCTTTGCGTTTGGCGCAGGGCCGCGTCGAGACCGATGTCACGCCTGCGAAGGGGGATCTATCGCGCTTCAGCATCAGCACACCGGCCGCTGCGCTCGGCGTGCGCGGCACACGCTTTCGCGCAGCTGCCGATGCCACCTCGGCCAGCACCGAAGTGCTCGAAGGCCGCGTTGCGGCTGCTGTGGCAAGCAAATCGGTGGATGTCAGTCAGGGTTTCGGTACCAAGGCGGAAGGCGGACGGCCCCCGCTACCGCCGGTGCCTTTGCTGCCTGCGCCTGGCCTCACGCCACTGGCAGGACAAGTCGACGTGGAATCACCGCAGTTGCAGTTCGCCGCCGTGCCCGGCGCGGCGCGCTACCGGGCGCTGGTGGCAGAGGATGAACGTTTCGAACGCGTGGTATCCGAGGCGGTGGGAAACGCGCCGGTGTTGCGCACCGTCGCACTGCGCGATGGCGCCTATTTCTTCCGCGCCCGCGCGATTGACCCGCAAGGATTGGAGGGCTTCAACGCCGATGGGCGCTTCACCGTGCGCACCACACCGCGCGCCCCGCGGGTGCCGGACCCGGCCCCGCGCGGCCTGCTCTCGCAACCCACGCTCGCCAAACTGGCATTGCAATTTCGTTGGGACGCCGAGCCGGCCGCAGTTGGCGGCTATCTCCTGCAAGTCGCTGCTGATGCCGCCTTTACACAGGCATTGACAGAGCACAAGGCGGCCACCGCTGAGGCAGCCGTCACGGTGGATTCGTCACCGCGCCGCCTGGTCTACTGGCGCGTACGCAGCCTCGATGCAGGCGGCGTACCTGGCCCGGCAGGGGCCACACAAACGTTTGAAATGGGCTTGCAGCCGCGCTGAGCGGCCCGATTTCCAGTACCATACAGCGCTCGTTGTTTCAAATCATCCGGGGTTGTCATGGCACGACTGGTATTGAGTGTGGACGGCGTGGTACTGAAGGAATTCACTCTCGCCAAAGAGCGCACCACGATTGGCCGCAAGGCGGTCAACGATGTGCAGATCGAAGACACCTTCCTCTCCGGTGAGCATGCGGTGATCGTGCAGTTGGGCAACGACTGCATTCTCGAAGACCTCGGCAGCACCAACGGCACGGTGGTCGACGGCAAGCCAGTCAAGCGCCATTTGCTCAAGAGCAACGAAGTGATTGAATTTGGCGATTACAAGCTCAACTTTGTAGACGATGCGGACTACACGGCGGAGAACTTTTTGTTCTCGCGCATGGTACGCACCAAGTCACTCAAGACCTGAACTCGTCAATCTGTTTTTAGGCATCACCCTTTATCAAGGAAATTGTTATGGATACCCAAGAGCGCATCAAACAAACCGTCACCGGCAGCCCGGTTGTGCTGTTCATGAAAGGCACGCCCACCTTTCCGCAATGTGGCTTCTCGGCCAAGGCGATTCAACTACTCAAGATGAGCGGCGTCTCCGAAGTCACCACCGTCAACGTGCTCGAAGACGCCGAAGTGCGTCAGGGCATCAAGGCCTTCGCCAACTGGCCGACCATTCCGCAGCTTTATGTCAATGGCGAGTTCATCGGTGGCACCGACATCATGACCGAGATGTTTGAGTCGGGTGAGTTGCAGCAAGTGCTGGCCGCAAAATAACGCGCCGCGCCTGCCGGAAAAAAGGCCGCATGATGCGGCCCTTTTTTATGATGGCTTCAGACTACCGCGCCCGCGCGAGTTCCTCGTCACGCAGCGTGCGCCGCAATATTTTGCCGACATTGGTTTTCGGCAACTCGGTACGGAACTCGACATGCTTGGGGCACTTATAGCCGGTGAGGTTTTCTTTGCAGAATGCCTTCACCGCTTCTTCGGTAAGTGATGCATCCTTTTTGACGACGAACAATTTGACCGCTTCGGACGAGTGCGCATCCGGCACACCGACCGCGGCACACTCAAGCACCTGCGGCATGTTGGCCACCACTTCTTCGATTTCATTCGGGTAAACGTTGAAACCCGACACCAGAATCATGTCCTTTTTGCGGTCAACGATTTTGGTGAAGCCACGCGCGTCCATGATGCCAATATCGCCACTTTTGAAGAAACCGTCGTCGCACATGACCTTGGCGGTCTCGTCCGGGCGCTGCCAGTAGCCCGCCATCACTTGCGGCCCGCGAATGCAGATTTCGCCTGCGGTGCCGAGCGGCACATCATGGCCATCATCGTCGCGGATGGCGATCTCCGTGCAGGGTAAGGGCAATCCGATGGTGCCGGAGAATTCGGTTGCGGTGACCAGATTGCAAGTGGCAGAGGGCGAGGTCTCGGAGAGTCCGTAACCTTCAGCAATCGCGCAGCCGGTAACTTTTTTCCAGCGCTCAGCCACCGCCTGCTGCACCGCCATGCCGCCGCCGTTGGTGACGCGCAGACTGGAGAAATCGAGCTTGGCGAAATCGGGATGATTCAGCAATGCATTGAACAGGGTGTTGACGCCGGTGAACATATGGAATTTATGGTGCGCCAGCTCCTTCACAAAACCGGGAATGTCTTTGGGATTGACGATCAAAATATTCTTGCCGCCGATACGTGTGTAGAGCAGGCAGTTCACCGTGAGCGAGAAGATGTGATACAGCGGCAGCGCGGTGATGATGTTCAGCGGCTCGTCCACCGCCACCGAGCCTTGCGCCTGGGCCTGCATCAGGGCTGGCGCCATCCATGCCTCACTTTGCAGAATGTTGGCGACGATGTTGCGGTTAAGCAGGGTCGCGCCTTTGGAGACACCGGTGGTACCACCGGTGTATTGCAAAAACGCCGCGTCCTCCGGCCCCACGTCGGCGGGGCGCAGCACGCAAGCCATGCCCTCACCGACCATGTGATTGAAACGGATCGCGTGGTCGAGCGTGAAAGCCGGCACCATCTTCTTGACATGGCGCACCGCGAAATTGACCAACAGACCTTTGAGGCCCAACATGTCACCAAGCGACGCCACCACCACATGCTTGATCTGGGTGCGCGCGACAACCGCTTCGAGCGTGGTGGCGAAATTCTCCAGAATGACAATCGCTTCCGCTCCCGAGTCGCTCAACTGGTGTTCGAGTTCGCGCGGCGTGTACAGTGGATTGACGTTAACCACCGTACAGCCGGCGCGCAGGATGCCGAAGATCGCCACCGGATACTGCAACACATTGGGCATCATCACCGCGACGCGCGCGCCCTTGTTGTCATTGCCGCCGAGGCCTTTTGATTGCAGCCACGCGGCGAACGCGCGCGACATGCCATCGAGCGCGCGGAAGGTGAGCGTCTTGCCCATGCACACGTAGGCGTCGCGGTCAGCGTATTGCGCAACGCTCTCCTCCACCAATGCCTTGAGTGACGGGTAGCGCGACGCATCCACCGTGGCGGGCACGCTTGCGGGATAGTGTTGTAGCCAAATCTTGTCCATATCAACCTCTTGAAAGCCTTGGTGGGAGCGGCTCTTACACCATCATCGGCCTGCAAACCTTGGTGGGAGCGGTTTTCAGGCCAACCCCCCTACACAAGTGGCTCCAGCCTGCTGATCCGGCCGCCGCCGGTGTCCGGGAGGAAACGCATTCGCACTCGATACAGGGCTAACCGGCACGCACCGCTTTTTCGCGCGGACGTGCCAAGTGCCGGGTCATGCGTGATGTCTTTTCCGTCAATGCAAGCAAGCTGGCGAGGGCCTCATTTACTGCTTTCGAAGTTGGAAATGCCTTCGCGATCGCAGGTTCCAGCAAGGCAACAGAAGTTCCCGCGGCCACCTCCGCATAAAACTTTCCTCTTTCCAATTTTGCAAAATCCGACCGTTTGTAATCCGCACGCATCTCGTCTTTAGCCTTCTTCATAAAATTTCCTTTCGCCACGCGTTATGCGGCGGGCAGTAATGATTCGAATGGCGCCTGGACGGTAGGTGTGTGAAACAGCGAGCAGACGTCCCAAACGCGAAATTCCAAACGTAATGTAGCGTGATTCTCCGGCCGAGTGCTCCGGATCAGAACCGGAAACCGCCAAAGAATCCAAAAATACGGAACCCGCTTCGTCAAACGAAACGCCGTGTTTGCGAAGATTGATCGCCGCTCTGCCCGGGTCCACTCAAAATTCACGGCGACACACTGCGCGGAAGCGGCTCAAGCATGCTGATCCGGTTGCCCTCGGTGTCCATGAAGGAAACGTATTTCCCGATGCCCGGAATCTCCATCGTCTCGCCGAGCACCGTGCCGCCAGCACGTTGCACCAGCACCATCGATTCGACGACATTCTCCACCGCAGCCACCACCGAGGGTTGCTGCGCCGGCCTGTCAGGCTTGCGCGGAAAAAAGCCGCCATTGATCGCGCCCGGTTTGACCGGGCCACCTGCGCCGGACTCCGTGGTGGTGGCGAGCACATAGCCGCCCATGGCCACACCGAGAGCCTGCGTCTGCCAGCCAAACGCCTGCTCATAAAACTTCGCCATGCGCGCGTTGTCGTCGTATGGCATCTCGAAATGGGTGACTGGGTTCATCGGGTTTTTCCGGTTGGACTGAAGACGATCTCAATCGGGAAATGTGCTTGCCTATCCGCAACGCCTATCACCGAAAAATGTATGGCGTGATTCTGGCTGCATTTTCTGCCAACCCAGAAATCAGCTCAGGAATGGCAGCGCAAACTTTTTTCACTTCTTCATCGCGCTCATCATCGCATTGCAGGGCATGGCGCAGTACGACAAATGCCATGCCGAGCAATCCTTTCTGATTTTCGCAATTCCCGCTTTGTACGGAAGCGCACAGAACCCCCAGAAAGGGCGGACAACAATCCTATTGTTCGCCCTTGATGGAAGAAAATTATGCGTTCACTGCGTGTCATCGCGTTTTTATTGCGTCCCCTTACCTATTCGGTGGCAGTGTGGTGCATGTTCGGTTCAGCGTTCGCGCAAATTCCGGATTTCTACAGGGAGCCGGGTCTATACCCCAATCGCGAATACGTCAATCAAAACGTCGCTGAATACATCGATCCCTTCACGGGAGGCGTCAAGCTTTCCCATGTCGATATCCACATTCCAGGCAACGGTGGGTTCGACATTGACGTCAGGCGAAACTATACGAATCCGCAATCTCTGGTGCCGCAATCCGGCCCTTACGGCATTGGCTGGACCATGCATTTTGGGCGCGTCCTCCGGGGAGGCGGGAGTTTGTGCACCAACCCGGATGCACTCTCGACTATCGACAATCCGGTAATCGAATTGACTGATGGCACCAGCAAGCTGCTGTATGCGGTGAGCGGCACGACGCCAATTGAATGGATCACAGCTGACTACTGGCGTGCCCGGTGCGACGCAACGGGCCAGATGCGCGTTTACTCGCCGGAAGGCACGGAGTACACCATCGAATCCAATGGCAGACATGAAGGCTCGGATGGTTCGACCCTGGTGTTCTACGCCACGCGCATTACCGACAAAATCGGAAACTACATGAATATCGTGTACACCTCACAGGGTGTGCTGACGCGGCTGGATTCAGTCAATGCATTCGACTACAACGGCGCCAACCAGCGGACGGTCACTTACAATTACGGCACCCACTCAAGCGGGAATCCTTACCTGACTTCCATCGTCGCGAATGGATTCACCTGGACCTACACTGTCGAACCGGTGCTCAACTACCCAAGTGCGTTTCACTTGCGGCAAGTGACGCGGCCAGGCACTGACACTTCAAGCTGGCAATACACATACTACGGCGCCGCAGGCACCGGCGCCGCAGGCACCGGCGCCTCAGGCGCACCCGGCGCATATTCCTTGCAGCAATTGCGCTATCCCACCGGCGGCACGATCAACTACTCTTACGCCTTCCTCAACCAATTCGATCCGGGTGACTTGAACGCCAATAACACCGTGGTCACCAGCAAGATCACAGCTGGCGGGCAAAACAACGGCTCCTGGACATTCTCATATTTGCCCGGAGACAGCTACGATGAAACCACTGTCACCACTCCCATCGGCACCGAAAAATATCGGCACTTTGGATTGCGGGCAGCCAATGCGTCCGGCGCAGGCAATTTGTGGAAGGTGGGGCTTCTATTGCGCAAGGAAATTCAGCAGACCAGCGTAACAGCCTTGGTCGAAACTTACAGTTGGACCAATCAGCAGATTTCTGCTGAATCGTATTATCGAAAGATAGGATTGACCACGCTCTATGATCCGGTTGGCTACGCACCCTTGCTGGGTTCCAAGATAATCACGCGCGACGCCGGCACCTATACGACAACGTATTCCAGCTTCGACACCTATGGAAATCCGGCAACGGTCACCGAAGCGGGGCCCGGCGGCACCAAGACAACCGGCCTCACATATTGCGTCAACGTGTCTAAATGGCTAGTTCGCGCAACTGCGAGCCAGACGATCAGTACCAGTTACGCAGGTGCTTTGGGCTCAATTACACGTTCGATGGATCCGACCTACTGTCGCCCAAATACCGAAACGCGCTTCGGGGTTGCGACCACCTTTGGCTACAGTGGCGCCGGCGACTTGACCTCTGAAACGGATGCCAACACCAAGGTCACCAATTATTCGAACCACTGGCGCGGCGTTCCTCAAACAGAGACTCGTCCTGACGGACCGAGCATCACGCGTATTGTCAGCAACGCCGGCAATGTTACGCAAGAGACAATCGGTGAAGGAACCCGCAGCTATTCGTATGATGGCTTGAACCGCTTGACCGGTATCACGTTCCCCAAAGCAGGGAGCAGCGCGGCGTCGATCTCGTATCCGACCGCAACCTCTCGCACACTCACGCGCGGCGGGTATTCTGAAACCTTGACGTATGACGGCTTCAAACGTGCAACCGTACTAAATCGCGGTGGTATCACCGTCAGCACCACGTACGACTCGCTCGGCCGCAAGATCTTCGAGTCCTATCCCGGAAGCGCCAGCGGGATGACCTACACACTCGATGTGCTGAGCCGCATCAAAACGATTTCACAGCCCAACCCCACCGGCAGCGGCACCGTCACACGGACATTTACCTTTGGCGCCAGCAACATTACCTTGGTAAATGAGCGGAACAATACTGAAACCCAGACGTTCGGGGTCTACGCAAACCCGGATGAGCGGTTCTTGACCGGGATCAGCTACACCAGTTTGACTGCCGCCAATCTCAGCATCAGCACCAACGACCTTGGCCTGACGACCAGTGCGGTACAAGGCGGCAAGACGCGCTCTTATGGTTACAACACCAAATACTTTCTGACGTCCGAAGTCCATCCCGAGACCGGCACCACCACTTATGGCCGCGACAATGTGGGCAACATGACATCGAAGCAGGTGGGAGCTCAGCCGGCTTCTTCCTACACCTACGATGGTTCAAACCGGCTCAAGACGGCCGCTTACACCGGCGGAACGATCGTGGCGCCCAATGTTGCCTACACGTATTGGAATGACGGCAAGGCGAAAAGCGTCGCGCACACGTCGGGCGAGAGCCTGATCACGCGCAATTTCACTTACGACGCCAATCGCAATTTACAGACCGACAATTCGACGCTCGACAGCCTGACCTTCACCGCAACCTATGGATACGATGGCAACGATCAACTCTCGTCCATTACCTACCCGCGCACCGGCACAGTGGTCAGCTACGCCCCTAATGCACTCGGGCGGCCTACCCTGGCAAACGCAGTCAACGGCGCGACCGCGGTGCCGGTCGCATCGAGCGTCGTGTTTTATCCGTCAGGCCAACTGCAATCGTTCACACGCGCCAACGGCGTGACGGAATCGCTGGGGCAGAACACCCGGCAGATGACCAGTTCGGTGGCGATGAATGCCGGCGCCACGCCGCTGGCCAGTCAGGGATACACCTACGACGCCGGCGGCAATCTGGTTGGGCAAACCGACGCGGACACTGCGTATGCGTTGACGCTGGGATATGACGCGGTCGATCGCGTCAATGCGGTCAACGGCGGGGTCATCAGCTACGACGGCGCCGGCAATCTCACGGCACAAACCCTGCCCGGCGCCGGCAGCTACGCCTATGCCTACGATGCGTCAAACCGGCTCCAGACCTTAAGCGGCGCCGTCAGCCGCAGTTTCAGCTACGACGGTTATGGCAATGTCTCGGGCAATGGCCTGGGAACGTTTACCTACGACAGCGCATCGAATTTGCGCCAGGCCAGCATGACAGCGCCAGCCGCCGCGTTCAGTTATCTGTATGACGGCAAGAACCAGCGCGCCCGCAGCATCAAGGACAGCGGCTATCCGCTCTATTCGTTTCATGCCCTCAACGGCGACCTCCTGCTCGACTACGATGCCGCCACCGGCAAAATGGCCGAGTACATTTATCTGGCGGGACGCCAGATCGCCCGGCTCGATCACAGCGCCGCAACTGTACAAGTGTCGCTGGCGAGCAGCGTGCCCGGGGTAGCACCCGGACAGGCATTCAATTTGGTAGCCACAGTGGATGGCGGAGCGAGTGGCACCGTAACCTTCACCGAAGGTGCCACCACGCTGGGGACAGCAAGCGTGGTGGGCACTACGGCCACCCTGGCGCTCCCAGCCGGCTTGCCGGCGGGGACGCACACCATCACTGGCCGCTATAACGGCGACGCGAAGCACGCGCCCGCAGTGGTGGCGTTGGTGATCGTCATATAGCAATGGGAGATGAATTGAAATGAACATGACCCGTTTGCTTGCATCGCTGCTGTCAATCGCCCGGCACATCGCCTGTCTTTGGCTTGTCGCCACCGGTGCTGCATTTGCCCAAGGCTACGCCATCACCACCACGCACCTTAGCAGCGACGCATTTGGCAACGTCATCCTGAGCACGGATGAACTGGGCAATGTGCTGTGGCGGGAGCGCTATCAACCCTACGGCGACAAACGTATCAATCAGGCCACCGGAGCCAATCCAGTGAACCTACCCAACCCGCAGGATCGGGTATCGAACGGGCTGGGGTTTCATGGCAAAGAAGCGGACGCGGCTACCGGGCTTTCTTACTTCGGGGCACGCTATTACGACCCGCTTGCCGGGCGCTTCATGGGGGTGGATTCGCAACGGTTTGACCCGGCCAATCCGCATACCTTCAATCGCTATGCCTATGGCAACGGCAATCCCTACAAGTACAAAGACCCGGATGGGAAGATGGCAGTTGAGATATTTGCAGCGGCAACCGTCTTGGGTGTTGGCGCCGTCATCACCTACTACAGCAAATCTCCCGCTGAACAGAAACAGATGATCAGTGATCTTCAGCGGTTGCGTGATCTCATTTTCAATCAATCGAGCGAAGATAAGAGTAAGGGGGAAACGGTTAGCGGATCCGGCAAGGAACCGCCGGTCCCAGGAGCTACGCCCGGACGACCAACCAAAGGCCGAACAACTCAGTGGGAAAAAGGCGGGGGTATAGATGAAGCCAATAACGATTTCGACCGCAAAGGCCCGAGAGATGTCACGCCGTTGCCGGATAGTGACGGCGGCCGTAGAGGAGTATTGCCTGATGGCCGTAAGATAAACGTGCGTCCTGATAGTGGCGATGGACGCCCGACCTTAGAAATACAAGATGGCAAGAATCGCGACAAGGTGAGGTACGACCCATGAATCGATATGTCCCCATTCTTCAAGAACATGTCGGGGCTGAAAAGCTAGAGCTAGAAGAACTGACCGACCGAAACGGCACGTTGTCCATTGTTCTTGCCGGAGTCGCAAGCAGACGAATCAAGCTCTCATTTGATTCTTACATGGTCTATAGAAAGCTTGACGAGGGAGATGCATTGATTTCGTTTTCCAATAGAAAAAAAACCAGCATTACGAATCAATACTTCTATCGCGTTGAAGAATCTGATTTCATTGCGTGGTTTAACAGGGAACGCTGCGATGCCCAATCTACGCAGCCTCTTGTTCACTACGTGATTGCAGCAATCAAC
>JANPAR010000186.1:0-16941 GCA_031430015.1 Burkholderiales bacterium
GCGATGGGCGGCAAGAACGGCGACACCGACGCCAAGGTCATGCAGGGCGGGCTGTGCACCGAGTGCGGCAACTACACCGTGATCAAGAAGGACGGGTGCGAGTTCTGTACGGCTTGTGGGGCGGTGGGGGCTTGCGGCTGATTGAAAGTGCGTGTTCGCTAGCTTTATTTTGGATTGGGAAATGCCAGAGCCTCTAGAATTATTTTGTCAGCAATGTCAGTTTCGCTGCCACAGTGCAAAGCACGATTGCCATTGTGGTTTGTGCCTTGCACTACCGCAATGTACGGATCATTTTTTCTCGGTGTTTGCATTTCCACAAATATAGGAAAGCCTTTTCGATTTATTTGTGTTTTAACTTGCAGAGAAAAGTGGCTGAATTCTTTGGATTGAACTCTAAGAGTCACTTCTTGAGGTTCGCTTACGTCGATATCAAATTTCGCAAGTTCAGCTTGAGCGATTGCATGCGCTCGATGTACTTGCAAGGAATGTAGTTCGCTCATGATGACAAAGTTGTTGGACCAACAAGACTGGTTGACCTGCATCTAACTATAGAGCGCGTTGCTCACTAGTTTTAGATGCTGGACTCGGATTGACATTGCTTGCTCACTAACTCGAAAGACAGACGCCAGTTGCGAGAGGTCTGATTCATCCGAAAGATCTAGCGGGTTTTCTTTTACAAATGCCCTTACAAGTTTGGCAGGCATCAGTAGGCTGGCGGCGAATTCATTGGCTTCTCGTTCTTCCTCTGGCTTCGAGAAGGATTCACTTCTGGCGTAGATAGCAAGCCGCGCCTCTTTTGAGGGTTGATAGAAGGCGAATTTTTTATCGACGAACAATCGATCGCCAGCTTTGTCGCCACTGTGATGCAGATGAAAATGTCCAATTTCGTGCGCGATAGAAAATCTTTGGCGATTGGCGTGTTGAGTTGCGTTAACAATTATGTTGCTCTGATTATTCTTTATTACCAACAAAGCAGAGACGTCGTTGCCGAGCACTTGGTAGTGAATTGAAATTCCCAATTTCTCAGCTAGATGTTCGATCGGTACTGGAGTCCGAAGCAAATCGTATTTGCTTAGTAAACGGACCGCGCTTGATTCGATATCTAGTTTGGTAGTTGTCATTTCTTTCTCGTTAACGGGCTCTGCGAGGACAGAATTCTGTCCAAAGCCTCAGCAGTCTTGCTATCCACTTGTGTTGTTTGTTGCCCAATAGTAACTGGCACCATATTGGGCGACGCGGCAATGTCACTCAGTTGGGGAAGCAAATCTCGAACTTCAATTCTAAGCACTTCACAAATTCGAAACAGAACATGTAGCGGAACACGTTGCTGGCCAGATTCAATGTTTGTGATGGAAGTGCGCTTGAGGCCAATTTCGTCCGCAAGCTTTTCCTGAGTCAACTGTGGGCGCTTTTCGCGCGACTCCTTGAGACGTGCTCCCACAAACTTATAAAGAGAATCTTCTGAAATCACAATTTGGATTCAGCGAATCAGCCGGACGGTAGATTGGTGGGGAGCTGCTCGTACGAAGCGGATTGTGCCAACATACGGTCGATATGTCAACATTGATAACGGTCAGCAATAATGACCTAGTGTGATGGTATTGACGTTTAATACCAGATCATGTAACCTTGATCACACGTACAACTAGATGTGGGAAAGGAGGTGGTTATGCCGAAGCACAAATAAAAAGAGGCAAGCTTGGAAGCTTGCCTCTCTCGACCCAACCCCTAAGGATCAGCTCGACGTGGAAATCGCAGTATCCGGGTGTTGATTGAGGCTGTCAAGCTTCCCAAGTGAAGTGTTTGAGTCAGTCCCTAAGACTTTTGGGGGACTAAGTCATTCTTTTACTTTGGAGAATTACCAAAATGTCAGCAAAACCCGTCGCGATCGCTATCGATCGCAAAGTGCATCACGTCACACCGGGCCTTGTTCAAGGCTCAATTTTGTTGCAATTCGCCAGTCTGTCCGGCGCGGAGCAACTTCTTTTCGAAGTCGATCATGAAGTGGACGTGCCGGTTGTTTCGACCGACTACATTGCCATTCGTGGAGGCGAGGAGTTTTCAATCGGTAAAGGTAGTCCGCCGATCGAAGACAACCCTTGCTTGCGGCATCCTCTCCGGTTTCAGCTCAACGACCACGAGATTCCCGCCGACAAGGCGCTACACCGTCCCAAGACGCTGGGTTCGGAAATCAAGGCGCTTGATTCGACAATCAAACCCGGTGACGGGCTGTTTGCCGATTTGAAGCATCTTGCCGATGAGCCTATCCGGGATGACCAGCGCATCATCGTCCAGAAGTGCGACGAATTCATCATCACGCCTTGCGGCAATGTTGGTGATGGCGGAGTCGTCTTTGATCATCTGGACGAAGTGCGCGCGGCCTTTCCAGAAGCCGCGATCCGGGAAGAAGGCGGGGTTCGCTACCTTGTAGTTCCGAACGTCTCTCTTCCGGATATTTGGAATGTGGGTTCAGTGACACTCATGTTGACGGTGCCAAACGGTTACCCGGTGGCGGCCATGGACATGTTTTGGGTGTCGCCGGAATTGCGCCTCAAGGACGGGCGGGAGCCGGGAGGTAGTGCGTACGAGCAACATCTGGGTCAGCGTTGGCATCGCTTTAGCTGGCATTACGGCGATCAACAATCGGCTTGGCAACCGGGACGGAGTTCATTCCTCACTCACGTGAGGTTCGCTCAGTCGCGTCTCGCCAAAGCGATTTGACAGGAGGCGATGATGACAACCCGGATGCGTATGCTTTCGGTCCATCATCGCCAACTGCGCGATCTGATGCAGGACAAGAGCAGGGAGCAAGCTTGCTTCCTGCTCTGTTCGACCGCGCAGGGTGATGAAGAGACCATTCTTCTTGTAAACGAGGTCGTTCCGCTTTCGGCGGCAGATCTCGGTGTTCATCGGTTTGACCAACTGAGCGTGTCGCCAGCAGCGATGCTGCGCATTGCGCGTATGGCGCAGCGCACTAAGCGGGCGGTGTGCATGGTTCACACACACCCGATGTCGGCTGGCTCAGTGGCGTTTTCGCTGGCGGACGACGTGGGCAACGAAAGGACTTTCGAGTTCTTTCATCGGATGGCGCCAAATCTTCCGCATTCCTGTCTGGTATGGGATGGCGATCTTGCGTGCTGTGCCGGGCGGGTTTATCAATCGGCGCACGATTGGACGCCAATTTCTACTGTGTCGGTTATGAATGACGCGAATCTGCTCGTGTTCCGTGATTCGATACCGACAGGAGACGGAGGCAATGTCAGTGAGGAATTCGAGCGGCAGGCGCGCTTGCTTGGCAAGGCGGGACAACGGCTGTTGTCAGCGCAACGTCTCGTCGTCGTGGGTGGCGGCGGGCTTGGATCAATTGCCGCGCCGGTACTTGGCCATTCAGGCGTGCGTCACTTCGCCATAATTGATGATGACATCGAAAAGGAAGTAAATCTTCCTCGCAACCTCGGAGCCACGCCAGCAGACGTACTTGCGCGGCGACTGAAAGTGGATGTTGTAGCCCGATATTTGAAGGAATGTTTTCCAAAGGCGGTTATCCGGCCATTGCCTACGGTGGTCGAGGACCCGGAAATACTGCCCGAGCTTGTTTCAGCTGATGGCATTGTTTGCGGTACCGACAACACCACCAGCCGGGCGTTCCTCAATCAATTGAGCAACCAATACTACGTGCCGGTTCTCGATCTTGGCGTTCAGTTTGCCGCCGACCCGGAGACTGGGGAACTGGTCAAAGAGATTGGCAAGGTGAATCTGGTTCTTCCAGGGCAAGCCTGCATGCTATGCACGCAACACATCAATCCCAAGGTGCTGCATGACGAAGGCTTGACGCCGGAGCAAAGAATCGCGCACGGCAAGTACGTCGAAGGAATTGATGAAAACGAGCCGTCCATGATGGTTTTCAACATGGATGTGGTTGCTCGCGGGCTTCAACTCTTTACGTTTTGGGTTACAGGCATTGCTCCGGTTGACGCGCTCACCTACGAACGAATTCATTTCTTGGGTGTTGGTGCCGCAAGAGGCGTTCGGGTGGTGAAGAAGGCGCGAGTGCCTGACTGTCCATATTGCGGCGACCAATCGTGTGTGCTGGGTCTTGGAGATCGCGAGTCAATGTGGGTGCGGGCGCGACCCAGAAAAGCGGCCTGAACCGTAAGGCGCGCGCCGAAGTTCGGCGTGTCGCCTGAGCACCTTGTTGCTGTGGTGGATAAATTCCGTCCCCGCAGTTGACTCAGGAAAGGTTGAGCGGCGGCGGGTGGGCTGAGCCTCCAGAGGGGGGATTGGCCTGGAAACTTTGGTGGAAGCGGATTTCGGTCTTGCGCAGCAAGATATACTATATTAAAATATAGTATTAAAAAGGCTCCTCACCTCGTGTCCCGCGAACTGATCATTTATTGCGATGAATCAGATATTTCGGGCCGGCATTTCTCCAATTTTTATGGAGGGGCGCTGGTGGAGTCGGCGCATCTCGCTGATGTGATCGCGCGGCTGGCGGAGCGCAAGCGCGAACTGAACTTCCATGGCGAAGTGAAGTGGCAGAAAATCACCGAGAACTACGCGGAGAAATACAAGGCTTTTCTCGATGAGGTTTTCGCGCTGGTCGGTGAAGGCAAGCTGAAGTTGCGCATCATGTTCACGCAAAATTATTTCGGCGCCAGGTTGACGCGCGAGCAGCGCGACAACACCTTCCTCTTTCTGTACTACCAGTTCGTCAAGCACGCATTCGGCCTGCGGCATGCCGGCGGCGGCGCGCCGGCCAGCGTAAGAATCTATCTCGATAAATTGCCTGAAACGCGAGAGAAGGTCGCTGCGTTCAAGGGCTATGTGATGGCGTTGAACAGCAGCTCCGCGTTCACAAAGGCGCGGGTCAAAATCCGTGCGGACCAGCTTGCCGAGGTCGATTCAAAGGATCACGACATCATGCAAAGCCTTGACCTGGTGTTGGGTGCGATGCAGTTCCGGCTGAACGACAAACACAAGGAAAAGCCGGAAGGTGAACGCAAGCGCGGCAAGCGCACCATCGCAAAGGAGCGCGTTTACAAGCATGTCTACCGCCACATCGCCGCCATTACGGGCAGGCAGTTCAACATCGGTATCTCAACCGGTGTGGAACGGGATGTCGCACGACGCTGGACTGACGCGTATCGGCACTTGCTGTTCATTCCCGAGGAGCGCGAGATCAGACCGGAATTTGCCAAGCGGCGCAACAAATGACGGCGCACAAATGAAAACGCCCCGCGTCTGCTACATGAATAACCCAAGTGGAACTTGGGCGTTCGCAAGACGAAGGGCTGACTTAAATTCTAAGGCAAGCAGGCGAAATTTGCAAGCTAGAAATGATGAGAAATGGCCGGGTAATCCGCTGAAACCATTGGTGGGAGAGCCTCTCCAGCCTATTGCAACGCCCGCCCGCCCTCACCATCCCAATAACCCGCACTGCGCAACACCGCGCGAATCGCGCCGATCATCGATTCCGGCGCGCGGCATTCGGGGTGGGCGCGCAGCAGCGCGGCGGCATCGGAGAGGTGCAGCAGTTGGTCAAACTGGCGTTCGGCGTCGGCGTGGCTGCTGCCTTGCCGGGCGGCGAAGTCGAGGCCGGATTGCAGGCCTCCGGCCTATTTGGACTTCGCGGGCAACGTGGCTGTAAACGTCAGCGCCCGCTTGACCCAAGCATCCACGCTGCGCTGTGTGCCGCACCCTGGCGGCAGAACGAACACAAAGCCTTTGAGCGGCTTGCCGGTGAAGTCCATCGGCTTCACATGCTTCATGGCCAGCGCTTTGGAATGGCCCTCGGCGCCAGTGCGCACCATCAGCTTTTCGTTGGTGACGCCCACGCACATGTGGCCGCGCACCATGACGCACAGGCCGCCCATCATCTTTTTCTCCACCGAAGGCTCGCCCGCCAAGGCGATGCGCACGCGGGTGGCGAGTTTTTCATCGTAGGCCATGTTGTTCAGATGTCATGTACGGCTGGGTTCGGGTTTTCGCCTGCTGATGGCATTGCCGCGAGCGTAGAGCTAGAATAATCGAATGCGTCCCTCCGAACTGCTGAAATTGAAACGCGACGAGATTCTCGCGCTGGCCGCCAAGGCCGGGGCGCGGAACGTGCGCGTGTTCGGCTCGGCGGCGCGCGGCGACGACCGCGAGGAGTCCGACCTGGACTTGCTCGTCGATTGGACGCCGCAGACCAGCCTGTTCGACGTGGGCGGGCTGATCACCGATTTGCAGGAATTGCTCGGCAAGCGCGTGGATGTGATTTCGCCGGAGCAGTTGCATGCGCGCTTTCGTCCGCGCGTGCTGGCGCAAGCCCGGCCGGTATGAACGAGCGGGATCTGCCGTACTTGCAGCATGTACTCGACGCATGCGCTGACATCAGTGAATTCGTGGCGCAAGGCCGCGTCGAAGCATCAAAGAGCAAGCTGGTGCTCAATGGCGTAGTGCGCCAGTTGCTTGTTGTCGGCGAGGCGGTGAAGCGCATCAGCCCGGAAACCAGAGAACTTGCACCCAACGTACCGTGGAAACAGATAGCCGGCATGCGCGATCGATTGGTCCACGACTACTTCGACATCATTCCTGAGCAGGTGTGGAATGCTGCATTCAACGACATTCCGAAATTGCGCAGCGAAATTGAAGCGTTAGTGAAACAGGCAGGGTTGTAAACCAAGCGGCTCTGAAACCCTTGGTGGGAGCGGCTCTTCTGACTATTGCCCTCCGCCGCAAGCATGGGAGAGACAACGTCGGCGTAATAGCCGTGCCGCTGCTCAAAATCGCTACCGAGCCCAAGTTGGGATGCGATCTCGGAAATGCGCCCGGGGTCGTTTTTCGGATAGAGATCAACGAGGGAAGTTGGCTCGGCGGGGAGACCTTTGTCTCGTTCGACAGGGCTGCAGTGGCCCTGCTTACGGCACAGGGGCAAGCGGCACGTCTGTTGTGACACGGTGGCAGGGCAATGCCCGTCGAAGTTTACGCGGCCAATAACCGTTGGTGGGGAAGGCTTTCAATACCCTGAGCGCGGATGCCAATACGGCAACGCGCGTAGTTAGCGCGGCAAGTTCGACGCGCCCATCAAGAACTCATCGACCGCACGCGCGCACTGCCGCCCTTCGCGGATCGCCCACACCACGAGTGACTGGCCACGGCGCATGTCGCCGGCGGCGAATACCTTGGCGACGTTGGTCCTGTAGGCCTTGTCGCCTTCGGTGGCGGCCTTGGCGTTTTGGCGCGCGTCCTTGTCGACGCCGAAGGCATCGACTACCGCTTGCACCGGCGAGACGAAACCCATCGCGAGCAAGACCAGGTCGGCTTTCATTTCGAACTCGCTGTTCGCAACCTCGGTCATCTTGCCGTCTTTCCATTCAAGACGGCAGGCGATCAGCTTTTCGACTTTGCCGTTCTTGCCCTCGAAGCGTTTGGTGGCGACGCTCCAGTCACGCTCGCAGCCTTCTTCGTGGCTCGATGAGGTGCGCAGCTTGGTCGGCCAGTAGGGCCACACCAGCGGCTTGTCTTCTTCTTCGGGTGGTTGCGGCAGCAGTTCAAACTGCGCGACCGATTTGGCTTCGTGGCGGTTCGACGTGCCGACGCAGTCGGAGCCGGTGTCACCGCCGCCGATGACGACGACGTTTTTGCCGGTGGCAAGGATTTGATCCTTGAGTTTGTCGCCGGCGTTGACGCGATTTTGCAGCGGCAAAAACTCCATTGCAAAGTGAATGCCCTTGAGCTCGCGCCCCGGTACCGGCAGGTCGCGCGGCTGCTCTGCGCCACCGGAGATGACGACGGCGTCGAAATTGGCGAGCAGTTGCTTGGGTGCGATGGTCTCTTTGGCGAGATTGGCAATGCGCGGATCGAGCGCATCCGGTTCGTCCGCGATCAGCACGCTGGTGCGGAAGGTGACGCCTTCGGCCTGCATCTGTTCGACGCGGCGGTCGATGAGGCCCTTTTCCATTTTGAAATCGGGAATGCCATAGCGCAGCAGACCGCCGATGCGGTCGTTCTTTTCAAACACGGTGACAGCATGACCCACGCGCGCGAGCTGCTGCGCGGCGGCCATGCCGGCCGGGCCTGCGCCGACTACGGCAACCTTCTTGCCGGTCTTGATCTTGGACGGCTGCGGTGTGACCCAACCTGCTTCCCAGCCCTTATCGATGATGAAGTGTTCAATCGATTTGATGCCGACCGCGTCATCGTTGATGTTGAGCGTGCAGGCGGCTTCGCAGGGCGCGGGGCAGATGCGCCCGGTGAACTCGGGGAAGTTGTTGGTCGAGTGCAGAACCTCAAGCGCTTCGCGATAGTTGCCGCGATAGACCAGATCGTTCCAGTCGGGGATGATGTTGTTGACCGGGCAGCCGTTGTTGCAAAACGGGATGCCGCAATCCATGCAGCGCGCACCCTGCTTTTGCGCCGCATCGTCGGCAAGATGCATGACGAACTCGCGATAGTGCTTCTTGCGCAGTTGCGGTGCTTCGTAGGTTTCTTCCTCGCGTTGCAGTTCGAGGAATCCGGTGACTTTGCCCATGTGCTTGCCTGCTGGTATTTAAACGGTTGGGGTGCGGTGACGATGGCGGCGCGGCGTTGAAGAGTGGCTCGAAGCGTGGCTCAGGCCGCGACTTTGTCCGCCGTCTTGCCGCTCGCCTTGGGTGCGCCTGCTGCCTGCGCTGCGGCCCACAATTCGCCCAGCGCGCGCTTGTATTCGGTCGGGAGCACCTTGACGAATTTCTCGCGCTCGTTGCTCCAGTCGTCAAGAATGTTGCGCGCGCGTGTCGAGCCGGTGAATTTGAAGTGACGCTCGATCTGGCGCTTGAGAATGGCTTCATCGGTCTCGCGCTCGCTGCCGCGTGCTTCGCTATGCCAGCTTTCCTTGCCGGTCTTCTCCTGCTCTGCATGCGGCGCAACGCCTTCGAGCACGCACATGGACGTGTTGCATTTTTTGGCAAAGTCACCGTGCTCGTCGTAGACGTAGGCGATGCCGCCGGACATGCCGGCCGCAAAGTTGCGCCCGGTGGTGCCGAGCACGACCACCGTGCCGCCGGTCATGTATTCACAACCGTGATCACCGGTGCCTTCCACCACCGCGACGGCACCGGAGTTGCGTACCGCGAAGCGCTCGCCCGCCACGCCATTGAAATAGGCTTCCCCGGCTATCGCGCCGTACAACACGGTATTGCCAATGATGATGTTATCGACTGCGCGCCCGCGAAACTCGGTGTTGGGGCGCACGATCACGCGCCCGCCCGAGAGACCCTTGCCAACGTAGTCGTTCGACTCACCGACCAGATCAAGGGTGATGCCGTGCGCGAGGAAGGCGCCGACGGATTGGCCGGCCGTGCCTTGCAACTGGATGTGAATCGTGTCGTCGGGCAAGCCTTCGTGACTGTAACGGCGCGCGACTTCGCCTGACAACATGGCACCGATGGTGCGGTTGCGATTGCGCACTGGCACGATGAAGGAGACACGCTCGCCTTTTTCGAGCGCGGACTTCGACATTTCAATCAATTTGTTGTCGAGCGCTTTGTCGAGACCGTGATCCTGAATTGCGGTCTGGCGGCGCGCCGGGCCACCGAGGTCTGCGGCAGGTACATCAACCTGGTGGAACACGCGCGTGAAGTCGAGGCCGGCCGCTTTCCAGTGGGTGATGGCCTTTGCCTTGTCGAGCAAATCGGCGCGGCCAATCAGATCGTCAAATTTGCGGATGCCCAGTTGCGCCATGATCTGGCGCACTTCTTCGGCGACGAAGAAGAAAAAGTTGACCACGTGCTCGGGCTTGCCGGCAAACTTTTTGCGCAACACCGGGTCTTGCGTGGCCACACCCACCGGGCAAGTATTGAGGTGGCACTTGCGCATCATGATGCAGCCAGTGGTAACCAGCGGTGCAGTGGCAAAACCCATTTCGTCGGCGCCGAGCAACGCGGCGATCACCACGTCGCGCCCGGTTTTCATCTGGCCGTCAGCCTGCACACGAATGCGCGAGCGCAGGTTATTGAGCACCAGGGTTTGCTGGGTCTCGGAGAGCCCCAGTTCCCAAGGCGTGCCCGCATGCTTGATCGACGACAGGGGCGACGCACCCGTGCCGCCGTCGTATCCCGCGATCACGACGTGATCCGACTTGGCCTTGGCCACACCCGCCGCGACCGTGCCGACACCGACTTCGGACACCAGTTTGACGCTGATCGACGCCTTGGGGTTGGCGTTTTTCAAATCGTGAATCAATTGCGCGAGGTCTTCAATCGAATAAATATCGTGATGCGGCGGTGGCGAAATCAGGCCGACACCCGGCACCGAAAAGCGCAGCATGCCGATGTATTCGCTGACCTTGCCGCCGGGCAGCTGGCCGCCTTCGCCGGGCTTGGCGCCCTGCGCCATCTTGATCTGGATCTGGTCTGCCGAAATCAAATATTCAGCCGTGACGCCGAAACGGCCCGAGGCGACCTGTTTGATCTTGGAGCGCATCGAATCGCCATCCTGCAGCACAATGTCGGCAGCGACGCGGTCATGGCCGAGCACCGAGGCCATCGTCTCGCCAGCTTTGATCTTGATGCCTTTCAAATCATTGCGGTAGCGCACGGGATCTTCGCCGCCTTCGCCGGTGTTCGACTTGCCGCCGATGCGGTTCATCGCAATCGCCAGAGTGGAGTGCGCTTCGGTCGAGATCGAGCCGAGCGACATGGCACCGGTGACGAAGCGCTTGACGATCTCTTTGGCCGATTCGACTTCATCCATCGGCACCGCTTTGGCGGGGTCGATCTTGAACTCGAACAAACCGCGCAGCGTCATGTGGCGCTTGGATTGATCGTTGATGATCTCGGCGTACTCTTTGTAGCTGTTGAAGCTGTTGGCGCGCGCCGCGTGTTGCAGCTTGGCAATCGCGTCGGGCGTCCACATGTGCTCTTCGCCGCGAATGCGGAAGGCATATTCGCCGCCGGCGTCGAGCATGGTGGCGAGCACCGGGTCGTTGCCAAAAGCCTGCTTGTGCATGCGCAGCGCTTCTTCGGCCACTTCAAAAATGCCAATGCCTTCGACATTGGATGGCGTGCCGCGGAAATATTTGTCGATCAGCGCGCGATTGAGGCCGATGGCTTCAAAAATCTGCGCACCGCAATAGCTCATGTAGGTCGAGATCCCCATCTTGGAGAACACCTTCATGAGGCCCTTGCCGATCGCCTTCTGATAGTTGTAGATCACCTTCTCGGGCGACAACGCGCCCGGCAAACCCTTGGCCATATCGGCCAGCGTTTCAAGCGCGAGGTAGGGGTGAATCGCTTCGGCACCGTAGCCCGCGAGCAGGGCAAAGTGATGCACCTCGCGCGCCGAGCCGGTCTCGACCACGAGGCCGGTGGTGGTACGCAGGCCTTTCTGCACCAGGTGATGGTGCACGGCGCTGGTGGCGAGCAGCGCGGGGATGGCGACGTTACCTGCGTTCAGACGCCGGTCAGAAATGATGAGAATGTTGTGGCCGGTCTTCAAGGCATCAACCGCCTCGGCGCACAGCGAGGCGAGGCGCGCTTCGATGCCCTCTTTGCCCCACGCCACCGGGTAGCAGATGCCCAGTTCGTAGGACTTGAACTTGCCGCCGGTGTGATCCTCGATCTCGCGGATTTTTGTCATCTCCTCAAAATCGAGAACCGGCTGCGTGACTTCGAGGCGCATCGGCGGATTGATGTTGTCCTTGTCGAGCAAGTTCGGGCGCGGGCCGACAAAGCTGACCAGCGACATCACCATCTGCTCGCGGATCGGGTCAATTGGCGGGTTGGTCACCTGCGCGAAAAACTGCTTGAAGTAGTGATAGAGCGGCTTCAATTTGTTCGAGGTCACTGCGAGCGGCGAGTCATTGCCCATCGAGCCGATCGCCTCTTCCCCGCTGGTGGCCATCGGGCTCATCAGGAAGCGGATGTCTTCTTGTGTGTAGCCAAAGGCCTGCTGGCGGTCCAGCAGAGGGATTGCGGACGCCGGCAACTCGACGCGCGTCGCGACGTCGTCCAGGCGTACGCGCACGCTGTCGATCCAGGACTTGTAGGGCTTGGCGTTGGCGTAGGTGTCCTTCAATTCCTTGTCATCGATGATGCGGCCCTGCTCCAGATCGATCAAAAACATCTTGCCCGGCTGCAGGCGCCACTTATTGATGATTTTGGATTCGGGGATCGGCAGCACGCCGACTTCGGAGGCCATCACGACGAGGTCATCGTCGGTGACGATGTAGCGCGCCGGGCGCAGGCCGTTGCGATCGAGTGTGCCGCCGATGTGGCGGCCATCGGTGAAGGCAATCGCTGCCGGGCCGTCCCACGGCTCCATCATTGCCGCGTGGTATTCGTAAAAGGCCTTGCGGTTGTCGTCCATCAGCGTGTGCTGCTCCCACGCTTCGGGGATCATCATCATCATCGCCTGCGCCAACGGGTACCCTGCCATCGTGAGCAACTCGAGCGCGTTGTCGAACGAGGCGGTGTCGGACTGGCCTTCGTAAATCAGCGGGAACAGTTTCTTCAAGTCGTCACCGAGCACCGATGACTTCATCACGCCTTCACGTGCGCGCATCCAGTTGAAGTTGCCCTTCACGGTGTTGATCTCGCCGTTGTGCGCGATCATGCGATAGGGGTGCGCGAGCGGCCACTCGGGGAAGGTGTTGGTCGAAAACCGTTGGTGTACAAGGGCGAGCGCGGAGACGCAGCGTGCGTCCTGCAAATCCTTGTAGTAGACCCCGACCTGATCGGCCAGCAGCAGGCCCTTGTAGACGATGGTGCGTGCCGACATCGACGGCACAAAAAATTCCTTGCCGTGAATCAGGTTCAGCGCCTGGATCGCATGGCCGCTCGACTTGCGGATCACGTACAGCTTGCGCTCCAGCGCATCGGTCACCATGATGTCCGGCCCGCGGCCGATGAAGATCTGGCGGATCACCGGCTCCTTGGCGCGCACCGTGGGCGACATCGGCATGCCATGATCGACCGGCACATCGCGCCAACCCAGCACTACCTGGCCTTCGGCGCGCACCGCGCGTTCGATCTCCTGCTCGCAAGCGATGCGCGAGGCGTTTTCCTTGGGCAGAAACACCATGCCAACGCCGTATTCGCCGGGCGGCGGCAGGGTGATGCTGCGCGCAGCCATGTCGGCGCGCAAAAAGGCATCGGGAATCTGCACCAGGATACCGGCCCCATCGCCCATCAAGGGATCTGCGCCCACCGCGCCACGGTGATCCAGATTTTTCAGGATCAACAGCCCCTGCTCAATGATCGAGTGCGAGCGCTTGCCCTTGATATGCGCCACAAAGCCGACGCCGCAGGCATCGTGTTCGTTGGCCGGGTCGTACAGCCCTTGGGCGCGAGGGGGCGTAACAGAAGCGTAGGTCATGGCTTTCACCGCAGTGCACAAAACGGGAGGGAGATGTTACGCCTAAGCTCTTGACCAATCAACCAAAAATAAAAGGGGTCTGACCCCTTTTATTTAATGGGGTCTGACCCTTTTTATTTAATGGGGTCAGAGTTGATTTGGTTCTTTCAGGCGTTTTCTTGGGCGACCGCGTTTGACCAGGGGTTGGGCGCGGCGCGTGGCGGAAGGGGCGATCTGGTTCAGAAATTCGGGGTCGCCGAGCGCCCAGCCTTTGTTGGTGGCGTCGCTGATTTGTTGTGCGGCGGTGGCCTGCATGCCTTCGGCACACAGCGCGCGGTAGGCGGCTTGGCGCGCGAACGGCGTGTTGCCCATTGCCCAGAGCAGGGGGTGGTCGCTGAGCACTGGATCGGCGGCGGTGCCGGCGCGATGGTGATAGCTGGACCAGCGCCAACCGGCCGGATCCGCCACCGCACCGGCCCGCACCGGGTTCAGATCAATGTAGCGCATACACTCGAGAAGATAGCGCTCACTATCGACAATCGTGGCTCTGTATCGTCCTTCAAACAATGTACCGGCGCGGCCGTGGCGGTCGTTGAAGTAACGCACGTAGCGGCGGCCGAGCGATTGCATGGCACGGCCCAAGACTCCTTCGGCAGGCGGAGTAACGAGCAGATGGACATGGTTGTCCATCAACACATAGGCGAGCAGTTCGAGGCGGTAGTCGCGTACGGCATCCAACAGCCAGCGCATATAGGCAGTGCGGTCGGCGTCATCGAGAAACACTGCGCGCTGCGCGTTGCCGCGCACGATGACGTGCTGCGGGCAGCCGGGAACGTAGAGACGCGGCAGTCTGGCCATGCCGCGCCGCCGTTACAGCGTCCCGTAGGAGTGCAGACCGGACAGGAAAATGTTCACACCGAGGAAGGCAAACGTGGTCACCAGCAGGCCTGCCAGCGACCACCACGCCAGCATCACGCCGCGCACGCCGCCGATCAGGCGCATGTGCAGCCAGGCGGCGTAGTTGAGCCAGACGATCAGCGCCCAGGTCTCTTTCGGGTCCCAGCTCCAGTACGACCCCCACGCTTCGGCCGCCCACAGCGCGCCCAGGATCGTGGCAACGGTGAAGAAGGCGAAACCGATGGCGATGGCGCGATACATGAGATCGTCGAGCACTGCCAGTGCAGGCAATTGCGCTGCGATGCGCGCGCGCGCCATCACGACGCCGGCGAAGATGGCGAAAGTGACGGCGAAATAGCCGGCCCAATACGATGACACGCCGGATTTGCGGAATACCAATGATTCGAGCGCCAACGCGGCGGCGAGCGCGAAACCCGCGCCCCAGACGCCAATCAGGTTTTGCCGCGTCGGATTTTCATGATGCGACTTGAGCAGCGTGGCAAAGCCCACCATCGCCGCCAGCGAGAACGCGCCATAGCCGACAAAATTGGCCGGCACATGAATCTTCATCCACCAGCTTTGCAAGGCGGGCACCAGCGGCTGAATCTCGTGCGCGCCGCGCTCAAAGGTGTACCAGAGCAGGAAGCCCACCGCCGCCGATACGACGAGCATGACAAATGCGCCGAGGCCACGCGTCTCGTAGCGCCGCTCGTAATGCAGATACATCAGCGAGGTGATGAGGCAAAACAGCACAAACACTTCGTACAGGTTGCTCACCGGGATGTGGCCGACATCGGGGCTGATGAGATAACTCTCGTACCAGCGCACCATCAGGCCAATGAGGCCCATGGCAATCGCGATCCAGGTCAGGGCCGAGCCGGTACGCGCGGAGAACTCGGAGCGCGCCAGGAGACCAAACCAGTAGGATGCCGTGGCGAAAAAAATCAACGCCGACATCCACACAATCGCCGATTGGCTAGCGAGGAAATACTTGAGCAGAAACTTTTGTTCAGTGCCCGCCAGCGTGCCGCCATAGAGGCTGATCGCCAACAGGCTGAGGGCAGCCACGATCACAACAAGCGTGCGCACCGGTTTGAAAAACCAGCCGAGCCAACCCAGGGCCGGCACGGCGCACACCAGAATGGCCTTGTCGTAGCCATCCATGAAGTTGCCATAGCGCGACAGCGCAAACAAGGCGCCAGCCGCCAGCACGGCAGTGAACAGCCAATCCAGCAAACCGATGCGCTTGAACAGGGGCAGCGGTGCTGCGTAAGATGCTTGGGTCAATTCCATCAAGATTTCTCCGGTGAAGCCGGGGTTGTTGCGGTTGCCGTGTTCGTTGCGCTTGCCGTGTTTGCCTCAGTTGCCAAATTTTCAATGGGCGCAGCGCTGCCACCGATCGCTTGCCCGCCCGGCTGTGTCAACTGCGCCGCCAACTGCCCACGCAGCCGCGCAAACTCACGATCATCATCCATGCCGCGCCGCAATGCCGACATCGCAAACAGTACACGGCCATCGGGTTTGACCAGCGCCCAAGCGCGGCGTTCACGAATATAAAGCATCGCAAACACGCCGAGCACCAACAGCAGCGACCCCGTGTAAACAATATTCTTGCCCGGCGAGCGCGTCAACTGAAACACGCTGGCCTTGACTTCGTCAAAGGCGTTCAAGTGCAGGTACACCGGCGCGCCGTAAAAGAAACTGTCGGAAATCGCGTTGAGACTGTCCTGCACGAAGCGGCCCGTCACCTCATCGGTTGCCACGCGTTTAAGGCCATCGTGCTCGCGGCGCAATTGCCAGGCCTCAAACGCCGCGCCGTTGAGCAAACGCACAAACACATCGGCCGCCTTTTCACGATCAGCCTCCGGCACTCCCTTTTCAATAAACGTGGCCACGGCCTGAAAGCCTTGTGTCCCAAAGGTTTCCAGCGCACGCCGCGCCGACTCGGTGAGCTGTTTGCGAAAAGTGTCGGTCGCGTCCCTGGGCAGCATCTGGCGCGCCAGATTGGCGCTCGCGCTCTGACGCGTGGTTTCATCGAGCACGGCGGCACGCAGACGCATGAATTCGTCCAACGAGCCGTTGGCGTCCATCGGCAGGCGCAGATAACGGAACGTTTCGTTGGGGTTCTCACGCATGCCCGCTAGCAGCACCTGGCGCCCATCAAGCAGCATCGGCAACATGTAGTTGTGAAATTCGCGCGCCTGCCCGGCAGCATCGCGCAGTTTGTAGCCGACGGACGGGCCGACGTTGCGCATTTCCTTTTCCTTGCCCGGCGCGGCGCCGGGGCCGAGGCCTTGCTTGAGCTTATCGGCGAGCGAGGGAGCGGCGGGAGCTTCGGCCGCCGCCTCGGCGCGCGGCGCACCCGAACCAATGCGCTCAATATTGAATGGGCGAAAGCTGGTGAATTCGAGCGTCAGCGCCTTGTCTGCCACGCCTTCAGCCGATGCCGGGGTCAACACCGTGTTGCTGCCGATCTCGCCACTGACGGTAAATGTGTAATCGCGCTCGCCAGCCATCGGATAGCCCTTCAGCTTCACGCGCGTGCCACCATCGTCAAAGCTCGACTGATATACCGCAATGCCCTGGTGAATCAGCGGATGGTTGACTTCGATGCGCTTCTCAAAGGATTTACCCGTCTCTTTGTCAGTCACCACGACATCGCTGGCGAACAGCTTGGGCGCCCCGGTGTCGTAGTGCTCGATCACGAAACGCTTGAGGTCAAGCTTGAAC
>JANPAR010000187.1:0-5789 GCA_031430015.1 Burkholderiales bacterium
CGTCGTTGCGCTGGCTCGCATAGATGACGGCATGGCGGCCACCAGAGCAGGAGCCGGACAGGCCGACCTTGCCGTTGTGCCCAGACTGCGCACGCAGCCACGTAACGGCGGCGGCGGTATCTCCCACCATCTGCGCGTCGGCAATGCCCCCTTCAGCGCGCACCTTAGCCGCGACATCGTCCGGATTGCCCTGGCCCTCACGCTCATAGAGGTTGGCGCAGATCGCGATATAGCCGTGATGCGCAAAGCGCCGCGTGGTCTCGATGTAAAGCTCGCTCCAGCCCGGCAGATGGTGAATCAGCACTACGCCAGGGAACGGGCCTGCGCCGGATGGCCTGGCAACATACGCGCTGATCGGCGTACCGCCGGTGCCGTTGATGGTGACGTTCTCGCAGTTCATGTCTCGGTAGAATGACATCGATCTTCCTCCATGGGTAGTGGTTGTTCATCGGTGCTGCGTGGCGCAACAAGGCGCATAGTAAATTCAAACCGGCTGCTTCGCATGCGGTCACCAACCGGGGCTGCCACCACAATTCCCAATGACCGCACCGCTGTTAACTCAAAAAGTACACGACGCGCTACGGAGTACGCGACGCACTGCGTGCCGCCGCGCGCGCCGATGCGCTCACGGTCGAATGTTCGCTCGACCTCGACCGCTCGACAGCGACCGTCGAAGTGGGCGATACAGGATGGACCTGGCAAGGCCAGCGCTGCCCCTTCCGAAAATGGCCTATAAAGGCCGGACCCCACGCCGCACCCATCCGAAGCCGATAGCCCATGAGCAAGCCAGCACTGCCCGGCACCGTTGACATCGCCGCCACCATCGAGGCCGTCAACCACGGGCGCGACCCCGAACGCGCGGCCATGAAATACGCCAAGATGGCCCAGAGCCCGTTTCTTTTCTTGCGCGGTGCCTGCCATCTGCTTTACGACGCCTTGCCCGACACTGCCCTGTTTCGCCATGCACCGCTGGCATGGTGTTGCGGTGACCTGCATTTCGAGAATTTCGGCAGCTACAAGGGCGACAACCGGCTGGTCTATTTCGACATCAACGACTACGACGAAGCCGCCCTGGCACCGGCCACGTGGGATCTGGTGCGCCTGCTCACCAGCCTGCACAGCGGCGCGCAAGCCCTGAACATCACCCGTGCCGAGGCGATTGCCGTCAGCCAGCCCTGCATCGAGGCTTACCGGGCAGCTCTCATCGGCGGCAAGGCGCTGTGGGTGGAGCGCGACACCTGCGGCGGATTGGTCAACACGCTCTTGACTTCGCTGCAGCAACGCCCGCGCGCGGCGTTTCTGGACAAACGCACGGTCGTCAAGGGCCACCACCGCATGCTGCGGCTCGACAATCAAAAAGCCCTGCCGGCATCGGACGAGCAAAAACAGGCGGTCACCCGGTTCATGGCTGAATTTGCCGCGACCCAGCCGAATCCGAAGTTCTACAACGTACTCGATGTGGCGCGCCGCATCGCCGGCACCGGCAGCCTCGGCGTGGAGCGCTACGTGGTGCTGGTCGAAGGCAAGGGGCATCCCGATGGCAACTATCTCCTTGACATCAAGGAAGCCAAACCCTCGGCGCTGGCGCCGCACCTGGCGCGCCTTGGCATCAAGCAGCCCGCCTGGCCCAACGAGGCCGCGCGCGTGGTGGCGGTGCAAAACCGTATGCAGGCCGTCAACCACGCCTTTCTGCACTCGATCAAGCTGGGCAAGACTCACTGCATCCTCAAAGGCCTGCAGCCCTCTGAAGACCGCGTGGCGATCGGCGAGTGGGGCAAGAAACTCGACCGCCTCAAGGAAGTGGTCGACACCATGGGCCGCGTCCTTGCGTGGGACCAGCTGCGCGCCTCGGGCCGCTCCGGCGCCGCCACGGCAGACGAGCTGATCACCTTCGCACAACGCTCCGACTGGCCGGCGCAAATGCTCGATGCTGCCCTCGAGATGACGGAAAAGACCGAACAGCAGTGGCAGTCTTTCGTCAAGGCGATCAAAGGGTGATCGGCCCGCTCCTGACCCTGAAAGTACACGAGGCATTGCAGGCCGCCGCGCGCGCCGGCAAGCCCACGCTTGAATGCTCGCTGGACCTCGACCGCTCCCACACCACCGTTGAGGTCGACGCTGCAGGGTGGGCTTGGCAAGGCCAGCGCTATCCCCATCTGGCGCAGTGCAAGGACCGCACCATTTATTACTGGACCGATGCCGCCTTTGCGCCCGTGGCGCACTACTCGACCGGGCTCTACAAGCTGGTGCCCACCGACTGGGGCCCGCCGACCTTCGAAATCGACGGCATCAAGATGCTGCCCACGGCGCATGTCTCGCCCTATGTCGATGCCGAGCACAAAGTCGACCTGATTCAACCGCAGGGCAAAGTGATTCTCGACACCTGCGGTGGCCTCGGTTACTACGCCGCCCACTGCCTGCAGGGCGGCGCAAAGCAGGTGCTGTCTTATGAAAAAACTGCCGACGTGATCTGGCTGCGCAGCCTCAACTCGTGGTCGCCCGAAGTGGGCGGCGCCTTGACGCTCACGCACGGCGACATTGCCAAAGAGATCGTCACGCTGGCCAGCGACTCGGTCGACGCCATCCTGCACGACCCGCCGCGCTTCGGCATTGCCGGGGAACTGTATTCACAAGTGTTTTACGACCAACTGGCCCGCGTGCTCAAGCGCCGCGGCAAGCTGTTTCACTACACCGGCACGCCCAACAAACTCACCAGCGGCCGCGATGTGCCGAATGAAGTGGTGAAACGCCTGCGGCAGGCGGGGTTTGTGGCGACCGTCAATGGCGATGGCGTGTTGGCGATGAAGAAGTGAGGGTGCTGATGCAGCGCTTCACCCACCCCGCCGCAAATAACTCTGAAACACCCCCACATGTACCCAGGCCGTGTCGGCGCCATTGGGCCATAGGTCGGCGCTGGCGAAGCGCACGTCGTAGGTAGGCTCGTCGTCGGCCACGATGCCGTGGGCGTGTGCATCGGGAAACGGGTAAACCGGTGACTCGCCCACCACCACGCCGCTCTTGCCGCGTATGTAGGCCGGCAGGCGGATGTGCCCTGGCACGTAGTCGTTGCGCACGCTGACGCGGTCGCCCACCTTGAAACGTTCGCGCTCGCTGGCATTGGCGCGCCCCGCGCTGCTCGCTTGCGCCAGCGGGAAGCTGCCTTGCGCCATCCGCTCCAGCTCGTCAGGCGTGGTCAGGCCTTTTTCCACCAGCAAGGTGGCCAGGCTGGTGAGGGTGCGCTCGTAGTAACCGGCGTTGATGTAATGGCGCGGCTCCATGCGCTCGATGGCGTGGCGGTATTCGTCCATGTTGAACACGCCCTTGCGCACCGCCAGGGAATACATGGCGTTGACGCGTTTTTCCCAAGCGGCGTGGAAGGCCTGCGCCCCGGGTGCATAGCGCACCGGCCCAAAACCCTGTTTGCCGCCCAGATCATGCATGCCGTCCATAGTTGCTCCTCGTTCTGATTACAGGCGCGCCACGCCGATCATGGCGTCTTGCGAGACGATGCCGGCCAGTTGCTCAGCGCTCCAGCCGGCGGTGTGGGCGGGCCGCTCGGGCAACACCATGTAGCGCGTGTCGGCGGTGGTGTCCCACACGCGCACCTCCATTTGTGGCGGCAGGTCGAGGCCCATTTCGCGCAGCACGCTGCGCGATTCGCGCACCACGCGGGCGCGGTATTCGAGGTCTTTGTACCAATCGGGCGGCAGGCCGATGATGGTGAACGCGGTGCAACTGCACAGGGTGCAGCAAATCACGTTGTGCACGGTGGCGCTGTTTTCGAGCACCACCAGGTGGCGGTGGTGTTTGGGCATGTCGAGGCCCAGCTCGGCCGCTGCCGCTTTGCCGTTGGCCAGCAGGCGCTGTTTGAAGGCGGGGTCGGTCCAGGCGCGGGCGACGACGCGCGCGCCGTTGTGCGGCAGCCACTGCTCTTCGACCAGGTGGTTGGCCTGCTCGATAAAGGCGTCGGGCTCAAAGCCCTTGTTGCGCAAAATGGCCTGCACGGCATCGGCGCGCTGTTCGAGCGGGGCGATGCCGGCGGCGGATGGTTGTGGGCTGGTCATGGTGGTGCTCCTTGATGGGCGGGTGTTGCAAGCGTGCAGCGCGAGGGCTTGTCTGTTGCAAGGGTAAAGGATTTGGCAAAAGCGCGCGCGATAAGCGGGTTCCACGGCAACGACTCGTGCGGCGCGAACAGCGCCGCTGCGGTCAGGCCGAAATGCAGCGAACCTGATGAAGTGATTTCCAGCCGGTCGTCATAAATCGCCACGCCCACTGACCCGCCGCCGATGGCGTAATCACGATGGCAAAACGCATTCGCCAATGCCTCACGCAGGGCGAGCGGTGGATGGAGCGGATCGTCCACCCGTTCAAACAAGCCCGGTTCGATGCGCCCGGCCACCGGCTGGATTCAGCTCTGCGCGAACTGCTTGGCCAATTTCAGGCCTTGACCCTGGTAGTTCGACTTGCTGTCCTCGCCGTACAACTGATTGGGGCGCGCTGCCATTCGTTCGTAACGCAGCCAGCCAACCGTTTGCCCATGTTCAAGCAGAAAAGGCACCTCGTGCGAGCGCACTTCCAAGACTCCTCTGCTGCTGCCTGCCTTGTTTGTCCGCGCGTTCCAGCCAAATCCCGGATCAAAGAAGCCGGCATAGTGAACACGGAATTCACCTGCGCGGGTATCGTAGGGCAACATCTCTGCCGCGTAGTCCGGCGGAACCGCGATGGCCTCTTTCGTCATGAGAATGTAAAACTCATCAGGTGCCAATATCAACGAAGACGTTTTGTGAAAACGAATTGGCTCCCAGAAATCGAGCGGATCATAATCACGTTTTTCCAGATCAATTCGCTTGGTATGTTTCTTTGCCCGATAACCAATCAGAGCCCCTTCAGTAGCGGCACCTTCCAAATCCACTGTGAACGGCAAAACGCCTCTCTGGATTGACTTCTGCTTGATCTCATCGCCGTTGAAATTGACGATCTGTCCTTCTTCGAGAAGCTGCCTCCAGTCGGAGGACGTAATCGGTTTAGGCTCCTCCCCACGCGTACGGCGAAACCTCAATTGGTTCAGGCGCGTGCCGGTTTTCACCACCACACTGAAACTTCGAGGCGCAACTTCCAGATACAGATCGCCTTTGTATCCTTCGCGGACCTGGTCAAAAATGGTGGCTTCATCGGCAATCAGGCGCGTCAAAATATCCAGCCGTCCAGTTGAACTTTTCGGGTTTGCAAATGCAGCGACCTCGCTTCGCAAATCGATGGCTTCCAGGAGGGGAATGACATATATGCGTCCTTTTTCCAGAACGGCACCATGACTGAGGTCAATCTTGAAGTCATCAAACCGGCCGTCAAGTTGCCTCATTTTTTCCAGGACTTTCACGCCTCTGCCTGGAAGAAAGCTGGTATCGACCGCGTAAGCATAATCGCCGAGCCGCAGATCGATGCTGGCAGGCTGGACCTGGTCGGTGTCAACCGGCCTGAGCATCGCCTTGATCTCATTGCCCGCCAGCATTTCGTTGATTTTCTGGCTGGGGAGAATGCCGGTGTAGTCACCCAGGCGCGCCGGGGCCGTTGGCCCCGGATTGGCTCGCACATCGACCTTCGCGACCTTCGCGACCTTCGCGACCTTTGTTATCACCTCATTCATCGGGATTCGCTTTTTTTATACGATCCTGGTGTCGCCGCAGGAGCGACGTCTCGTTCCACTTTGCATAGCAATCCAGCGAACCGAACGCACCTTCCTTAAGCTGACCGGTGCCCATTTTTTGGGTAATTGGCTGCTGGCAAACAGG
>JANPAR010000188.1:0-33822 GCA_031430015.1 Burkholderiales bacterium
ATGCATGCGCATGATGACTGCACCAGTCAGCAACCCAAGCAAGCCTGCAGCGAACGCGCTCGCCAGTATTTGCAAAAACGGGTCGGTGACGCCAAGCTTGACCGAGATGATGCCGGTCACATAAGCGCCCATGCCGAAAAACGCCGCGTGGCCCAACGTGATGATGCCGGCATAACCGAGGATCAGGTCGAGCGACAGCGCGAACAAAATATAGGTGAGCACGCGCGCGCCCATCGACAGATAGTCGGGCAGCGCGAAGAACACGATGACGGCCAGCACCCACGGCAACCACTCGGTCCAGCGGATGCGCGGATTGGCGTTGTAGCCCACGGGATGTTTCATGCGGCACACCTGTTGGATCGGCGCTGCCGGTTAGGAGCGGCACGCCGCAGGCGCGCATTCTCAATGTGGTGTTTCATGCGCGCCGCCCGAACAAACCCGCAGGCCGCCACAACAGCAGACCAATCGTCGCGACGTAAATAAAGAACGCGCCAAACTGCGGCAACCAGTATTTGCAAGCGGTGTCGGTGATGCCGATCAGCAGCGCCGCGACAAACGGCCCGCGCAAACTCCCCAAGCCGCCGACCGACACCACGATCAAAAAATAGACCAGTTGCTCGAATGGATAAGTCGGCTGGATCGCCACGATATCGGCTCCCAGAGCGCCTCCTAGGCCGGCCAGGCCACTGCCGATGGCAAACGTGATCGTGAACAGGCGCTTGGTGTTGATGCCGATCGACTGCGCCATCGCGCGGTTGTCCACCGCTGCGCGCACCATTGCGCCCCAGATGGTGCGCTCGATGCCAAACCACAGCGCGCCGATCATCGCCGCGCTAAACGCAATCAAAAACACGCGATACGCCGGGAAGTCGCGTCCCAGCAGCGAGAACTGACCCTTCAAATAATCGGGCAGCAACACCGGCTGTTGCAGCGTGCCGTAAATCAGGCGCGCCACCGCGACCGACATGAAGATGAGGCCGATGGTGAACAACACCTGCTCAAGCTCAGCCGCGCCATAGAGGCGCGAGTACAACAACTTTTCCAGCACCACGCTCACGGCCGCCACCAGTACAAACGAGAGCAGCAGCGCGACCGGGAAGGGAATCTGGAAGCGCGCGAGGGCCGAGACCAGCACGTAGCCACCCGCCATCGCAAACACGCCATGCGCGAGATTGGTGAAGCCCATCAGGCCCATCGTGATCGACAGGCCGACCGAGATCACATACAAAATCATCCCGAAGGCGACGCCGTGAAAGGCGACGCTCACCAGCGATGACAAAAAGGCGTCCATGGGGGGAGTGACCCGGCGGAAATCAATACTGCGTACAACGAAAAAATCCCCGCGCAACGCAAGCGCTGCGCGGGGCCGTGTGCCGCCCGCAATTTTTTATCGGTCTTGTCGAACTCTTTGAGCGGATCCTTGATCCCCGGATTGATGGTCTCAAGCTCGACGTTGGCGAGCTGGCCGCCCACCTTGCGCACTTCGCGCAAATACTCGGGGTTGATGATGTCGCGGGTTTCCGGGTCAATCGAAATGTTGCCGCGCGGGCTGGTGGTGGACTTGTAGGTCTTCCAGAAATCAGCCGTCTTTTGCGCGTCGATCGTACCGTTTTGCGCACGGATCGCCGCGTAGATCGCATCCATCGCATCCCACGCGCCGACCACCATGAAGCCGGGGTTCAGATTCGCACCGTATTCTTTTTTATACGCCGCCACAAACGCCTTGTTGGCGGGCCGCTCGGCCGCTGCAGAGTAGTGATGCACGGTAGTCACGCCAAGCGCGATGTCGCCCATGCCGGCCAGCTCTTCGTCGGTCACGATGTCACCGGTGCCGAGATATTTGATGCCGGCTTTTTCCATCGACAAATCGCCATAGGCTTTCATCATCGCCGCCGCCTGTTTGCCGGCCGGGTTGAAGGCGAAGATCACGTCGGGCTTGGCATCCTTGATGCGCTGCATGAAGGGCACGAAGTCGGGATTGGCAAACGGAATGCGCACCGCACCGAGAATCTCGCCGCCGCCTTCCTTGAAGCCGCGCGTGAAGCAGCCTTCGGCCTCATGGCCGGGCGCGAAATCGCTCACTGCGGTGTAAGCCTTCTTGTATTTCTTCGCCGCCCACAGGCCGGCCGGGTAAGACGACTGGCACAGCGTGAACGACATGCGCGACATGTAAGGCGCCGCGTTGAGAATCCGTGCGCCAGCCGCATTCATGCTCATCACCGGCACTTTGGCCTCGGTCGAGAGCGGTGCGATGGCCGCCAGATTCGGCGTCCACACAATGCCGGTGATCAACTGCACCTTGTCGCGCACGATCAGCTCCTGCGCGATGCGCTTGGCCACATCCGGGTTGGCGCCGGTATCGTCGCGCTGCACGATCTCGATCTTCACACCGGCGGGCAGCTTGTCGGCGTTCATCTTCATATAGAGCTTCACGCCCTTGTCGATCTGGTCACCCTGCGCAGCGCCGGGGCCGCTGTAGGTGCTGATCAGGCCGATTTTGACGGTTTGCGCAGCGGCGGGCGCGGCAGCCAAGAGACCCGCCATTGCGGCAGCCACCGACACTGCGGCAGCGTTGAATCGAAGTGATGTTGTCATGTTGTCTCCTTGTCTTATAGGGTTCCGGGCCGATCACGCCAGCACGGGGCGAAAGTATAGCCGGTACCATCGCCGGGCCGACCTGGATCGCTCTGATTCTGGTTATTCGGGCGGCTCGTCCAGGGCCTGCAAATCCGCGAGATCCTTCGGGCGCCCTGCGGCGCTTTTGTTGGCACGAAAATCATTGAGTCCAATAAACGGCAAAGGGATGCCGTCGGACTTGATGTGGACGCGGTTGGGATAGCAATCATCAAAATCCACGCCGTCAATGGCGGTGATTAAATCGATGCGGGCGGGCGGATATCCAAGCTGCACCACCGCCTCTGGACGGAGAAAATCCGCCTGCGTCAATCCGAGTGAACCAAAGCCAAAGGCGTCGAGCACACGAATCACCTTGACCGCGTTGTCTTGGCTGCGCCGCAGCCAGATGTCCAGATCACCGGTGTAGCGTGGATGCCCATGCGCAGCAAGCGCATAGCCGCCAACGATCAAATACTCAACCCCGGTGGAGTTGAGTAACGCGGCAAACTCTTTGAAGTCTTGGTTCAACACTTGGACGCAAGGCTAGGTACTGTTGGCGCAACTCTTCGACCGCAGCCAGGCGCTCTTGCGGCGTTTTGCCGAGCCAAAACGCACGGTCGCTTTGTGGCGCTTTGAGGGTCGTGATATTGACTACTTTTTCCATCATCGAATGATAGCGCATGTATGGGGCGCATCGGCGGAAACTAAGGATTTTTGGATTGGGTGATTCCCTGAAACCTTTGGTACAAGCCACTCTTCATCGATATATGCCCAACACCGTTGGTACAGGCCGCTGAGCGGACTCCTGCCTTTCAACAATCGCCCATCTCAGTCCACCTTGATCCCCGATTTCTTCACCAGGCGCGCGTATTTGTCGAGTTCGGTTTTGAAAAATTGCGCCGCCGCATCGGGTGAGCTCAAGCGAATCGTATTGCCCTGCTTGGCCATCGCTTCCTGCACTTCGGAGGTGGCGAACGCTGTTGTGAAGGCCGCGTGCAGGCGCCGCACCTGCTCAGGCGGCAGGCCCTTCGGGGCCACCACGGCAAACCAGCCTTCCATGTTGTACTGCGGGAAACCCTGTTCGGCAATCGTTGGGATGTCGGGTGCCGCTGCGGTGCGCGCCGCCCCGCCAACACCGATGGCACGCAATGCGCCGCTCTTGATATGCCCCTGCACGGTGGCCAGCGCCGACACGGCCATTTCGACCTGGCCGCCGATCGTGTCGGCCAGCATCGGCCCGACACCCTTGTAGGGAATGTGCCTGACATCGACGCCGGCCTCATCGACAAACATCTCCGCCGCCAGATGCAGGATGGTGCCATTGCCGGACGACGCGTAGTTGTAGGCGCCGGGTTTGGCCTTGAAAAAATCGGCCAGCTCGCGCGCATTGCGCGCCGGCACTTTGGCCGGGTTGACCACTAGCACGAGCGGCCCACTGCCGATGACCGTGATGGCCGTGATGTCGGCTACCGGGTCGAACGGCAGCGCCTTGTAGACACTGGGAAAGATCACGTGATTGTTTGACACCAGACTGATGGTGAAGCCATCGGCCGGTGCCTTGATCATGGCGTGGGTGCCGGGAATGCCGCCCGCGCCGGGCTGGTTTTCCATCACCACGCTCTGGCCACCAAGCGCACGCGACAAGGCCGGTGCGACGCTGCGCGCGATGGTGTCCACGCCCGAGCCTGCGCCGAACGGCAGGATGATTTTGAGCGGGCGGTCTGGTGCAGTGGACTGGGCGTGCGCGGACGAGATGCCGGCGCAGGCGAGCGCAAGGGCGAGACAAATTGCGCGATGGGTGGACTGCACGGTATTCCTCATCGGGGTTGCATCGAATTTATGCCGCCTGCGCAAACGGAACTTCCCAACCCGGAAATACCAATACCGACGGATGGCACTTGAGTGCCCGGGCAAATGTCTTTGCGCGCTCGACGCCCAAATTCACTCTGCCATTTTCAATGGCTGAAATCGTGGCCTGAGGAATACCCGATAGTTCAGAAAGCTGGCTTTGGCTCAACTCCTGAAGCTCGCGCAAAATACGCAAAGACTCTCCGACCGAAATTTCAATGCGCTTTTTCGCCGACTGAAATTGTTTCATTTCATTTGCTCCTGTAATCGTGGGCGGTCACTTGAACCACTTGAATCAGCAACACGTTGGCGCGCACTTGGTAAATCACCCGCCACTGCAGCCCCAGGCGGGACGAACGACAGCCTTGCCACTTGCCCGCCAATGCCTCGTCGTGAAATCCCTTGATTGCCCGCAAGCCCGGTGGCCCCGACATTCTTGCGATGTCCTTCCATTTCTCGTAACGTTTCAACATTTCCAGCGGCACAGAACCCGAAAGCTGTTTGTCAACGCGGCGATGCTCTTCGATTTCCCACATGCCTTATTATGGATATACCAATAATAATATGTCAAGTTCCTCAGTGGGCCGCATTTGGGGCTGACTCAACCGCTCAAGGAGGCCGAACATGCATGACACCAGCCCGGCGATGGAAGCCCTGCTCACGGCGCGCTTTGCGGCGATGACCGGTGCCGAGCGTCTGCTGATGGCCCTGCAGATGTTCGAGACCGCGCAGAAAATTGTGCTGTCATCCCTCAGCCCCGGCCTCGATGAGACCGGGCGGCGGCGCGAACTGGTGCGGCGCTTTTATGGTGACGAGATGGCGCAGCGGGCTTTTCCGGTCCAGGGCGGTACCGCTGCGGCACAGACGCTGGATTAGGGCTTGGCAGGGCTTTGTGTCGCGGGCCGGCACCAACCGCTCAACGCACAATCTCAAAGGGATGGACCTGAATTTCGGCATCAGGGAACGACGCAACCAGCTTCAGTTCACCGCCCAAGGCCTTGACGTAATCGCGCAAGGTGCTCACATACATGTCCTCACGGCGCTCCAGTTTTGAGACGGCCGCCTGCTCGACCTGCATGACTTTGGCCAGGTCAACCTGCGTCACATCACGGCTCTTGCGCAACTCCTGAAGCTGCATTTCGACGAGCGTCGCCTCGGCGCGCGCCGCCGAGCGCGCTTGCGCGGCAGGCGACATTTTTGCGCGCAGTTCGCGAAAATTTTTAGCCATTGAGCAGCCCTTCCTTTTTGAGTGTATCGAGATGCGTGTCGTAAAGCCGGTCGGCCACCGGCACCTGCGTCTCGTACCAGCGCACGTCACCGGTCTTGTCGCCGCCAATCAGCAGGATGGCCGAACGGCGCGGGTCAAACGCATACAGCACGCGGTAGGGCCGGCCTTCATGTTGCACTCTCAATTCCCGCATGTGCGCGTGCTTCGACGTTTCAATTCCGGAACTGTGCGGGAAACCGAGATTGGGCCCTCTATCTGCCAAAAGAAGTACCGAATAGTTGATCGATTCCTGCTCCGCCTCAGACAAATCAGCCCACCACGCGCCAAGCTCGTCGGTGTATTCAACTTCCCATGTCATGTCAGTAATTATTCCCTTCAAAGACTATTCTGTCAAGAGAATATTACGACTGGCGCAAATGTCATCGACAAATCCAGGGCGGAGTCCGGGCTGCTGCAAGCAGTGCGCGCATGGCTTCTGGCTTCACGCGGCAAAAATTCGCATTCGAGGATGGCAGCCTCAACCGCGGCGCGCCGCCTCGATCGCAGCGATGTCGATCTTTGTCATCGTCATCATCGCATCGAACGCGCGCTTGGCGGCAGCGGGATCGGGATCGGTGATCGCTTTCGTCAAGGCGACCGGCGTAATCTGCCAGGACAATCCCCATTTGTCCTTGCACCAGCCGCACGCGCTCTCCTGGCCGCCATTGCCGACGATCGCGTCCCAGTAGCGATTCGTTTCGGCCTGGTCGGCGGTTGCCACGTGAAACGAGAATGCCTCGCTGTGCTTGAACGCAGGTCCGCCATTGATGCCGAGGCACGCAACGCTCATCACGACAAACTCGACGGTCAACACGTCCCCTTTCTTGCCCGACGGAAAGTCGCCGGGTGCGCAGTACACCGCGCCCACCGACGAATCGGGGAAAGTCCTGGCGTAAAACTGCGCCGCCTCCTCGGCGTCGCCGTTGTACCAAAGGCAAATGGTGTTCTTTGCTGGATTCAGCATGTCACTTCTCCATCAAGATGAGGCATCCTGGACCGACCAGAACCAATGTGCCGGTGACCGGCGGGTTAGGCTGCGTTTCTATACTTCGCGCCGGTGCGTTGTTCCGCAGTTCCTCTCGCAACCACTGGCACAACCTGTTCAATCACAGATGGCTCCCCCTGGCCCTCGAAGGAGAACAACCGATATTCAATAAGGAGGAGACCAACTGTGGTGCCTCTCATTGCGCCATATGGCATCGAACCGGCAGCCCAGAAGTCGTGAACCATGTGGTCCAGTTTGTACGTGCAATCTTCGGAATAGCCCACTTCGTCGAAATGCACAATAGGGCCTTCAGCGATCGCGACGGAGCACTCAAGTTTGTTGAGGTATGCAGATAGGCGAAACCCAGTGATGGTGTGGATCATGAGAAAGCTGCGCAGGCAAACGGATACGGTTCCATCCTTCCTTCGGTACAGGCGAATAGTCGTGTCCGCGAGACGGAGCATGGTTTGCGGCTTACCGGCTGAAATCTGAGGCGCTTTGCGGCTTCATCGCGAAGCGCTCGGTGGATTGATGAGTTGTGCCACGCATGAGTAAATGCACTCTACGCCTTAGTCCGCCATTCCGGCCCATGAACCTGAGTATTGATGTAATCAATAAGAAAAGCACGCCTGTCTGCCTTGAAGTCGGCCAATTTTTGGACGCGCACTGCAAGAGATTCTTGGTAGGTTGCTATTGCTCGTTCGCAACGAACGATTTGTCCTTCAATGCCTTCCTTGTCTGCTTGGTCCCTGCACTTGGTAAGCTCCTTCTTCAAATCTTGAATTTCTTCTTTTTCGTCTTTGATGGATTCTGCAACTGATTCCTTCTCGTCGTCGATGTCGAGCCTGAGAGCTTCTTCGTGCTGCTTCATATCTTCAACGAGATACCCGACATGGTGGGAAAGTTCCATTTTGTCAAGTTTGTCCTTATCGGATAGGCGTCCGATCTTCACCATCCACTCCTTGAAAATTTTCTTGGCCTCGGCAGTAGAGATCGGTGCATCGACGGGTTGAAGCATTTCAGGCTTGAGAATGGGCGGCTCTTTCTTCTTAAACAAATCGAAAAACATGGCTTCACTCCACTGGAGAAATTATTCCATTTCTAATTCAATAGAGCATTAACAATCCAATCCCAAGCGACAATGGATTTGACGGTTGACCAGTTGTTTTCCAGGGCCAGCAAGCCGATTTGCAATTGATCTTCAAGCGCATCCATCGAATCGAATGCCCGGTTGTGGAAGAATTTTTCGCGCAGTTCGTCCCACACATGTTCGACTGGGTTGAGTTCGGGCGCATAAGGTGGCAGTTTCAGCAGTTGCATGTTCGCCGGTGGTGTGAGGGCTTCGCCAGTGTGCCACCCCGCACCATCCATCACCAGGATGATGCGGTGTAACGGATGTCTCGCACCGATTTCGTCGAGGAAGATTTGCATGCAATCTGTATTGACATGCGGCAGGATGAGTGAATCGAGTTCGCCACTGACCGCATCTACCGCGCCGTAGGCATAGGTATATTCGTGGGTCAGCATGGCCCGGCATAGCGGGCGCATCGGTAGCGGCGCCCAACAGCGGCGCACATCGCTGATACGCCCGAAGCGCGCCTCGTCCTGGAACATCAGCTTGATCGGCCCAATCCCTGGCCAGTCGGCGATCAGCCCGGCGAGCGTTTCGGGGAGTTTTTTTTCCACGCCTCCTGCGCCACGGGATCGCTCTGCGGGTGCCGCTTGTCCGGTGCCAATTTGCGCCAGCCATGCCGGTGCAGCAGGTTGTAGACCGAGGAGAGCGCCATGCCCCGTCCGAGGGCTGCTTCCAGCTCGGTCTTGATCTGCGGCACAACCAAGATGCCGCCGCTGCGAGCTCGTTCGAGAAATGGTGCTAGGACTTCAGCCTCACGCAGGGGGCTCAGATTCTGCCGCCTCCGCCCGCCGGGGCGCTGACGCTGCCCGTCGCCAACTGTCTCACCGGCAAGGAAACGGTTTCGCAAGCGGCAGGTCCATTCCACAGAGCGGCCGATGATCCGGGCCGTTTCATCAAGACTCAATCCGTGCGCCAACGGCAGCACTACCGCCTGCGCTTGCCGCAATTCGTCAATCGTCTTGGCCTGCCGGATCATCTCCTGAGCCATCTCCAAGACTTCCGTTCCACGTGCTGGTCTGGCCATCGCACACCTCGAAGGGCTGTTGAGAGGCCATTATTATTGCATTAATGATTTAAAAATGGAATTAGACCCAAGCTGCAACGCGTCAGCGGGGCATATCCTGAAGTGAGGCACCCGACGTTGCCAGAAAAACCGTCGCGCTCGACGATCATTCCGGGAGTAATTCGCGCAACTGCTTGGTGCAATTCACTGCAAGCTATGCGAGTCATTTGTGCTGCTCGCGAATGTCATGAAAACCGTCTCGCATACTACGCCCTGTGTGCCCGTCAATCAATGCGCAAACCGTGTCACTCTGGGTTGCGCCGATTCGAACACACCACACATCCGTTGTGACGGGAACGACTGGCCGCAGAACCAGTGTGACATCACGGGAATGCGTTTGAATTTTTTGAGTGATGCCCTGAAACCATTGGTGCAAGCCATTGTTGAGAATCACACTTTCGAAACCGTTGGTACAAGCCACTGAGAACGCACCAGCCTTTCATAAATCGCTCCAATCAGTGCGCCTTGATCCCCGTCGTTTTAACCCAACGCGCCGCTCCCGCTGCCGCCGCGTTACTCCGCCGCCTCACGCCACGGCGCGCGCCGCACGCAGCGCAGCGACTTCGGCCGCTGAGTAACCAGCCTCTTGCAGCAGCACGTCGGTGTGCTGCCCCATGGCGGGCGGGTCGCTGCGGATGCCGAGGCGCCGGCCGTCCATCGAGAGCGGGAACAGCACCGTTTGCACCGTCTCGCCCGCGCGTGCGCCGTCGGGCAGCTTGATGTCGGCGAGGCCGCCGGTGGCCTTGAGGTGAGGGTCGTCGAACAGGTCTTCGGGTTTGGCAATCGGCGCGAAGGGGAGGCCCACTTTTTCAAACAGGGCCGATAGCTCGGCTGCGCTGTGCGTGGCGAGGCGCTGGCGCAGGGTGTCGATCAGGGTGCCGCGCATTTGCACGCGCTGGTTGTTGGTGGCGAGTGCCGGGTCAGCCTTGAGGTCGGCGTAGCCGAGCGCATCGCAAAACGTGACCCACTGCGCGTCACTCACCGCCGCGAGGAAAATCTGCTCGCCGTCCCTGACCGTGAACACGTCGTACACCGCCCACGCCGAGATGCGCCCCGGCATCGGCGCGGCCGGTTTGCCGGTGAGCGCGTATTGCAGCATGTGCTGGCCGACCAGGAACACATTGTTCTCGAACAGGGCCGACTGCACTTCCTGGCCTTTACCGGTTGCATTGGGTCCCATGTCACGCTGCATCAGCGCGGCCATCGCGCCAATCGCGCCAAACAGGCCGCCCATGATGTCGTTGACGCTGGAGCCGGCACGCAGCGGGTCGCCGGGCCGCCCCGTCATGTAGGCGAGGCCGCCCATCATCTGCACCACCTCGTCGAGCGCGGTGCGGTGATCGTAGGGGCCGGGCAGAAACCCCTTGTGCGCGACGTACACCACGCGCGGATTGAGTTTGGCGAGCGACGCGTGGTCGAGGCCGTACTTTTCCATGGTGCCGGGCTTGAAATTTTCGCTGACCACATCGGCGGAGAGGCAGAGCTTGAGCGCCACTTCCAGCCCCGCCGGTTTGCGCAGGTCGAGGGCAATGCTCTTCTTGTTGTGGTTGAACATCGGGAAGAAGCCAGCTCCCGATCCGAGCAGATGGCGCGTGCGGTCGCCTTCGATCGGTTCGACCTTGATCACCTCCGCCCCAAGATCGGCCAGCATCATGCCGCAGGTGGGGCCCATCACCATGTGGGTGAATTCGACGACGCGGATGCCGGCCAGCGGCAAGGGTTGCGCGGTATTGCCGTTCATTGGTTGCCCCAGGCGCGGATTGCGCAAACGAGAATGATGAGCGGCATTTTAGGCGGCGCTATGTGACGCACGCACATCCGCTCTGCCTTGCCTACCCGGCCCGGCACTTGAACGGCAAATACGTCGCAGAAATATTGGTCTGGTTCGCACCCTTGGCCGTCATCTTGTCCGGCGTGGGCGCATAGCCACACACCCACGCCACCGGCACCACGGGCGCGTCTTCCACCACCGCCGGGCGCAGGGTGAGCACTTTGCCCTTGAGCAGGCTGTTGGCGCGATTGCCGAAGGTGATGTGGATCGCGCCGCCCTGCACGTTAAGCGCGCTGATGTAATTGCTGACGACCTTGTCAGAGGCGGGCAACCCTGCCGCCGCGTTGTCGGCGGCCAGCGGCTGGCCTGCGGCCCAAGCAGCGGCAATGGGCGTCTTGGCGATATCCGCAAGCGGCAGCGCTTCGTTGATCTGCTCGCGAATGATCTTGTCGGTGAAGCTCGGCAGCGCAATCAGCGCCAGGATCGCGACGATGCCGATGACGACCATCATCTCGATCATGGTGAAGCCTTGTGCGCGATGCTTCATGGCAGACAACTGTCGAGGGGTATTCCGGTCAGGCCATTTAACCAAACCGCATTGCGAATTGCGATGCTGCGCTTGTAATTGTTTGCAACAGCACGCCACGCGCGGCATCGCTTCTCCACGCTTCTGTTTATTTTTCTTTGGCGAGCAAGCGCTCAATGATCTTGCGCGACTGCACCCCACCCGCATCGATGTTGAGTTTGAGCAGATTTCGCTCGGGGTAAGTGAGCAGGTTGCGCTGCTGATGCTCCAGCACTTCGAGGTCTTCAGAAAAAATCTTGTGCTGCCCGTCGCGAATCGCGGCGGTGAGGGCCTTGTCATCCGGTTTGAATTTGCGCGCCATGCCCCAGAAATACCAGATGGAGGTGTCGGTTTCGGGCGTGATGAAGTCGACCACCACGCTGTAAGCCTTGTGCTCTGCTGGCGCGTTGTAGCCGCCCTTGCCGGCGTGGGCGACGCCGACTTCGATCATCACGTGGCTGGGCGGCGTGAAGCGGCAGATCTGCCAACGATCCACCGGCACATCGTCGGCGAGGCCATTGCCGCGCAGCGCGAGTTGCCAGAACGGCGGCGCCATGATGCCGTCCATGAAGCGGCTGGTGACGACACTGTTGCCGTCGACCGTGGTCTTGCACGGTGTCTCGTCGATCTCGGGCTGGCCGATGCTGGTCGAATGTACGTAGGTCTCGTGCGTGAGATCCATCAGGTTATCGATCATCAGGCGGTAGTCGCAATTAACGTGGAACATGCCGCCGCCGTAGGCCCAGGCTGGATCAGTCTGATGGGGGTCGGCATGCCATTCGAGCTGCGGAATCAGGTCGGCGTCGGCCAGCGTCGCGTCACCCGGCCACACCCAGATGAAGCCATAGCGCTCTTCGACTGCGTAACTTTTGTTGGCCGGGAAGCCGCGCACCCGCTGGCCAGGCATGCTCACCACTTTGCCGTCGCAGCCCATCTCCAGCCCGTGATAGCCGCACACCAGCTTGCCATCGCTGACGCGGCCGAGCGAAAGCGCCGCGCCGCGATGCGGGCAGAAATCTTCGACCGCGGCAACCTTGCCCTGCGCGCCGCGGAAGAAGGCGATGCGCTCGTTGCAGATGGTGCGCCCCAAGGGTTTCTCATCGATTTCGTTGGGGGTGCAGGCGACGTACCAAGTGTTTTTCAGGAACATGATCCATCCTTGTGGCGCATCAACGTGACGCATCTGTTTTGCTTGCGCGCCGATGCGGGCGCGGCGGGAAGCTGCCATTATGCAAGGCCGTTTTGAAACCGCACCCGGCAACCCGATAAGATTCGGCTGAACCTTTTACGATCCACACCATGACCAAATCCTCCAAACCTGATTCTGCACCTGCCTCCGACATGACGCCAAAGACCGTACCCGCCTCCGGCATGTCAAGCAACGCCGTACCTGCCTCCGGCATGCAAGGTAACGCCGCGCCCGCCTCCGGCATGCTAGGTAACGCCGCGCCCGCCTCCGGCATGCGCAAGGGGCTCACCAGCTACGGCGACACCGGCTTTTCCCTGTTTTTGCGCAAGGCCTTCATCAAGGGCGCGGGTTACTCTGATCGCGCGCTCGATCGCCCGGTCATCGGCATCACCAACACCGGCAGCGCCTACAACCCGTGTCACGGCAACGCACCGCAGTTGATCGAGGCGGTCAAGCGCGGCGTGCTGATGGCGGGCGGTTTGCCGATGGACTTTCCGACGATTTCGATTCACGAGAGTTTTGCCGCGCCGACATCGATGTTTTTGCGCAACCTGATGTCGATGGACACCGAAGAGTTGATCCGCGCGCAACCGATGGATGCCATCGTGCTGATCGGTGGCTGCGACAAAACCGTGCCCGCGCAGTTGATGGGCGCGGCGTCTGCGGGCTTGCCTGCCATTCAACTCATTACTGGCTCGATGCTGACCGGCTCGCACCGCTCCGAGCGCGTCGGCGCGTGTACCGACTGCCGCCGCTATTGGGCCAAGTTTCGCGCTGAGGAGATCGACGCCGAAGAAGTCGCAGCGGTGAACAATCAATTGGTCGCAAGTGTCGGCACCTGCTCGGTGATGGGCACAGCGAGCACCATGGCCTGCGTCGCCGAGGCGCTCGGCATGACGGTGCCGGGTGGCGCTTCGCCCCCCGCTGTCACCGCCGACCGCATTCGCATCGCCGAGCAGACCGGCGTGCAGGCGGTGGCGATGGCGCAGCAGGGCCTGACCATCGACAAAATTCTGACCCAAAAGGCGTTTGAGAACGGCATGCGCGTGCTGCTGTCGATTGCCGGCTCGACCAACGGCATCGTGCATCTGACCGCGATTGCCGGGCGCATGGGCCTGGAGCTTGACCTCAAGGCGCTCGACCGCATGGGCCGCGAGACGCCGGTGCTGCTCGACCTCAAGCCCTCGGGCCAGCACTACATGGAGGACTTTCATCACGCCGGCGGCATGGCCACCTTGCTGCGCGAATTGCGTCCGCTGCTGCATCTGGACGCCTTGACCGTCACCGGCCGCACTCTCGGTGAAGAACTCGACGCCCAAGGGCCAGGGTTCAAACAGGATGTGGTGCGCCCGTTTACCGATCCGATTTATCCGAACGGGGCGATTGCCGTGCTCGAGGGCAACCTCGCGCCGGACGGCTGCATCATCAAGGCGGCGGCGGCCAACCCGAAACTGATGGAGCACGAAGGCCGCGCCGTGGTGTTTGAAAATGCCGCCGACCTCGCCGCGCGCATTGACTCACCTGACCTCGATGTCAACGCCGATGACGTGCTGGTACTCAAGTGCATCGGCCCCAAGGGCGCGCCGGGCATGCCCGAGGCCGGTTACATGCCGATCCCGCTCAAGCTCGCGAAGGCGGGCGTCAAAGACATGGTGCGCATTTCCGACGGGCGCATGAGCGGCACCGCGTTTGGCACCATCGTGCTGCACGTGACGCCGGAGTCGGCGGTGGGCGGGCCGCTCGCCTATGTGCAAAACGGTGATCGCATTCGCTTGTCGGTGTCGCAACGCAAGCTCGACCTGCTGGTGTCTGCCGAAGAACTGGCGCGCCGCGCCAAGGCGAATCCGGTCACCGTGCCGACGGCAGGGCGCGGCTATCGCAAGCTTTTCCTCGACACCGTAACGCAGGCCGACAAGGGCGTGGATTTTGATTTTCTGCGTGCCGAGAAGATGAGAGGCAGTTTTCCGCAGGCACGCTAGGGTGCCGCCGTCCATCCGCTTAACCCAGTGACCGCGCTGAAAGCCTTGGTGCAAGCGGATTTCCGCGATTCCTCCTCCAAGACCGTTGGTACCAGAGGCTCTCCTGGCACTGCCCTGTTTATTGTCAACACTACTTCATGACCACTTCAGCTTTGCCCGCCTCTGATCTGCCCTTGGCCGGCGTGCGCATCCTCGACCTCACTGCCGTGATCTTCGGCCCGCTGGCGACGCAAACGCTGGCCGACTATGGCGCTGATGTGATCAAGATCGAGCCGCCCGAGGGCGACAGCACGCGCTTCACGGGACCGGACAAGGAGCGCGGCATGTCCACCGTGTTCCTCGGGGCCAACCGCAACAAGCGCGGCGTGGTGCTCGATCTCAAGCTGGCGGACGATCGCGCGGCATTGCTCAAACTGGTCGATGGCGCCGATGTGTTCGTGCACAGCATGCGCCCGCAAAAGCTGGTCAAGCTCGGCATCGACCCCGAGACGCTGCTCAAGCGCAATCCGCGCCTGGTCTACGCCGGCCTGCATGGCTTTGCCGAGGGCGGGCCCTACGCCGGCCGGCCGGCGTATGACGACATCGTGCAGGGCATCTCGGGCAACGCGGCGCTGATGCAGCGCCTCACCGGCGCACCGGCCTACTACCCGACCATTGCCGCTGACAAAACCTGCGCGCAGGTGGCTGCGCACGCGATCCTCGCGGCATTGTTCAAACGCGAACGCACCGGCAAAGGCGGGTTTGTCGAAGTGCCGATGTTTGAATCCATGGTCGCGTTCAATCTGGTCGAGCATTTGTACGGCGCGCATTTCGCCCCGCCGCTTGCACCGGCAGGCTACCCGCGTGTAATGGCGGCGTGGCGCAAGCCGTATCAGACGCTCGACGGTTTTGTTTGCGCGATGCCTTACACCAACGCACACTGGCAGCGCTTCTTCACCGTGACCGGGCATGCGCAGCACGCCGCCGACGCACGCTTTGTCAACATCAGCGAGCGCACCAAACATATCGAGCCGCTGTATCAACTCACCGGTGACATCCTGCGCACGCGCAGCACGGCAGAGTGGCTCGCGCTGTTTGAGCAACTCGAAATTCCCGCTGCGCGCGTCAATCAGCTCGAAGACCTTATCAATGATCCGCAACTGACATCGGGCGGATTTTTTGAAACGGTGGCAGACGACAACATGGGCCCGGTGCGCTTCACCGGCGTGCCGGTAAAGTTTGATGGCGTGCGCCCCGCCATCAGCATGCCGCCGCGCCTCGGTGAGCACACCGAAGCGGTGTTGCGCGAGGCGGGCGTCCACCGCAGCGTCAAGGAGTAAGCGTCAATGGCAAAGTCAACTGCAGGGAAGAACAAGTCAACGGCGGCAAAGCGCAAAGCCAAGGCACCGCACCAGCCACAGGGCATTGCGGGCCATCACGACCACATCGCGCTGGTGTTGCAAGGCGGCGGTGCATTGGGCGCGTATCAGGCCGGCGTGTTTGAGGAGTTGGCCAGCACTGCGTATCAGCCTGCCTGGATTGCCGGGGTCTCCATCGGCGCGATTAACGCCGCCTTGATCGCCGGCAATCTGCCCGAGCGCCGCATCGAACGGCTTTCCGAGTTCTGGCATCTGGTGTCATCGGGCATGGGCGCGCCCGGCTATGGCAACCACGGTACCCACGGTACCTATGGCGCCCTGGGTGCCCTGGGTGCGCTAGGTACGCTGGGCGCGCAGGATGCTCAAGGTGCGCAAAGCTGGCAAAGCGCGCTGTTTGCGCCCTGGGCACAGTCCGCCTCCGAGTGGGTCAAGCCGCGCACGGCCTTCAATCAACTGAGCGCCATGTGGTCTGCGGTGGCGGGCATACCGGGCTTCTACCAACCGCGCGTGCCGCCGGTCTGGCTGCAACCCGAAGGCACGCCCGCCGCGCTGGGCATCTACGACACCGCACCGCTGCGCGCCACGCTTGAAAGGCTGATCGACTTCGATCTGATCAACAGCAAGAAGGTGCGCTTGTCGCTCGGCGCAGTCAACGTGATGACCGGCAACTCGGTTTATTTTGACAATGCCGACCGCATCATCGGGCCCGAGCACGTGATGGCGAGCGGCGCTCTGCCGCCCGCGTTCCCGCCCGTGATGATTGACGGGCAACCCTACTGGGATGGCGGCATCGTCTCCAACACGCCGCTGCAATACATCCTCGACATGCGCGGCAAGGACACGCTGAAGGATTCGTTGCTGGTGTTTCAGGTAGATCTGTTCAGCGCGCGCGGCACCATGCCGGTCAACCTCGCCGAAGTGCAGCAGCGCCAGAAAGACATTTTGTATTCGAGCCGCACGCGCTACAACAGCGACGTAGCCGCCAAGGTCTCGCATGCGCGCGCCGCCGTGCGCGCCCTGCTCGCCAAATTGCCACCCGACCTGATGGACGATCCGCACGTCAAACATCTGGCCGATGCGGTGCGCACTTCGCACACCGACATCGTGCAACTGATTTACCGGCAGGCGTCGTACGAGCTCGAATCAAAGGATTACGAATTCTCGCGCGTCTCGGTGCTGGAGCACTGGCAAGCCGGGCAGCGCGACATGCGCGACACCATCACCCACCCGGAGTGGCTCAAGTCCACCGGCATTGATGAAGGTGTGACGCAATACGATCTGACGCGGCATACGCGGCCACTCTGACGCCGTGCCGTGAGAAAAATACGGATACCACCGGCCGGAGAAGTGCTCCTGTTGCAGGTTTCGACAGCACGGCCGTGAAGAGCTGCTTCCAGGGCGGCTCTTCAGGCTTTGCGCAATTCAATTCCCCTCAAATACCGGCCGCTGCTTGGTGACGAAGCCGTTGTACGCGCGCTCGAAATCCTTGGTCTGCATGCAGATCGCCTGCGCCTGCGCTTCCGCTTCAATCGCATCGTCAATGCCCATGCTCCACTCCTGATGGATGCAGCGCTTGGTCATGGCGTGGCCAAAGGTCGGGCCATCGGCGAGGGTGCGGGCAAAGGCCTGCGTGTCGGCAAGCAGCGTCGCTGAATCGCACAGCTTGTTGAAGAAGCCCCAGCGCTCGCCCTCGGTGCCGTCGATTGAGCGCCCGGTGTAGAGCAGCTCTGCTGCGCGCCCGGCACCGACGATGCGCGGCAGCACATTGCACGCGCCCATGTCGGCACCTGCCAAGCCGACGCGCACGAACAGGAAGGCCACCTTGGCCGCCGCCGTGCCGTAACGCATGTCCGACGCCATCGCGAGAATGGCCCCGGCCCCCGCACACACGCCGTCGATGGCGGCAATGATCGGCTGCGGGCAGGCGCGCATGGCTTTGACCAGATCGCCGGTCATGCGCGTGAACGCGAGCAGGCCGGCCATGTCGCCCTTGCGCTGCAGTTCGATCAACGGGCCGATGATTTCGTGCACATCGCCGCCCGAGCAGAAGTTGCCACCGGCGCCAGTGATGACCACGGTCTTGACCTGATCGGCGTAGACCAGATTGCGAAAGGTGTCGCGCAGCTCGGCGTAGGAGTCAAAGGTCAGCGGGTTTTTGCGCTCGGGGCGGTTGAGAGTGATGGTGGCGACTTTGCCGTCGAGTTGCCAGCCGAAGTGCTTGGGCTTGAAGACGGAGAAGTCAATGTCCTGCGGCGCGAAGCGTGCGTCAGTGTTGCTCATCGTGATTTCCTCGATTTCGAATCGTTTGGCTTGAAGGGATTATAGAAAGCACTTTGGGAAGTCATCTGCGGATCGATGCCATGCGCTCCCGCGTGCATGCTGGTATTGTCATGTTTTCTTCCTCACTGGTTGATGCCATGAATTCCCTCTCCTTCCCCCCCTCCTTCCCCCCCTCCTTCTTTCGACGCACCTTGCTCGCGGTTGGTCTTGCGCTGTCGTGCAATGCTGCTTTGGTCGCGCCAGCGTCCGCCCAAACCCCGCTCACCATCGTGATGACCTTCCCGGCTGGCTCGGGTGTGGACTTCGTCGGCCGGCTGTTGCAGGACTCGATGCAGAAATCACTCGGCACCAACATCGTCATCGAATACCGGCCCGGTGCTGCGGGCAATGTCGCTTCAGAGTACGTCGCACGTGCCAAGCCGGACGGTCACACGATTCTCTTCGGCACTGCCGCCACGCACGGCGTCAACGCGGCGCTCTACAAGAAGCTGCCGTTCGATGTCGAAGCCGACTTCACGCCGGTCTCGACCGTCGTCGATGTCTCGAACGTGCTCACCATCAACCCCGCAGTGGCCGATGTGAAAACCGTGCGCGAGTTGATCGACCTGATCCGCGCCAACCCCGGCAAGTACAACTACGCCTCGACCGGCAACGGCACCGGCACGCACCTGGCGATGGCCGATTTCGTTGCGCGCACCGGCCTCACCATCACCCACATCCCCTACAAGGGCGGGCCGGACGCAGTGGCCTCGGTGGTCAAGGGCGATGTGTGCTGCTACATGAGCCAGGTGCAGGCGATGCAGCCGCACTACAAGGCCGGCAAGGTGCGCCTGCTCGGTGTCACCACCAAAGATCGCGTGTCTGCGATACCCGAGGTGCCCACCATCGCCGAGTCCGGCGTGCCGGGCTTCGAGAACTACACCTGGTTCGGCCTGTTCGGCCCGAAGAACATGGACCCGCTGATGCTGAACAAAATCAACGCTGCGGTGAAGATCGCGCTGGAGACGCCGGCGATCCGGCAGCGGCTGATCGACACCGGCAATACGCCGCGCTGGGAATCACCCGAGCAATTCCGTGCCACCGTCAAGGCCGACCGTATCAAATGGGCTGCGGTCGTCAAGGCTTCGGGCGCGACGGTGGATTGACGGCGCCGCTGTTGTGCTCAAGCCCGTGCTGACGCTCTACAACAATGCCTACTCGACATGCAGCCAGAAGGTGCGTCTGGTGCTGGCGGAAAAGGACCTGCCTTGGGAGGACCGGCAGATCATCTTCAAGAACAACGCGCATCTGACGCCGGAATATCTCGCGCTCAATCCCAACGGCGTGGTGCCAACGCTCGTGCACGAGGATCCACCTGACCGCCATGTGATCCTCGATTCTTCCGTGATCATGGAGTATCTCGACGAGGTTTTCCCCGAGGTGCCGATGGCTCCGCGCAACCCTGCGGGACGCGCGCACCTGCGCAAGTGGCTTCGGTACTTTGAAGAAGTCGCGACGCCAGCGGTGCGGCCACCATCGTTCAACCAGGCCTTTCTCGTACGCTACGAAAAGCTGAGTGACAGCGACTTTGAGGCAGCCGCCGATGTGCGCCCCTTGCGCAAACACTTTTACATGCGCATGGGCAAGAGCGGTTTCTCAGACGCTGATCTCACCATCGCCTACGACGGATTTCGCCAGACCGCACAACGCATGGAGGCAGCCCTGGCAAATGACGCGTGGCTGTGCGGCAGCGAGCGCCCCTCGATTGCCGATTGCTGCGTGGCGCCCCTGTTTGACCGCATGGCTGATCTGGGCCTGGCGGACTTGTGGGCCTCGTCTGCGCACGTGATCGATTGGCTGGCACGCTTTCGTGCGCGGCCGTCCTGGCAGGCCACGTTCTATCAAGGTGCGCGGCTGTCCGATACACTCAATCAACTGCACCACCGGTTGCGCAAGCCCGTAGACATCGCCTTCTGCTGAGCCTGCGCCGCCGGTTAGATCCGTATGGAGCCACGCATGAAATCCTGGCAATACACCAAAGGCCTGCACGCGCTCGGCAACGGCTGCTACGCATGGCTGCTGCCCGACGGCACCTGGGGCTACAGCAATGCCGGCCTCATCACCGATCAAGGCGAGACGCTGCTGGTCGATACCCTGTTTGATCTCACGCTCACGCGCGAAATGCTCGACGGCATCAAGGGCGCGCTGCCTGCTGCGGCCAAGATCGGCACGCTGGTCAACACCCACGCCAATGGCGACCACACCTTCGGCAATCAATTGGTGACCGGCGCGCGCATCATCGCCAGTCGCGGCTGCGCCGAAGAAATGGCGGCTCGCCCGCCGGAGGAGTTTCGCCACATGATGGCCAACTGGCGCGCCATGGGCGACGCCGGCGCGTTTTTGCACGAGATGATGGGTTCGCGCTTTGACTTTGAGGGCATCGTCTACACGCCACCGACCGAGACCTTTGATCGCGATCTCACCCTGCATGTCGGTGCCAAAGAAGTGCGCCTCGTCAATGTCGGCCCGGCGCACACGCGCGGCGATGTGCTCGCCTACGTACCGGCAGACCGCACCGTGTTCACCGGCGACATCCTGTTCGTTGGCGGCCATCCGGCGGTATGGGCTGGACCAGTGTCGAACTGGATCAAGGCCTGCGACCTGATGCTGTCGTGGGATGTCGAGACCGTGGTACCGGGCCACGGCCCGATCACCGACAAGAGCGGCGTGCGCGCGCTCAAGCACTATCTCGACTATTTGAGTGTCGAGACGCGCAAGCGCTTTGATGCGGGCATGCCGGATGACGAAGCGGCACGCGACATCAACTTCGACGCGTTTCGTGACTGGACCGACGGCGAGCGCATTTTCATCAACGTCAACGCGCTTTACCGCGAATACACCGGCGACACCGGGCGCCCCGACGTGCCACGCATTTTCGGGCTGATGGGGCGCCATCACAAGGAACTGGTCGCCAAGGGCATGCACTGCCCGCATTGCGCGGCGGTGCAAGCGCACTGAATCAAACAGCTATCTCTGATTCACCAGCAGAAAGCAAACATGAAGCTCGTCACCTTCGATCTCCCCACCGGCGCGCGCCACATCGGCGCGCTGCGCGACGATGGCGCGCACATTGCCGACTTCACCGCCTCCTCCGGCGCCGTGCATTTCCGCGACATGCTCGCCTTGATCGACGCGGGGCCGGCCGCACTAGACGAGGCGCGCCGCCTGACGGCCAGCGCCAGCGTCGTGCATACGTTGTCCGCAGTGCGCCTCGCCGCACCATTGCCCGAGCCGCGCCAGATGCGCGACTTTCTTTGCTTCGAGAAACACCTGCGCCAGGCGCGCACACAACGTCATCTGTTCGGCATCACCGGTTATCCGACCGACCCGGCCAAGGTCGATGTGCCGCGCATCTGGTATGAAGAGCCGGTCTATTACAAGTGCAATCGGTTCGCCGTGGTCGGCACCGGCACCGATGTGGTCTGCCCGTCCTATTGCAAGATGCTCGATTACGAGTTGGAGTTCGGCATCGTGTTGGGCAAACGCGGCAAGAACATCACACGCGAGACGGCGCGCGACTACATCTTCGGCTACTGCATCTTCAACGACTTCTCGGCGCGCGACCAGCAGATGCGCGAAATGCAATCGCAACTCGGGCCAACGAAGGGCAAGGACTTCGACACCGGCAATGTGCTCGGGCCCTGGCTGGTGACGGCAGATGAAATTGCCGACCCCTACGCGCTGACCATGACGGCCATGGTCAATGGCGTCGAGTGGTCGCGTGGCGTGAGCGGCGACATGCATCACAAGTTTGAAGACATCCTCGTCCACGTGTCGCGCGATGAGACGGTTTACCCCGGCGAATTTCTTGGTTCCGGCACGGTGGGCTCGGGCTGCGGGCTGGAGCACGGAAAATTTCTCGCCATTGGCGACACCGTCGAACTTGAAGTGACTGGCCTCGGCCGCCTCACCAACAAGGTCGTGGTGTCTGCATAACCCGCAAACTGGATTCAGGGAGAATCGATCATGCTTAGCAGACCCGCTCTGGCAGCCATTCTTGGCGGTGTCATCACCTGGGGAACCATGCTTCCGGCAGATGCCCAGGAAGCCTTTCCCAACCGCCCGGTGCAACTCATCATGCCCTTCGGTCCGGGCGGTTCCGACGCGATGTTCCGCGCCTTTGCCGCTTCGATGAGCAATGTGATGAAGCAGCAATTCGTGGTGATCAACCGCGAAGGCGCGTCCGGGCGCATCGGAACGTCGCAAGTTGCAGTGGCACGGCCAGACGGCTACACGCTGCTGGTCGGTCCGACCACACCCATCACCAACCTGCCGTACACGATGAAGGATTTGCCTTACCAGTTCGACTCCTTCGATTACGTGTGCCAGGTGTTCGTCAACCCCTTCACCATCACGGTACGCAAAGACTCGCCCTACAAGAGTTTGAAAGACATTCTCGATGCAGCACGCGCCAATCCGGGCAAGCTCAACTACGGCCATGCAGGCGTGTTCACCGGGCCCCACATCAATGTCGAGACACTTTCCAAACAGGCCAGCGTGAAGATGCAGGACCTGCCGTTCCGCGGCGATGCGGCCATGCTGCTGCGCCTGCTCGGCGGCGACCTCGACTTTGGCGTCAACTCCACCGGCGCGATTTCGACCCGGCCGGACGTGCGGCCGATTGCGGTGTTCTGGGATCGGCGCCACCCGGCGCTGCCCAATGTGCCGACGGTGACCGAGCTTGGCTACCCGAGTTCGCCCCCCGGCTATCAGGGCGTGTTCGCGCCCAAGGGCACGCCGCGCCCCATCATCGAGACGCTCGAAAAAGGCTGCGATGCAGCCACGCAGGATGAGTCCCTCAAGGGTCACGCCATGCGCCAGGGCGTGCCGATCGTGTTCCTGACCAGCGCCCAGTTCGCGCAGTTGGCAAGAGCCGACCATGAGTTGAAAGGCCGCATTCATCGCGAGCTCGGATTGAAAGCGGAGTAGGCGCACGTTCGCCACTTCAAGCGAACAGACCAGTACGATTGATACAGTCATGACGCCAGCCGCACCCCGCTTCGACCGCGTCCCTGTCATCGTCAGCTTCGCCGAGCAGGTGAAGATGACCGAAACCTATGGCTTTGCCGGGAGTCAGGGAAAAACTTTTCTCGAAGGCCAGCGCTTGGTACCGCTGGATGCTAGCGGCAAACCGCGGCCGGGCGACACAGTATTCATCTTCATGCATCCAGCCTCGACACTGCAATTGCTGCCGATGCCCACGGCGCTTGCCGAAGCAGGTCTGCATGTCCTGTGCGCGGGCAGCCGCTACGCGAAAAACGACAGTGCCCTGATCATGGAGAAAGTGGTCTACGACCTCGGCCAATACATTCGCCACGCGAAGGAAGATCTCGGCTACCAAAAAATCGTGCTGGTCGGCTGGTCGGGTGGCGGTTCGTTGTCCTTGTTCTATCAGGCGCAGGCCGAGCGCGCGGACATCACGCATACCGCTGCCGGTGATCCCTATGACCTCACAGCAGCCAACTTGCCGCGCGCTGACGGCATCATCTTCATCGCCGCGCATTTGAGCCGCGCCGAGACCATGACCGAGTGGCTCGACCCTTCAGTGCTGGACGAATCGAATCCCGATGCACGTGATGCCGCGCTCGATATCTACTCATCCGCCTGCCCGCACCAGCCGCCCTTCACAGGTGAATTCGTCGCGCGCTTTCGCGCCGCGCAAGTGGCGCGCAACCGCAAGATCACGACGTGGGCCGAGACGTTGCTCACGCAATTGCAGGCGCGCAAGGACGGCGAGATCGAGCGCGCCTTCGTCGTCCACCGCACCATGTGCGATGTGCGCTGGATCGACTCGAGCATCGACCCGAACGGCCGCAAACCCAACTGGTGTTACCTCGGCGACCCGCGCACGGTGAACGTCGGACCGGTCGGCATGGCGCGCTTCTCGACGCTGCGCTCGTGGCTGTCGCAATGGTCATTCGACAAGTCGAACGCCAAGGGCACCGTCAACGCGGCGAAAGTGCGCGAGACACCGGTGCTGCAAATCGTCAACCAGGCCGACGACGCCGTGCCTGCCACGCACAACCCCGCAATCCGTGCCGCGCTCGCGACGCCGGACAAGGAGTATCTGGAGATTGTCGGCGCGAACCACTATTACCTGGGGCAGCCCGCACAGTTGCAGCTCTGCATCGATGCGGTGATTGACTGGAGCAGGCGCAAAGGATTGCTGGCCTGCTAGAGGGTAATGCGGAGAAGAGCCGCTCCCACCAACGGTTTCGAAGCTATTTTCCGGTGCGCACAAACCGGTTGCGCAACACGCCAATGCCCTCGACTTCCAACTCGACGACATCGCCCGGTTTCAAGAAGCGCATCTGCTCCAGCCCACAGCCACTGCCTACCGTGCCTGAGCCAAAGAACTCTCCAGACACCAAGGTTTCGGAGCGCGATGCATGGGCGATGCAGTCTTCGAATTTCCAGTGCATGTCGCGCGAATTACCGCCGCCCCAGCGCTCGCCGTTGACGCGCACTTCCATGTTGAGGCGGTAAGGGTTGCCGATTTCATCTGCGGTGACGAGGCACGGCCCGAGGATGTTGCCTGTGTCGAAGTCCTTGCCCTTGCCGGGGCCGAGCTGACCCGGCATTTCGAGCATCTGCTCGTCGCGCGCTGACACATCGTTGAAGATGGTGTAGCCGAAGATGTGTTCGCGCGCCTTAGCCTTGATGATGTCGCGCCCGGGCTTGCCGATGAAACAGCCGAACTCGAGTTCGAAATCGAGTTGCTTCGAAAACGCGGGCCATTGCACCTCGTGTTCCGTGCCAATCACGTTGAGCCGGTTCGGGTGATAAAAAATCGGTCGCTCGTACCAGACCTGCGGAATCGCCAGAACCCCCTTTGCCTCCATCTCGCGCAGCGCAGCCGCCGGATCAACCGCGCTGGCGGCGCGCACTTTGCGTAACGCGCCGAACGCCTGCACCAGATGTTTTTCGAAACACAGGAAGTCACGCATCTGCGGCGGTTGCGGAATCGGCGCGAGCAGCTTGATGGCACCGCGCTCGCGTGTTGCCGATTTGCTGCGCGCCGCGCCCTTGATGAGTTTCGCCGCCAGCTCGAGCGCGTCATCCCCCGTCTGTGCCATCGCCAGCACGCTTGCGAGCATGGGAGAAGACTTGCCTTGACGAGCGCGATGCGCCGCCTGCAAATCGAGCACAGCGCGCTCGCCATCGATGAGCACACCAGCACGCGCCGCACCGCGTTGCGCTTCAAAGGTCACCAATTTCATCCTGCCCCTCCGCGTTGTTGCACAATGAATTTGCTACAGTATCAAAGATCATGGCGCGACACGGCGCTGCGCAACATCACACAACATCACAACGAGGAGACAAGATCATGGTCTGGAGAGTTCGCAGGGTGGTCACCGGTCACGACAAGAACGGCAAGTCGATGTTCGTGGTGGATGGCGCAGCGCCCAACATCAAGGAGATGGCGTCGATGCCGGGTCTGGCACTCACCGACTTGTGGGTCACCAATGGTTCACCAGCCGACAACAGCAGCAATGCCGATGCGGCCGACCGGCCCATTGTGCTTGAGCCGCCTGCGAACGGCAGCATCCTGCGCATCGTCGAGTTCCCGCCGGATTCGGCCTGGCGCAATCAGGCCGACGCCAAAGCCGCGTTTGATTCCATCGGCGCCGGCCACGCCAAGGATGGCTCGACCGCTGACCCGATGATGCACACCACCGCCACGGTCGACTACCTCATCATTTTGAAAGGCGAGATCTACGCCATCATGGAGCATGGCGAGACATTGCTCCGCCCGGGTGACATCATGATTCAGCGCGGCACCAATCATTCATGGAGTGTGCGCGGCACCGAGCCGTGCATTCTGGCGGCAATCCTCATCAATGCCAAGCCGCTGGGGTTGGCGGCGGTGCATGCAAAGAAGGCGGCAAAGAAAAAGACAACGAGCGCAGCGAAAAAACAGGCTGTGCGGAAGCCGTCGAAGAAGCCGGCATCCAAGCCCGCTGCGTCAAAAAAAGCCGCCAAAAAAGCCGTGAAGAAAGCCGCGCGAAAGCCAGCCAAAAAGCACTAGGCACTGCAGCTGAACCACCCGGTTGTTACCCGCACGGCTCAAAGAATGGCTCCCACCAAGGCTTGCGGGCCACACCCTGTCTGAGGCTCAATGAATATCGCCCTGCTCCTTGCGCGCGCCGCGCGCGCCCATCCGCATGCGCCAGCGCTCGCGCATGGCACCCGAGTCGTCGCCGACTACGCCGCGCTGCACGAACGCGCTGCGCGCCTCGCCGGCGCGCTCACGGCGCAGGGCCTCAAGCCAGTTGACCGCATCGCGCTGGTGATGCGCAATCATCCGGCCTATCTCGAACTTTTCCTCGCCGCCTGGCATGCGGGCCTCGTCGCCGTGCCGGTCAACTCCAGGCTGCACGCGAAAGAGCTGGCTTACATCTTCGAAAACTGCGGCGCGTCCGTGGTGTTTGCCAGCGCAAACACGGTGAGCGCATGCGAGCAGGGGGCGGCGCTGGCCGCGACAGCTTCCGGCGTGGCGCGGCAGGTGATTGCGATTGAGTCCACGGCCTTTGCGCAACTCGGCACCCACACACCGCTCCCCATGCAGGCGCGCGGCGATGACGACCTCGCCTGGTTGTTCTACACCAGCGGCACGACCGGCCGGCCCAAGGGCGTGATGCTGTCGCACGGCAACCTGATGGCGGCAGCGCTCAACTACTTCAGCAATGTCGACACCATCGCGCGCGAGGATTGCATCGTGCATGCCGCGCCGATGTCGCACGGCTCGGGCATGTACATCGTGCCACATCTGGTGCAGGCAGCGTGCAACGTGGTGCCCGAGTCCGGCGCGTTTGAGGCCGACGAGATCGCAGCGCTGTGCAATCACCATGCCGGTGTCACCATGTTCGCCGCCCCGACCATGGTCAAACGCCTGGTGGAAGCGCCGTTGCGATCGATGCCCAATGGCGGCGCAATGCCTGGCCTCAAGACCATCGTCTATGGTGGCGGGCCGATGTATGTGGCCGACATCAAGGCCGGCATGGCGCGCTTCGGTCAACGCTTCGCACAGATTTACGGCCAGGGCGAGTCGCCGATGACGATTACCGCAAGCGGCAAGGCGATCCACGCCGACACCGCGCATCCGCGCTACGAAGCGCGCATTGGCTCGGTCGGATTGCCTTTTGCCGGCGTTGAAGTCATGGTCGCCGATGATGATGACCGCGAACTGCCCACGGGCGAAATCGGCGAGATCTGCGTGCGCGGCCCGGTCATCATGCGCGGCTACTGGCAAAACGAAGCGGCGTCCGCTACCGCGCTGCGCAACGGCTGGCTGCACACCGGCGATGTCGGCGGGTTTGATGAGGAAGGCTTCCTCACGCTCAAAGACCGCAGCAAGGATCTCATCATCTCGGGCGGCTCCAACATTTATCCGCGTGAAGTGGAAGAAGCCCTGCTGCTGCATCCCGAGGTAGCCGAAGTCTCGGTGGTCGGGCGCGCGCATGCCGAGTGGGGTGAGGAAGTGATTGCCTTTGTGGTGGCAAGAGCGTCGGGGACTCGGTCCAGCGGTGCCGGCACGCTTGATCCGCCTACCCTTGACGCCCATTGCCTCGACCACATCGCGCGTTTCAAGCGGCCCAAGCAATATCGATTTGTGGACACGCTGCCGAAAAACGAGGCCGGCAAGGTGCTCAAGACCGAGCTGCGCAAGCTGCTTGACTGAGCAATCACCCTTGCGCCAGGCTGGAGAGGCGCATGGATCGGGAGTCTAAGCGGCTATGCCGCGAAGAATGGCTACTGGAGCCAGTTGGCGGGCACTCAATCGATTCTTTTGCGATAGGCGGCCAGATCGTCTGGGGAAACGTCATCCGGCGCAACCAGGCGATAGTGCTTTTCCGCCGCAACCCGCACACCGCCGGAGCTTTGCTCAAATGCAAACATGGCGATCACGTTATCCGTCATGAATTGGGTGGCAACCGGCGTGCAGATCAATCCTGGGAATTTGGCGGCACACAATGCGAAATCCTGTTCGATCTGGACAATACCCAAATTGTCGCTGCCACCCTTGGCCTGCACCGGGAACACATACTGTGCGCCGCGCCGGTCCACGCCGACGTAGATTTCATCGGTTTCGACCTGCCCCATGCCTTTGACCGTGGTGCGCAGATGGCTTTGCAGCGAATAGCAGACCACGCCGGTGAAAATGTCGATCAGACGGTTGTAGCGCACGCGTGCGAGCAGGGCCTGCTCATCGGTGAGCGCATATCTGACGATGATGCCCGGGGTCGCATCCGGAATCTTGGTTTCACCCAACAGCGGCGAAGGCGTGATGCGCGGTGCAGACACTGCCGCAAACGTGTACAGCGCTTTGCCGCTGGGGCGGATCACCCACTCCAGACCCGGCGGCGCCTTGTCGAGAATGCTCGCGGGGAAGGCCGCGCGATAGCGGAAGCTGTAAATCACGTCTCCCAGATTCTTGGGCAATTCGATTTTCAGTTTCTTCGCCACGGTCACAAGTTCATCGCGAGCGAATTCGAACCCGGTAGCCCCAGGTTTGAAATGCGCGAAAAAGATCTTCTCGATGATCGCGCTATAGCGGTTTTGTTTCGGCTTAAGCGCCATCGCCATACCTTTCGGTCATGCCCCAGGCCACGTCAGCACCAACACCTCTTCACGAATCTGCTCCTTCGTGGCGGTGGCCAGACGCGTGCGGAACAAATCGATGCTGTCCACCCGGTAACCCAAACTCTCGGCGATTTCAGCCAGCAATTGCCCGGTGCGGATCATGACTTGCAGATACGATGCCTGATCGCCAACCACATATCCCAGACGCGCGCCGGGTTTGAGGAAAGGGCGCAGATCAGCCAAATGACGTGCCATGCCGCCAAAATAGAGCTTGGTGACACGCGCATACATGCGCTCGAAACCCGAGGTCTTGCCCATCGCGATGCGGCGGCGTTCGATTTCTTCGGCGATGTCCTGCACGCGGGAGAACTGCGCCACGAAAGTGTCGTCTTCGTCACCGCGATAGACACCACGCGTATTGGAGCGCAGCAGGGTTTTCTTGAGCGCGCGCATCTGCGTTTTGTCATTCACGAAACCGAGCAGTACCGACTCAAGGCGTGTCGTGCGCGTGTAATCCTTCTCATTCGGATAGGGTGGCGAAGTGAAGACGGCATCGATCGAGCCGGGCTCAAGGTGGCGCGCCATGTCGCGTGCGTCGGCCAGCGCGATGCGTGCGCTGGCGGCAGGCAAGTCCGGGGCACGCTCCAGATCATCAGCCATGATCTCGACGCGGCTGCGCCAGGCGGTCACGGCTGGTGTATCCACCTTGTAGCCGCGCACGCCGACCTCGGGACCGAAATGCAGGTTGCTGATCGACGACACCAACTCACGTGCGAGTGCGAGACGCAGCATGCCGCGCAGCTTGGGTGGTGCTTCTGCCTCGATCTTTTCGAGCAACACCAGCGCCTTGTGCAGCGGCACCGGGCTGATCGACCGTTTGAGCAATAAGGCTTCAGCCTCTGGCGGCAAGGTGCGCAAGGACATTTCCGCGGGCAGTGCCTTGAGCGGATTCAACACCTCGTCCGCAAGTTTCAGGTGCTTGAGCTCACGCAACGCCGCATCCATCACCTTGTCAGCAGCACGGCGTAACGTGCCGGGGCTGCAACTCCACGCGGTCTTGGTCACGCCGGCGAAATGCGCCATAGGATTGGCTTCAAGGCCAATCGCATCAATGCCATTGAGTTTGGCTTCGAGCACTGTGGTGCCAGTGCCGGAGAACGGGTCAAGCAAGGTTTGCCCCGGCGCAAGATCAAAGCGCGCGCAGTAATCACGCACCAGATGCGGCGGGAACGAGAGAACGAAGCGATACCAGTCGTGAAACGACTTGTCCGCGCCATCGACCTTGTTGATGACCGCGTTGGCGCGAATTGGCCCTGGAGCCACCGCAGCGGGCGGTGAGATAAAAGGCGGAGTGAGAGTGGCGGGCGGCATGATGTGATCTACTTGAGTCATTTTACATAGGGTACAGTTTTGGCTCTCCGCGTTTGGCGCACGTGATCCGGAAAATCCAAGATGCATCCCAGCGTGTCTATCAAAATGGCAGTCCTCATCAGCAGCATAGCCGCAGACTGTGCCGCCGTGCGCAACATATTGCACAATTACGCTACGCAATGCCCGCACACCTATCACTGATGATGATCTGGAGAATGGCTCCTGGAGCGCGTTTCAGGGCAATGCCCGCCTTGATGCATGGATGCCGGCGTTTGCTGTTGTGCGTCTTCACCGCATATGCATTGTGCGCCACGGTTGCCCACGCACAACCCAGCGGCGGCGACGCGGCCAGCAGCAAACCGGCAGACAAATCAGCAGATAAAGCGGCAGAGAAAACATCCAACCCCAGCCCGACCGGCGAGTGGCACACCTATGGCGATGGCGGCGACAAGCCACGCGCGGTGGTGCGCATTACCGAGGCGGGCGGTGTCTACACCGGGCGCATTATGCGCAGCCTGGTGCCGGGCGAAGACCCCGACAAGATCTGCACCAAATGCGCCGATGAGCGAAAAGACAAGCGCCTCAACGGCATGGCCTTTCTCACCGGCATGCGCAAAGTGGAAGGCAGCCAGAGCGGTGAATACGGTGGCGGCGAGATTCTCGACCCCGACACCGGCAACGTCTATCGCAGCGCGATGACGCTGTCTGCCGATGGCCGCCGCCTGACGGTGCGCGGCTACATCGGCATCCCGCTGTTCGGGCGCACGCAGGAGTGGCAGCGCGCCGGCAATTGAGGAGTCTTGCCGGTATGCCGGTGCCGCGCTTCAGCGTCTCTACAGCTTCGCCCCCGATGCGCGCACGGCCGGCTCCCAGTCGCGCGCCTGCTTGGCGATATAGGACGTGAATTGCGCTTGCGTCATCGGCGCGATCACGGGGTCCGTCTCTTCAAGCTTCTTGCGCGTGGCCGGTTGCGCCACCGCTGACGCACAGGCCGAGGTTTGGCCTACATTGCCACGAAACCGCCATCGACGGCCAGCATGTGGCCATTCATGTAACGCGCGCCGTCAGAAAGCATCCAGACCACGGCATCGGCAATCTCTTCCGGCGCGCCGAAGCGCCCCTGCGCGATACGGGTCAACAGGCCCTTCTTGCGTTCCGCTTGCCCATCGAAGATGCGCCCGGTCATGGCCGTTTCGATGAAGCCCGGGCACACTGCATTGACGCGTACCCCCTGGGCGGCGTAGGCCAGCGCGGCGCTCTTGGTCAGGCCCGTCACCGCGTGCTTTGAGGCGATGTAAGCGGCAAACCCCGGTGTGCCGACCAGCCCGGCCACCGATGCGGTGTTGACGATGGCGCCCCTGCCGCGCGGCAGCATGTGCGCCAGCTCATGCTTCATCGACAGCCACACACCCTTGACGTTGACGGCGATCACGCGGTCGAAGTCAGCTTCCTGCAGGGTCACCACCGCATCGGGTGCCCCTTCGATGCCGGCATTGTTGAACGCCCCGTCAATCTGACCAAATGCCGCAAGAGCCGCTCCCACCATGGCTTTCACGCTTTCCTCGTCGGCTACGTTGCAGGCGCATGCTGCTGCCTTGCCGCCGGTCTTGCGCACCAGGGCCGCGGTTTCTTCAGCGCCTTCCTCATTCTGGTCGGAGACAAATACGGTCGCGCCGGCACGGGCCGCTGCCAGCGCGGTGGCGCGGCCGATGCCACCGGCGGCACCGGTAATGAGGATGACGCGGGATGCAAGCATGGGTTCGCATTTTCGGGACTGATCGATGAACCAATCTTACTTCCCGGCACATACTTCCCGGCACATCCTGCGCGGGCAGACAAGGGCGCAGTATCATTTCGCCTCCGTCCCGCCCCATCCTCCCTAGACGATGACGTCCTCCCTATCGATTCGCCCGCTCGCCGGCGCCGTCGGCGCCGAGATTACCGGCATCGACTTGACCCAAGCGCTCAGTGACGGGCTGATTGCCGAGATCCGCCGCATCTGGCTCCAACACGGTGTGGTGTTCTTTCGCAACCAGCCGCTACCCGCAGCCAATTTCCAGCGCTTTGCGGAGCGCTTTGGAGAGGTAGTCGAGTATCCGTTTGTTGCCGGCATCGAAGGCCATCCGCTGATCATCCCGGTGCTGAAGTTGCCGCACGAGCGCAACAACTTCGGTGGCATCTGGCACACCGATACGGCCTACCTGGAAGCGCCACCGATGGCCACCATGCTGATCGCGCGCGAAGTCCCGCCGTTTGGGGGGGACACCCTGTTTGCGAGTGGCGCAGCGGCGTTCGAGGCACTGTCCCCAGGCATGCAGGCGCTGCTGTTGCCGCTCAAAGGTGTCAACACATCGGCCAAGGCCGATGTGACCAAGACGCGCGAAGACCGCATCAAGGATGCGCCGACAGCACAGTCGAAGAAAGAGTTGGTGGCAGAGCACCCGGTGGTGCGCACGCATCCGGAAACCGGCCGCAAATCGCTCTACGTCAACTTCGGCCATACAGCGCGCTTTGCCGGCATGACCGAAGACGAGAGCCGGCCCTTGCTCGACTTCCTGTTCGCACACCAGGTCAAGCCTGAATTGACCTGCCGATTTTCCTGGAACACCGGCGACATCGCGTTCTGGGACAACCGCTGCGTGCTGCATAACCCGGTCAACGACTATCACGGTTACAAGCGCTTGATGCACCGGGTCACACTCAAGGGCGAGCGGCCCCAATAACACGCGCACTTACCCGCCATGCATCGCACATGGCATCGACATTCGCCGTCAAGGAGACCCCATGGACTTAAGCTATTCCGCCGAGGAACGCGCATTTCGCGATGAAGTGCGCACCTGGCTCGCAGCCAATCTGCCCCAGGAGATTCGCGACAAGGTCACGCAATACCGGCATCTCGCACGCGAAGACTTCATCCGCTGGCACAAGATCCTCGCCGCCAAGGGATGGGCGGTGCCGCATTGGCCCAGGGAATGGGGTGGTACCGGCTGGAACATCACGCAGCGATATATCTTTGATGAGGAATTTGGCCTGGCCGGCGCGCCCAACCTGCCACCCTTCGGCCCGAACATGTGCGCTTCGGTCTTGCACCGCTTTGGCACGCCGGCGCAGAAAGAGCGTTTTCTGCCGCGCATCCGCGAAGGCGACGACTTCTGGGTGCAGGGCTACTCGGAACCAGGCGCCGGCTCCGATCTGGCTGCGCTGAAAATGCGCGCCGATCGGCAAGGCGACCACTACCTGTGCAACGGCCAGAAAATCTGGACTACCCTCGGCCACTACGGCGACTGGATTTTCTGTCTCGTGCGCACCGACCCCACCGTGGCCAAGCGGCAGGAGGGCATCAGCTTTTTGCTGATCGACATGAAAACACCGGGCATCACGGTGCGCCCGCTGATCCTGATGGACGGCGGGCACGAGGTCAACGAAATTTTCTTTGAGGACGTCAAGGTACCGTTTGAAAACCTGGTGCACGAAGAGCACAAGGGCTGGACCGTCGCCAAGTATTTGCTCGGCCATGAACGCATGGGCAGCGCCAGCGTCGGCGCCGCGCGGCGCGAGCTGGCGGCATTGCGGGCACTGGCCGCGCGTGAAGTCAAGAGCGGCAAGCCCCTGCTCCAAGACCCGCGCTTTAGCGATCGCCTGTCGCGCGCCGAAATTGAACTATCGGCGCTGGAGCTGACCGCGATGCGATTTCTCGACAAGATGCGCAAGACCGGCCAGCCGCCCGGCGCCGACGTGTCGATGCTGAAAATCAAGGGCACCGAAATCCAGC
>JANPAR010000189.1:0-12264 GCA_031430015.1 Burkholderiales bacterium
CTCGGCGGGGCGCAGCGGCGCGCGTCCCATTGTGATCAAACTGCCGACCTTGCCCGCACAGGCAGCTGCCCTGGCCAAAAAACTGGAGGAAGCGCATCTGAGCGGCACGCCGTGGCGTGACATGGCCGTTCTCTACCGGCACTATGATCCCGAATGCAAAGCCGTGAGCGAGGCCTGCCGCAAGCTGCGCATCCCCGTCACCTGGCAGCAGCGCATCCAGTTTGATGAAGTAGAGGACACCGTGAAACTGATTTCATTTCATTCAAGCAAGGGGCTCGAGTTTCCGTTGGTGGCGATTCCCTCTGCACCGATCGATAGCGCCGGGGTGCCGTGCGAGGAGCAGCGCCTGCTCTATGTTGCAATGACGCGCGCCACCCAAACCCTGATTGTTACTACCCATGGCCACAATGTTTGATCTCATCATCCGCAACGGTGTCGTCATCGACGGCAGCAACGCGCCGCGCCGCGCCGCCGATGTCGGCGTACACAACGGCAAGATCACCGCGCTGGGCCGCATCACCGGCAGCGCGCGCGAAGAGATTGATGCGAGAGGCAGAATGGTTGCGCCTGGTTTCATTGATGCCCACACCCATGACGATCTGGCGGTGCTGGCCGAACCGGACATGACGCCGAAGATTTCGCAGGGCGTCACCACCTGCGTGTGCGGCAACTGCGGCGTGAGTGCGGCACCGGTCCCGGCCGGCACGCTGCCCGAGCCGCTCAACTTGGTGGCGCTGGCCAATCTGCCGCGTTTCGGGCGCGTGCAGGACTACCTCGATGCCCTGCGCAGTGCGCCCTCGGCGGTCAATGTAGTGCCGCTGCTCGGACACTCCGCGCTGCGCGCGTCGGTAATGGACGATGTGTTTCGCGCGGCCAAACCAAACGAGGTCGCCGCCATGCGTGCGCTCGCGGACGACGCGCTGCGGCAGGGCTTTCACGGCATCTCGACCGGTACTTTTTATGGCTCCGCCGCGCAGGCGACCACGCAAGAGATCATCGATGTGTGCGCGCCGCTGAGTGCACGCGGCGGCGTGTTCGCCACCCACATGCGTGATGAGAGCGATGGTGTGCTCACATCGCTCGATGAAACTGCGGCGATTGGCAGAGCCCTCGGCGTGCGCGTCATCATCTCGCATCACAAAGTGGCCGGGGTGCAAAACCACGGGCGCTCGACCGAGACGCTGGAGCGCATTGCGCAGATGCAGTCGGTGCAGGCAGTGGGTCTCGATTGCTACCCTTACTCGGCCTCCTCCACCGTGCTGCGCGCCGACCGCGTCAAAATTGCCGAGAAGACCTTCATCACGATGTGCAAGCCGCACCCGGAATTCGCGGGGCGCGAGGTGGGCGAGCTGGCGCGCGAACTGGGCAAGACGATTGACGAGGTGTGCGCGCTGCTGCAACCGGCAGGTGCGACCTATTTCATGATGCATGAGGCTGATGTCGAGCGCATCCTGCAATACCCGGACACCATGATCGGCTCGGACGGCATTCCGCTGCAAGAGAAGCCGCATCCGCGCCTGTGGGGCACCTTCCCGCGCGTGCTCGGCCACTACTGCCGCAAGCGCAAGCTGTTTTCGCTGGAGACGGCGGTGCACAAAATGACCGGGCTGGTGGCACGCAATTTCAATTTGACCGAGCGCGGCGTGATCGCCGAAGGCAAAGCCGCGGATATCACCATCTTTGATGCGGAGTCAGTGATTGATCGCGCCACCTTTGACGCCCCCACCTTGCCGAGTGCGGGGATTGAATGCGTGATCGTCAACGGTGTCATCAGTTGGCGTGACGGACAATCACGCGCACGCGCCGGACAATTGTTATCAAGAGGAGCATGAACATGATCAAGACGGCTACTTACTTCAAGGCTCTGGGCTGGTTGCTGTGCCTGATGTTTGGCGGCCCGGTCTTCGCGCAATACCCCGACAAACCGATCCGCTTCATCGTGCCCTACGCAGCGGGTAGTTCGCCTGACGCAATCTGCCGCTTGATCGGCGCTGAGCTGTCGCGCCAAATCGGCAAGCAGTTCGTGATCGACAACAAGCCCGGCGCGTCAGCCATGATCGGCACCGAGCTGGCCGCGCGTGCCGCGCCGGACGGTTACACCATCGTGTATGCGAATGTCGGCACGCTGGCGATCAATCCTTCGCTGTTTTCCAAACTGCCCTACCACCCGGAGAAAGACTTCGCGCCCATCGGCCTGCTCGGCTTCGTGCAAAACGGGCTGGTGGTGCGCAATGACCTGCCGGTCAAATCGGTCAACGAGTTGATTGCCTATGCGAAGAAAAATCCGGGCAAGTTGTCGATGGCGTCCTCCGGCAACGGCACCACTGGCCATCTCGGCGGGGAACTGTTCAAGTCGATGACCGGAACTTTCATGGTGCACGTGCCGTATCGCGGCGGCGCGCCGGCTTACACTGATCTGATCGGCGGCCAGGTGGATTTGATGTTCGACAATCTGGTGACCGCGCTGCCGCAGGCGCGTGCCGGCAAAGTGCGCATGCTGGCGGTGTCCGGGCAGCGCCGCTCGCCGCTGGCCCCCGAGATTCCCACTGTGGATGAACTTGGCGTGAAGGGTTACGAAACCCTTGCATGGGGCGGGCTGGCGGTACCGGCCGCCACACCACGCGACATCATCGCGCGCCTCAATACAGAGCTGAACCGCGCGCTAGAGAGCGCAGCCGTCAAGAACGGCTTCGCCACAATGGCGTTTGAAGCGACACCCGGTGCGCCCGAAGCGCTCTCCAATTTGGCACGCAGCGAAGCGCCCAAGTGGGCGGCGGTGATCAAGCGCGCTGGTGCCAAGGCGGATTGATCGACGGCTGGCGTTGCGCCGGTTAGCTCTCGTTGTGCGCAACGATGATGCGCTCACGGGTACCTGCTGCCACGTCGTACATGTGAAAGCTGTTCATGGTGCGGCCGTAAAGATGCAGGCTGACGGCGCGTGGGCGCTCTCGCGGCACGCCGGTAATGTGGATGTGGTCCGGATTGGGCACGAAGCTGGTCACTGCGCCATGGCCCAACAGGATGATGCCGCCGCGTACCAGCGCGATGCCGGTGTCGGCGCCGCGGTCGGGTGAGAGACGCACATAGCTGCGCTCTTCGAGCACGCCCTCGACGATGCCGACCACACCCCAGCTGCCGTGGTCATGCACTGGCGTCCATTGCCCGGGCATCCACACCAGCGTGTAAAGCGAGAGGCTGTCGTCCGGCGCCGCATAGACCAGATTGCGCGCATAGTGGTCCGGGTGACTCATGAAATGCTGCGGTTCAAGGAAGCTGCCTGCCGCGTCGATCAGCTCCAGCATCAGTGGCGCCAGCGCAAGCACGCAATCGGCCGGATCATCCAGCGCGCGGCTGACGCGGATCGATGCGGCAACAAACTTGTCCAGTGCGGGTGAGGCCATGCTGTGCGCTTCTTGAGGGGTTAGCCGCGCGGGGCACCGGCGTCGGTGAGGGACTCACCATGAATCATGCGCGCTATCCCGGATTCGAAAGCAGCGCGCTCGCACAGGCTGCACGGTCGGGAAGACGACACCAGGATGCAGCCAGCAAGACCGGTACTGCCCAGCGCCGCACGGGCGTTGTCGCTTTCATCAGAGCAGTCGGTTCAATCGGCCCGCGCGCCGACATCCTTGGCCACCTTGGACCATTTGGCAATCTCGCTCTTGATGAACTGCGCGAACTCTTCCGGGCTGCCCCCCAATGGCTCCAGCCCTGCGCCAAGCAGGCGCTCTTTCACGTCCGGCATTTGCATCACCTTCACCAGCGTCTCGTTGAGCCGCTTCACCACATCCGGTGGCGAACCGGCCGGCGCAGCCAGGCCTTGCCAGGCGCCGGCTTCAAAACCTGGCAAACCCGATTCGGCGATCGTCGGTACCTCCGGATAGTTGGGCGAGCGCCGCAGGCTGCCAACCGCCAGCACGCGCAGTTTGCCCGCTTTCACTTGTGGCATCAGGTTGGCCTGATCGCCAATGCCAACCTGTATCTGCCCACCCAGCAAATCGGCCACCATCGGGCCGCCGCCCTTGTAGGGCACATGCAGGATGTCAATGCCGGCGCGTTGCTTGAGCAGTTCGGTGGCCAGATGCGGCGCACTGCCGCTGCCGGCAGAGCCATACGAGAGCTTGCCGGGGTTGGCCTTGGCATAGGAGATGAACTCCTGCACATTCTTTGCCGGTACGCCCGGATGCACCACCAGCGCGTAACTCACGTCGACCGTGCGCAAGACCGGCGCAAAATCCTTGGCCGGGTCGTAAGGCATCTTTGCATACACGCCCACGTTCATCGCCAGCGCGGCAATATTGCCGATCAGCAAGGTGTAGCCATCGGGTGGGGCTTTGGCGACCAGATCTGCGCCGATCATGCCGCCGGCACCGGCACGGTTTTCGATCACGATGTTCTGGCCGAGCGCTTCGGAAAAGCGCGCCTGCACAATCCGCGCATAGACATCGGTGGCGCCGCCGGGGGGGAAGGCCACCACCAGGCGAATCGGCCGGATCGGATAGGGCTGTGCCATCACGCTGCCGGACACCAGGATCTGGGCCAGCACGAAGCCAAACGCGGTGAGCAGTGCAGTGCGCCGGCGCGGACGCATGAAGTTTGTACCGTCTGCTGCAGTTGTCATCTCGCTTCTCCCCAACAGTCGTCAATTCAGGGTTTGACTTCAGTACGCAAGCTTGAGTGTAATACCATGCAAATACATTGAGAGCGGGAGCACCTATGGCGCTAGCAAAATTGGAGCACTGGGTATTTCGCGCTCCGGTGGCCGCACCGGTCGCCAATGCATTTGGTTCAATGAGCAACCGGCCCGCGTTGTTCGTGCGCATCAGCGCCAGCGACGGCGCCTGGGGTTGGGGCGAGGTGTTCTGCAACTTTCCGCAAGTCGGCGCCGAGCATCGCGCACGCCTGATCGCCAGCATCTTCACGCCGTTACTCGAAGGCTATGCGCGTGACGACCCCGCCACCGTGCGCACGCTGCTGGAGGCGCGTACGCGCCGCATGGCGATTCAATGTGGTGAGCCAGGCCCATTCGCGCAAATCACCGGCGCGATAGATCAGGCCCTGTGGGATCTCGCCGCGCGCCGCGCAGGGTTGCCGCTGTGGAAATATCTTGGCACGCACGCTGGTGTGGCGGACAGCGCCAGCAATCGCGTTCAGGTATACGCCAGCGGCATCGGCCCCGAGCGTGTGGTCGATGTCGCGCTCGCCAAACGCGCCGGGGGATACCGTGCGTTCAAACTCAAAGTTGGCTTCGGCACCCAGCGCGATGTGGAAAACCTCTCGTCGATGCGCGCAGCGCTCGGCGCAGATGCCGCCATCATGGTCGACGCCAATCAAGCCTGGACCCCGGCGGACGCCGCTGTGCGCATTGCCGAGTTGGTGCCGTTCAAACCGCACTGGGTGGAAGAGCCCATCGCAGCGGATGAATCACTCGATGCATGGCGCGCCCTTGCCGCAGCGAGTGCCGCACCACTCGCGGCCGGCGAAAACCTGCGCGGCGACGCTGCATTTGACGACGCACTGGAAGCCGGCTTCTTGCACTACGTGCAGCCTGACGTGGGCAAGTGGGGTGGCATCAGCGGATGCCTCGTGGTGGCGCAGCGGGCGCAGTCACGCAGCATGATCTTCTGCCCGCACTGGCTGGCCGGTGGCGTGGGCCTCGCCGCCTCGCTGCATCTGCGCGCAGCCCTTGGGCCACAAGGGTTTGCGGAGGTTGATGCCAATCCGAATCCATTGCGCGAAGAAGTGTTTCCACTGGTGCCAATCGATGGCTGGGTGACGCTGGGCGATACGCCTGGGCTGGGCGTGGAACCGGACCTCGCGAGGCTGTCGCGCTATGCGGTCACGCTGTCTTGAGGTGCGCACGCCGCTGATCGCGGAATGGCAGACTACTCGCAGTTCGCCTTGAATTCCGCTTCGCGCTTGGCCAGGCTGGCGTCACGCTCGGCATCGCTCATGTAAACACGTTCGCCCGCATCGTTGAGACGATAGAAGCCCCCAGAGGCACGCATGTTGACCAACTGCGCGCGCGCGTTGCGGCAGGATTCGTCGCGCTGCGCCTTGACTTTGGCGTTGCGCGTTTCCTCTTCCGCGCGCATCACCTGACGTTTGCGATATTCGATTTCCTGTGACTGCAGGTTCGACTGCGCCGCAGGTTTGGCTGCGCCAGGCGCTTGCGGTGAGGCGTCGCGCAGTTCGAGCGGCTTGGCCTTGGCATTGCCCTGTGGCCGCTCGCTGTAGTGGGTCACACCGTTGGCGTCTACCCATTTGTAAACCTGCGCTGTCGCGTCCGGCGCGAACGTGGCGCCCAACACCACCGTCACGGCAACCAGATGGATTGCCAACGACGGGGTTGCCAACGATGCGGCAACCAACGATGAGGCTGCCAACGATGAGGCTGCCAACGATGAGGCAACCAACGATGAGGCAACCAACGATGAGGCTGATAACAACGCAATCACGCGCACGCGCCTCCAGACCCTCTGCCACCCGGCTTGCTTCATCATCGTCCTCCTTGCGCAAAAGCTTACCCGAAGGCGTAAAATCCCGTTTCCTGTTGCTTTATGCACACCCGAACATGGGGCCGACCCGGTTTCGACGTGGGTTACAAAGCAGTGAGGGCATGCCGAGGCGTGGCTACCTCGTAAATCCAACCGCACGAAACACAAACGCCAACGACCAGCGTTTCGCTCTCGCAGCCTAAACAGCATCGCGGAGCCGCTGCACCGGTTGTTCTCTGGGCCGGGTAAGCCTTAAAACTTACAGCAGCGTCATTCACAGGGAATCGGTTTGCGCCGGGTTACTTGACGCACGCTTAAATCTAGGTGACTCGCTGTGGTCTGGCCTGCCTGTTGGCAAAGACCGTGGTTAAAACCAAATAAACAGGATACGCATGTAGAACTTGCTGTAGCGGACTTGCGGACGGGGGTTCGATTCCCCCCGGCTCCACCAATTGATCGTCCAACGTAGTCCAGTACCATCCTCAAGGCCGCTTCAGTTCACTCTGTAGCGGCCTTTTATTTGTCCGGCACTGTCCAGATAATCCATTGACAGCCGGAACCCGTTGGGGGTAACTTTCGGGGGTAACTCAGTTTTCAACTTTACGGTTACCCCCAACCATGCCTCTGACCGATACCGCCGTCCGCCAAGCCAAACGCCACGAAAAGCCCCGCAAGCTGGCCGATGAGCGTGGCCTGTTCCTGCTGGTGCAACCCAATGGTTCCAAGTGGTGGCGCCTGAAATACCGTGTTCTTGGCAAAGAGAAACTACTGTCGCTCGGCGTCTACCCCGATGTGAGCCTCAGCCAGGCCCGCCAACGGCGCGAGGACGCGCGCAAACTGATTGCCGAAGGGGTAGACCCATCGGTCAACCGGCAAGCCCAGAAGGCCGCAAGCATGGAGCGCTCGGCAAATAGTTTTGAGGTTGTCGCGCGCGAGTGGTTTACCAAATTCCGAACCAAGTGGGTGGACAGCCACTCTGACAAGATCATCCGCCGGCTGGAGCGCGACGTGTTTCCGTGGATCGGCGGCCGGCCGATTGCCGAAGTCTCCGCGCCCGAACTGCTCAAGGTGCTGCGCCGGATCGAGGAGCGTGGTGCTGTCGAAACCGCACACCGGGCCTCGCAAAACTGTGGACAGATATTCCGCTATGCCGTCGCCACGGGTCGCGCCGAGCGTGATCCAAGCGGCGATCTGCGCGGAGCGCTGGCGTCGCCGCAAGCGACCCACCATGCCGCCATTACCGACCCCAAGCAGCTTGCCGCCATGCTGCGCGCCATTGACGGCTACGAGGGATCGCTGGTGACACGCTCCGCGTTGCAGCTTGCACCGCAATTCTTCGTGAGGCCGGGCGAGCTTCGCGCAGCGGAGTGGGAAGAGTTCGATCTCGACGGCGGCGTCTGGAATATCGCCGGTGCGAAGATGAAGACGCGCGAGCCGCACATCGTGCCGCTGTCGAAGCAAGCGGTGAAGATATTGCGTGATCTGGAGTTGCTGACCGGATCGAGCAAGTACGTTTTCCCCGGCGCACGTACCAACGGCCGCCCGATGTCGAACGTCACGGTCAACGCCGCGCTGCGCCGCCTGGGCTTTGCATCTGATGTGGCGACCGGTCATGGCTTCCGCGCGACGGCGCGCACCATCCTTGATGAGGAACTCAGCTTCCCCGTCGATTGGATCGAGCACCAGTTGGCGCACGCGGTGAAAGACCCGAACGGACGGGCCTACAACCGTACCGCGCACTTGCCGCAACGCCGGCAGATGATGCAGGCTTGGGCGGACTATCTCGACAAGATCAAGGCCGGTGCCGCTGTCATTCCGATGAAAAAATCAGCTTGACGCGCTGTCCGCAATCTTAGCCTATAAGCTACAATGCTCCCTGAGTCAAACGCACTGCGAGTCGAGGCTTATCAAATTTCAGGTTTCGCGCCGTTCACGGATTGGCTTGACCATCTGCCCGACATTCAGGCCCGCGCACGCATCCGGGTGCGCATCGACAGACTGGAGGCGGGCAATCCGGGGCGGTATGAAGACTTGGGCGGCGGACTGCGTGAACTCAAGATCGATTGGGGGCCGGGTTACCGGGTGTACTGGACACAGGCGGGGCGGACGCTGGTGCTCCTGCTGATCGGCGGTGACAAGCGCACCCAGACGGCAGACATCAAAACGGCGCGTGAGTATCTGGCAGAATTTTCGAGGCGAAACCATGAAAACCAAAGCAATCAAAACCCCGGCAGCGCGCAGCGCGGCACTCAAACGCCCCGCAGCAACGCGCATCGCGCCCGCCGCCGCGACCGGTAAGCCTTGGGGCGAATACATGCAAGGCGTCTTGCAGAATGATGCCGAGGCGGCTGCGTACCTTGAAGCCGCAATCGACGAAGGCGACCCGTCCGGACTGATGATCGCACTGCGCCGCCTGGCCGAAGCACGTGGCGGCATCGCAACAATTGCCGAGCGTACCGGCTTGAGCCGCGAGACGCTTTACCGCACGCTGTCGGAACGCGGCAACCCGCGCTTGTCGAGCCTGTCGGCGATTCTTCAAGCGACTGGATTGAAGCTCTCAGTCGCTCCCGCGTGATGAAATCACTACGAGACCCGAAACGCCGGCCGACGCACCCCGGTGCCGTGCTGCGCGAAGATGTGTTGCTGCAACTGGACATCACCCAGGCGCGGTTCGCTGCACACATGGGCGTGAGTCGGCTGACCGTTTCTGAGTTGCTGCACGAGAAGCGCGGCCTGAGCGCGGAGATTGCCGTGCGCCTAGCCAAGGTGCTGTGTACCACGCCGGAAGTCTGGCTGCGCATGCAGCAGGCCGTCGATCTGTGGGACGCGCAACAGGACGCTGGCCGATATGCAAAGGTAGAGCCGCTGCCGAAGGAGTTGCTCGCCGCATGATTTGAAGTACCCGCGCCTAGGCTGATCCCCGAAAAGCTGGTTCCCTTGCCGGCCTGGCGCGGCTCCTGATCAAGGGGCATGAAGGGGGACGCATCGCAGCAGCGCAGCGCTCGCAGAATTCAAGTGAACCAATCCCTGCCCTGTGAAGCAGAGACCGCGTGGAGCATGCCCTGACTGGCAGGTCGATAATATGATGCCGCTTTGTGCTGGCGGTACCGACAAGCCAGACAACATGCAGTGGCTCAGCATCAAAGATCACAAGATCAAGACGCGCGGCGATCACGCACTCTGTCGTATAAATGGAGGGAGAGATAACTCATGGCGATAGATCAACGCGAAAGCAAGACTGCGTACTGGTGGCTCGGTGCCATCGACATTGCGAAAGCGGTGTGGCTCGGCATCCATGATCTGAAGATCATCGATGCGTGTGGAACATGGGTGCCGGAATGAAAACAGTGATCGGAGTAATAGGCGCGCTACTACTCTTAACAACTGCTGCTGGGCAACAGATCGCTTTGGAGGAATGGCATCTACTTTTTGGGCAGGAGGTTGAAGTCAAGTCGCTTACGCGCACCGCCGATACGGTTTTGGTGTGGCAGCGGCCGACGCCGATTCCATCTGGTTTTGAGTCAATGACAAGTCTGGTTCTCTATCACTGCAAGGAGCGCTATATGCACATCAAGACGATGTTGGTCAAGCCCAATGGGCAGGCAGAGCGCCGCCTTTCAAACGATGACCCCCCGATTTACCCGGCGCCAGCCACGACACCAATGATGGTTATGGACGCGCTGTGTGCCACTGGGGAAATCGGAAAGTTATATAGGAGAAATCTCAAATGAAACGCATCATCGCATCCCTGCTGTTCGCAACATCTGCAGTCTCGGCGCAAACCTATGTTGCCCCACGCATTGACAAAAATGGCGTCTATCACGATGGCCATTACCGCAGCTCGCCAGACAGTCAACGCAGCAACAATCTCAACTCGCAAAACAACCAGTATGGCGGCACCAATCCATACACCGGCCAGCGCGGCACGCAGCGTGACGAACACAGCAGCCCGCCGGTCTACAACCGCTCGTCACCTCAGTACGTGCCGCCGGTAACAGACAACCCATACGCGCCGCAGCAACAGCGTCAACCACGCCAACCACGCTCACCATGGCAGTAGGCCAGCGCGAAAGCAAGACTGCGTACTGGTGGCTCGGCATCAATGGAAAGCGAGTGCCCGAGTGAGATCGTCACTCTGCACGGCGGCTATTGCGATCATAATTTTCATGGCTGGCTGCGGCTCCAGCCCACAAGAGCCGCTTGTTCAAATCGATGCAGCCATTGCGGGCCATCGCGCCGACATCCGTGACATCGAAGCCACGCGCATGTTGCGGCCCTTCGAGCTGGCGGCTCCTCATCAAGGGGCATGAAGGGGTTGCTATGGACTGGGAGACAGCTGACCGAGAGACGTGCCTGACGTTATGCGATTGGCAAGCAGCAGAAATTATCGTTGAAACAAATCCTCCAGCTTATAAGTTTGCTCGGCATGGAGTGGCGCCATTCCCTCAATATCAGTATTTCCTAAACCGCATAAATGCAATTAGGATGAAGCTGAAGGTAGCCAATCTTGGTGATAAAACTGAGGAGCGGCGTAGGTCCTACCTTGCAGCAATTCAGGCCAATGAATTTGTGCGGGCCGCTTCGCAAACCAAGGAATTTCAGCGCTTGAAGATAATTTTCAAGAGCAGATTGGTTGACTGGGAATTCAATCTGAAGTTGTGGTCCCTAATGGCGAAGGCTGGCGCTATTCGAGAGAAATATGAAAATAGCCATGAACCGAATTATCCTAGTTCAACAGATTTGGAAGGCCTCCTTGCTTTGGCCTCAAGTCTGGAGCGAGAGTCTCACTCGTTACTTGGCGATCTGCAGGAAGCTGAGGCTGTACATAAAAGGGCGCAACAGATACGGGTAGCGCTGACGAAACGCAGAGATGGTTACCGGAAGCCGTACGCGCGCGGGAAAATTGATCGTGACGTCCTAGGCCGTGAGTTCGTAAAGAGCGCCTCGTGGTTCGTAAAACACGATCTAGATTCGAGATCAAAAAAAGCCCTTATTGCTTTGGCCAGCTTCGCAAAATATCAGATCAACGAAAAGCAGCTTGAAAAAATTCTTGACATTACACCGCTGAAACCGTTGATAGACAACGATTTGCGAATGGCTTTGCCATTTTTATAGGACCAATTTATCCCAATTTTTGGAAAATTGGGCTGGTTCAAGATACTCGCTTTCTAATTTCGGCTGACCTATTCTGAGTCACTCCTTAAGGTTAAGGGAGTCCACTTAGGAGCAAGCGAACATGGAAGCTAAGCAATCCGCAGGCGTGAAACTTCTTCGTCTGCCGGCGGTGCTCGAAAAAACTGGCAACAAGCGCAGCACCCACTACAAACGAGTGACGGCAGGTCTCTTTACGTGTGCCGTGAAGTGCGGTGAACGCGTGGCTGCTTGGCCGGAAAGTGAGGTCGAGGCGATCAACTTGGCACGCGTGGCCGGCAAGAGCGATCACGAAATCAAGGAGCTCGTCGCAAAGCTTGAGACCGACCGCATGGTGCTGGCATGAGGCCCGCCATGAAATCTCGCAAGGTCGATTGGCCCAAACCGCTGGTGGCGTGGGCGCCTGAGTTCACGCCTGCCGTGCGCTACATCGTTGGCGCCATGTTCGCCGGCATCGCCCGCGCCAAGCTTGAAGGTAAGCGTCCGGCGAACCCACCTTGAAAGAGTAGCGTGGGAAGGCGATAGTGTCCACCATGAAGAAAGTGGACACCATCGAGATGGAGCGAGCACAGAGCAGTGCAGGCAGAGGGCGCAGGAAGCGCCGCCATAGCGACGA
>JANPAR010000190.1:0-2358 GCA_031430015.1 Burkholderiales bacterium
AAGTCGTTCAAACGCTTGCGTGGCTTCGACCAAATTCCTGCGCTCGTTCGCCAAATGCGGCCTGCATCAGTCCCGTTGAAAAAGGCCGCATAATCATTTCCACCACCGGCTCAACCTTCAACTGTGGACGGGACATCGCCACTTCTTGAGCATGTGCCATGAACGGCAGCAAGCCATCAAATTCAAGGCAAATTCCCCGATGTGAGTCTCCGTAGTGAGACCACATGAGTATGTCATCGCGTTTTGTCGATACGCACAGTACCCCGACTTTTGTTGTGATAATTTCTGCGTGGGCCTGCTGGATGGCATCCAGCGTTTGCTGAATATTTTCTTTTCGCAGAGAAGTTGATAACACCCTCCTGACATCGGCCCGACGTTCCTTCCGTCCTAGGTGAGGTTCGAATTTCTTTGACAACCTGATGTAGTCCGCTTTTTGAGTTGCCTTTGGGGCATCAAGGCTAAAGACGGGTCGAAGATCAAATGGGTCGTTGAACGTGGATGCGGGAGCAAAAAAGATTTCGTTGTGACATATCGTCCGCTCAACCCACTTCATCGATTTGGCATCCATCGATCGATATTTATAAAACTTTATGGGGGTGTATTTCTTCGTCGAGTTGTCTTTGCCCATGTGTCCTCGCGGTGCTCTTAACGAATGAAATACTGTACGTAGAAATCGGTGAGAAGTCACCGCTAGGAGGCTACGCGCCTTTCCGCACCGCTCCCTTAACAAACCGAATCGGCACGGCCTTCACAGCCTGCGGCGCAACCCCATGCTTCCCCAGCGCCTTGTCGAGATTCTTCCCTTCAGGGTCAGCCAGCGCCGCCTCGCGCGCGGCGAAGATGGCATCGGCCCTCGCTTCGTCGCCTGACACGATGGATCCTTCGACGAGGTTGTCGAAGATGCGGGTGAAGTTGGCTTTGCCGCGCTTGTTGGTGTCGCTGTAGCCTTTGATGAGGCGCGCGGTGAGCGCTATTTCGTAGGCGAGGCGCGGGCTGGTTTGTGCGGCCTTGACGATCGCGGCAAGCCAGCGTTCGATCAGTTGTTGTTCTTCGGCATAGCGTGCGGTGCGACGGCGCCAGAAGCGCATGCCGGCTGCTGCGCGCAGCATGAGGAATCCGAGGATCGAGTTGGTCTTGATGTGCATGCCGACCGAGAGCTTGTGCTCCCAGCCGTTGCGCACGGCCCAGGCGTGGACGCTTTTGGCGAGGGCCGGCGGCAGCATGCCGGTGATTTCGTCGAGGCCGGGTTTGAGGAATTCGATGATGTGGATCGGCTCTTCCGGCTTGGCGCGCACTTCGTCGCGCACACGCGCGAAGCGGCTCTTGCGCGTCTTGAGGTCTGCCACGCGGATCAGGTCTTCAAAGCTCATCCACAGGGCGAGGTAACGCGCGGCTTCCGCGGTGAGCTTGCCGCCTGCGGCATCATGGTGGGCCACCGGCTTCAGGCGTTCGAGGTAGAGCTCGACGTAGGCTGCGTCCTGGTAATCGGTGAGGCGCTTGATGCCTTCGGTAATCAGGTAGTGGGCATGCTCCGGAAAGCTGTGGAGGGCGGCCCCCTTCTCAGAGGAGGATTTTGCGGAAACCGTTGGTGGTAGCGGGTTTCCGGCCGATCCTCCTCCAGCCGATGCCGCGTTGAATCCGGCCGCAAAACCGCGCAGGCTGGCTTCAACACCCTTGCCGGAGGCCTTGATGGCTTCTTCGCACATCGCACGTGAAAGCGGCAGCTTGCCCGCATTGATCCAGGCAGCGGCCATGGCGCCAAACATGACGGCCGAGATCACCGTGCCGGTTTGTTGCGCGGCTTCGGCCATGTCGAACAGCACGGCCTTGGCGGCCAGTTGCGGTGCGGCGTCGATGATCTTTTGCGCATCGAAGCGGCCGTCGGCCATCGGCATTTTTTCGATGGTGGCGTAGATGCGGTGGCTGGAGGCGATCAGCGTAGTGCGGTCGGTGACCCAGCCGTTTTGCAGCGCGCGTCCCGCTTCGACCAGCTCGGAGGCGACCATCAGGTCCACGTTGCCGGGCGTGGGGGTGAGGGCGAGCACCGGGCGCTGGCCGCCGTGTTGAGAACTGAGTTGCGTCCACGGCACCGGGAAGATCTCGAGGTAATAGGTGGTGGCACCCGTACGTTGCGCCACGCCGGGGATCGACGTGCTCTGTACCGGCAGGCCGGCCGCGGTGCCGGCGTCGCGCAGCCAGTCGGCGAGCACACCGCCGCCTTCGCCGCCGAGGGCAGCGATAAGGATGGTGATGGGTTTGGTGTTGGTCATGCTCATGCCGGCTGAAGCGCACCCACGATGGCGCCGCGAAACTTGGCCTTGAACTTGTCCCACCAACTTGCGTTCTGCATGATCTCGG
>JANPAR010000191.1:0-26266 GCA_031430015.1 Burkholderiales bacterium
GTGACCCTATGCAAGGGTTGTCACGCTGCTGAGCATGGAATCATCCCGCCACTTGTGGGTTGGCAGTACGTCGGTGAGGAAGACCTCGGGGACCTCTGTGAGGTATGCGAATACTGCGGCACTGATATCCGCCACGCGTTCTATATTCAACATCCGAAGTGGGCCGCCCTCAGAGTTGGGACCATTTGTTGCGACAACCTGACTGACACAAAGACCGCCTCCAACCACATGGAGTCAGTCACAAAGTTCAAGACTCGACGAGCGCGGTTTATTCAGTCTTCGCGCTGGACACTCGAACAAGGCGTGCATCGGATAAAGCAGAAACAGGTAAGCATCGGAATCACCGAGACCGGAACAGGCTTTCAGATCAGCGTGAACAATCTTGGCGGCAAACAGCGCCTCAAAACGTTGGCCGAAGCGAAAGGCGTCATTTTTGACAGGCTTGAGTCGGGTGAGGTGAAAGCGTATCTGGACGAGCGCTGGAAGAGGCAAAAACAACAATGGGAAGACAACCCGACTTGGGCTCCAACCAGGGATCGGCGGAATTAGCAGGTCGAAAAATGTAATTGAATCAACGCGTTTCCCGCGCCCGCTCGTCGTCAATCACTTTAGGCAAAATTGGGAGGGCGGTTTATCCCAATCCAGTACCCTAAGATTCGCACCATAACTGATAAACACGGGGTGCGCGATGGATTGGGATTTTTGGCTTAAGGTCGTTGCCGCTGTTGCCGGTCTTGCCGGCTGGTGGAAATGGTGGGAAGAAAAGAGCGGCAAAAAGCTGCGCGCCGCGCTCACTCTCGTACCCACACCGATCATGATCAGTGTTCCGGCGCTTCGGGTGGTCAATACTGGCGGCGCGCCGTTCATTGTTGAGTACTTCGGGGTGGTTTTCACAGACGGCACCGAGCGGATGATGGAGACCTCCGGCCAGCCCGAAATAGAACCGCGCAGGTGGCAGGTCTTTCCCTTGGGGCGCGCGGTCGGGGATAGGCTGTTAGGAGGGGGCGTTAGAGCGCTCAAAATCACCACCAGCGTGGGCGATTCCTGCACTCTAAAACTGCCGACCGGAACGCGGACTTGGTAGCCTTATGCCAAAGCGGGCGCAAAACCGGCTACTCCAATACCGACCACCGGATTTCCCAAATTCCGGGATCCGAAATGCAAAAAGCCCAACCGTGATGGCTGGGCTTAAGTGCAAGAATTGCAACAACAATTCGGTGGCTCCCCGACCTGGGCTCGAACCAGGGACCTGCGGATTAACAGTCCGTCGCTCTACCGACTGAGCTATCGAGGAATAGCCTGCAATTATAAGGTTTTTTGCGAGAGCGGGTCAACCTGCACGACGAATAGCCGCACCTGATTGCGAGTCACTGCGGGGCCGGGCGCACCCTCGGCTCACCTCACCGATGCCGCTGCGGGCGTTGCGCACCTTGCGGTATTGCCGGGTGAGGATGGCAGCGCGTGCGAGCGGAAGAATATACTTGCCGATCTTCAAGGAGACGTCCGATGACTTCGATCAACAACCTGCTGGACGTGCGTGCGCTCGCGGCAAAGGTGCCGGACGGCGCCAAGCTCGCTGTCGCCAAGGACGAGAGCGGTGTCGCGATGGCCGCCACACGCGAACTGGTGCGGCGCAAGGTGCGCGGATTGCATCTGGTGACGGTACCGGTAGGCGGCTTACAGGCCGATGTGCTGATTGGCGCGGGCTGCGTGGCGACGCTCGAATCGTCTGGCGTGACGCTCAGCGAATTTGGCACCGGGCCGTGCTTCACGCGCGCGGTCAAGACGGCGGCGATCACGCTCAGGGACGCCACTTGCCCGGCGATTTATGCAGGTTTGCAGGCAGCGCAAAAAGGGTTGCCGTTCATGCCCTTGCGCGGCATCATCGGCAGCGACTTGCTCGCGCATCGCGATGACTGGCGCATCATCGACAACCCGTTTGCGCCGGCCGGTACCAGCGACAAGATTGTCGCGATTGCGGCGATTCAGCCTGACGTCGCATTGTTTCACGCGCCCATGGCAGACCGCTTCGGCAATGTGTTCATCGGCCGCCAGCGTGAATTGATGCTGCTCGCGCATGCGTCGAAGCAAACGCTGGTGACGGTGGAGCACATCGTCGAAGGCAATCTGCTCGACGATGATGCGCGTTCCGGCGCGACCATCCCTGCGCTGTACATCGAGGCGATTGCCCACGCACCGCGCGGCGCGTGGCCCCTGAACTACGGCGATGCGTATCCGCTCGACGCTGCGTGGATGCGCGCCTACGTGGCGCTGGCGCGCACCGCCGATGGCTTCGAGAGCCTTGTGGCGCAATGGCTGGCAGGCAGTGACCGGCTCGAACCCATGGTGGGAGCGCCTCGTAGCGAGGCGGGGGTGGCGGCTTGAGCAGCGTACGAGCGCCGGCTGCGGCGGATTCGCTCAACCCAAGGTCAGCTGCAGCGGTGTCCGCAATAGCCGATGTGGCCCTGGCGACGGCAGCAACTGGCTCCGCATTGACTGGCGGCCCGACGCCCACCGAATTGTTGATCTTCACCGTCGCGCGCCTGCTGCACGGCGTGCGCCACGTGGCGGTGGGCGCGTCGTCGCCGATCCCCGGTGCGGCGGCGCTGCTGACGCGTGCACAATCGAGCGGTGCCACGCGTGTCAGCGTGCTCGGTTCGCGCCGTCATAACGCGTTCACCAACGGCGGCGTCGAGCTGTTCGATCTCGCCGCACAGGGGCGCATCGACGCCTTCTTTCTCGGTGGCGGGCAGATTGACGGTGCGGCGAATATCAATTTGATCGGCGCGGACGGCTATCCACAATCAGGTGTGCGCTGGCCGGGGTCGTTCGGCTCGGCGTATCTCTATCACCTGGTGCCGCGCGTGATTTTGTTTCGCGAAGAGCACTCACGGCGCGTGTTTGTGCCGAAGGTGGATTTCATTTCGGCGGCCGGGCCGCGCGATGACGGCGTGTATCGTCCCGGCGGGCCGCACGCCATGCTGACCGGGCTGTGTCTGTTTTCGTTTGACAAAGCCACGCGGCGCTTTGGGTTGCAGAGCGTGCATCCTGGCCATACAGTGGAAGAAGTACGCGACCAGACCGGTTTTGATTTTGATGTGCCGGCTGCGGTGCCGGTTACGCCAGGGCCGGAAGCAGCCGTGCTTGGGCTGCTGCGCGGGCAAATACTCGGCGAAATTGGCGAGACTTATCCCAACTTTGCGCAGACTTGGCGTAGTACGCTGAAGGCTCACGCCGAAGCGCAAGTGGCGGCGTGACTGCGGCGCTACTGCGATTCTGCCGCGATACGAAGGGGGATTGGCTGCGCTCCACCGAGCGCAGGTTCAGCGTGGTGCGATGGTGCCAGGCCCCGCGCCGCGATGCGGACACTTGGTCTTGATGCAGTCGGCGTAGAGCGACAGCGAGTGGTCATGCAGGGTAAAGCCGCGCTCTTTCGCGATCTTTTTTTGACGGCGCTCAATCTCGGGGTCGTAAAACTCTTCGACACGGCCGCATTGCAGGCACACGAGGTGATCATGGTGCGCGCCCTCGTTGAGTTCAAATACTGCCTTGCCTGATTCAAAGTGGTGGCGCTCGAGCAAGCCAGCGTGTTCGAATTGCGTGAGCACGCGATACACGGTGGCGAGGCCGACTTCCATTTTTTCCGTGAGCAACTGGCGATATACATCTTCAGCGCTTAGGTGGCGCACGCCGCTGGTTTGAAATAATTCGAGAATGCGCAGGCGCGGGCCGGTGGCTTTGAGACCGATATTGCGCAGGCCGCTCGGATTTTTTGTGTTGCCGCGCGCGCTGTCATGGGTCTCGTCGGGGACGGGCACGGGGGAGGCGGCAGGGTTGGCTGGGGCAGCGGGGCGGGTGGCGCGGGGCATGGGCTGGTGGCTGGAGCGATGCAAATTGCGACGTTATTGAGGGGAACCGCACACCCTTTCAAGTATCATAACGGGTTTGGTTCTCTCGCGGCAAATCCCCTCGTGAAATTGACTCCTCCAGCCGCATATCAGCCTGCACTTTCCGTCCTGGCGCTGCCTTCAAGCGCGGGATCACGCACGGCGCTCATCGGCGCTGCGCGCCGTATTGCCTGCCTTGTTGCAGTGGCCGCAGCGACCGCGCTTGCCGGCTGCTCCGCACCTTCTTCGCTGCGCGAATACATCCCGCAGATCGTGACGCCGTACCGTATCGACATCCAGCAAGGCAACTTCGTCACTCAGGACTTGGTTGATAAATTGCAAGCCGGTCAAACTCGCGACCAGGTGCGCTTCATTCTCGGCACGCCAATGCTGGCCGACGTCTTTCACGCAGATCGTTGGGACTACGTGTTCCGCTCGGCCAAGGGCTGGAATGATCCGGAGAAGCGGCGCCTCACGGTGTTTTTCGACAAGGGCGAGAAGCTCGCAAAGTGGGAGGCCATCGCGGTGCCGCCTCGGGTTGATATTACTGGCGGCGCAGGGACTGCAGGTGCCACTGTGTCGGCGGCTACGCTGCCGCCTCTGGAGTCTCCTGGTTTTTTTGGGCGCCTGTTTGGAAGTTTGCCACCGAAATCGTCGAATCTGCCTGTAGCGTCTGTTTCCGCGCCTGAAGCTGCGCCGGCCGCAGCAACCGTTCCGCCTGTGAGTGCGGTTGCTGGTGCGGGTAACGTGATGCTGGCCAGCAGTGCACCGCCACCGGCGGCACCTGCATCGCCTGTTCCCAAGCCAGCAGCCGAGCCGCCTGCCATTTCTACCGACGAAAAGCGGGGAATATTTGGCCGCGTGTTCGGCTGGATGTCGCCATCTGCTTCCACCGCATCGACTGCTGCGTCCGCCGCAACTGCTGCAACTGCTGCATCCGCAGCGACGTCTGCAATGGCTGCTGCTGCACCAGCTGCACCGGCTGCGGCCGCCGCGCCCGCCGCGCCCGCCGTGGCGGCAGCCACTCCGGCACCGGTACCGGAACCGGCTCCTGTTGTTGCGCAGGTGTCGCAGCCCGCTGCGCCGCCACCTGTGCCGGTGACTGCTGCCCCAGTACCAGTGCCACCATCACCAGCACCTCCCTTGCCGGCAGCAGGGGCTCTGCCGCTCAGTGTGGGGCCACCCCCCGACACCGCCGCCATCTTCGCCGCGATCACTGAGTCGGTCGAGCAGTGGCGCGCGGCATGGTCGGCCAGGAATCTCGCAAACTATCTTGCGGCTTACGCGCCCGACTTCAAACCGGCAGGCATGACGCGCGCGCGCTGGGAAGCGCAACGCACGGAGCGCTTGGCCAAGCCCGTGTTCATTTTTGTCAATGTTTTTGAGCCACAGATCACCATTGCCAACAGCAACACTGCGACGGTGGTATTTACCCAGCAATACGAAACCGAGGCTTTGAAGCAAACCGGCCGCAAGACCCTGGTATTGGGCCAGATCAATGGCAAGTGGCTGATCCGGGAAGAGTCGTTCAGTGCAAAGTAGAGGGGAAGTGCGTGCGACGATGGCGCTACTCGCAAACAGCCTGAAATCATTGAAGAAGGCGCAACACACATGAGCACGTCAGACAAATTGCGCATTGCCATCGCGGGCGCGTCGGGACGCATGGGCCACATGCTGATCGAGGCCGTACTCGCCGCGCCCGATACCGAACTTGCTGCCGCGCTCGACGTAGCATCGTCACCGGCGATCGGCACTGATGCTGGTGCCTTTCTGGGCCGCGCCACCGGCAGTCTCGTGCGCAGCGATGTCGAAGCCGCGCTGGCAGGCGCTGATGTGCTGATCGATTTCACGCGGCCCGAAGGCACGCTGCATCATCTGGCTGCGTGTGCGCGCCATGGTGTCAAGATGGTGATCGGCACCACTGGTTTTGACGCAGACGGCAAACGCGCCATTGCGGATGCTGCTGCGAAGCACGCGATCATGTTTGCGCCCAATATGAGCGTCGGAGTCAATCTCACACTCAAGCTGCTCGAACTCGCGGGCAAGACCCTGCCGACCGGTTACGACGTCGAGGTCATTGAGGCTCATCACCGCATGAAGGTCGATGCGCCCTCCGGCACCGCGCTGCGCATGGGCGAGGTCGTGGCTGCCGCAATGGGCCGCGACCACGACAAGGTGGCGCTGTACGGCCGTCACGGCCATACCGGTGCGCGCAAGGATGATTCGATTGGCTACGCCGTCGTGCGCGGCGGTGATCTGGTGGGCGATCACACGGTGATGTTCATTGGCGAAGGCGAGCGCATTGAAGTCTCGCACCGCGCGTCGAGCCGCATGACCTATGCGCAGGGCGCACTGCGCGCCTGCCGATTTTTGCGCGGCAAATCCACGGGCCTGTTTGATATGCAGGACGTACTCGGGTTGCGTTAGAGACGATACGCGCTGATGACGTCCTCCTCTCCCATGACGTCTTCGACCTTTCAGCTCCGGCACAGGCTGCGCGCCGGTTTTAGCGTCCTGATCGCCGCGGTGGCGGTGTTGATGGCGGGTGGGGCGCACGCCCAACGCGCCTCTACCGGCAGCGGCTTTTTCATTACCGAAGACGGTTATTTCATCACCTGCTTTCACGTCGTCGTCAACAGCGGCAAGATCACCCTGCGCAACCTGAAAGGCGAGACATTTGATGCGCGCGCGATTGCGGTAGACCGCAGCAACGACCTCGCGTTGCTCAAGGCCGAGGTGAGCAGTGGCGTGCGCTTCAAGCCGCTGCCGCTCGCGGCGTCAGGCGATGTGCGGCGCGGCGCGGCGATAGTGACGATGGGCTTTCCCAACATCAATCAGCAGGGCATCGAACCCAAGGTGACTGACGGCATCATCAACAGCTTCAGCGGTGCCAACAACGATGCGCGCGTGTTTCAGATCAGCGCGGCGGTGCAGACCGGCAACTCGGGTGGGCCGCTGATCACGATGGACGGCAACGTGATTGGTGTGGTCGCCTCCAAGTTGGATGCGCAGGCGATGGCGCGCCAGACTGGCGACATTCCGCAAAACGTCAATTACGCGATCAAGTCGCAATACGTGCTCGACATGCTCGACAAGGTCGCGGCGCAAATTCCTGCGGTGCGCGATGGGCTTGCACGTGTACAGAGCGGTGAGAAAGCGCGCGTTTCCGATGTGGTGCCGGCGTTGGAAGACGCGATTGCTCTGGTGCTGGCCACGCCCGCAAATTTGACGCAGCGTGCACCGGAGAATGGCTCTCAGAGACAGTCACAGGCTGATGTTGCCGCGAAACCCGCTCCCGGCGCGGCTCCTGGCCCGGTGACTCGTGCCAACCCGGCACCGTCGAATCCTTCCGCTGTGCCATCACCAGTGCCGTCTCCCGCGCCATCGTCAGCCTCGCCGGCGCCCCCCCCCGATTCAACGCCGGACGAGCGTGCCCAGCGCGCAGGCCGCATGGTGGCCGAATACCGGCAACTGCAGCAGCAACTGAACACGCTCAACTTTGATGAACTGACGCTCATCAACCAGGCCAACATGCTGCGCATGATGCTGCGTTTCGATCAGGGGCTTGGCGGTGGCATCGCGGGGCAGCGGCAATCCGATCTCACGGCAATTCAGCGGCGTCTCGATGACATTGGTACCAAAAAAGCGGAGACCGTCAAGCGCATGAACGAGCTGTCAGTCGAGTACCGTCAACTGCAAACCGGGCCGGGAGGCAATACATGAACGCACCAGATCTTCAGCGTGCCAGCGTGACAGCGCAGGGGAGTGCATCCAAATTGCCTACCCGCACCGTGCGCGCCGCCTGCCCGCACGACTGCCCTGACACCTGCGCCATGCTCATCACCGTCGAGGGTGAAGTGACGATGCCCGACGGCAGCCTGCGCGGGGCGCGCGCGACGGAAGTCAAGGGCGACCCTGACCATCCCACCACCCACGGCGTGCTGTGCAACAAGGTGGCGAAATATCTGGAGCGCACTTACGCGCCGGATCGCGTGCTCCATCCCTTGAAGCGCATTGCGCCGAAAGGGCCCGCGCCAGGCGGGCGCGACGCCGCGCAATTCGTGCGCATCACGTGGGACGAAGCCCTCGACACCATCGCCGCAAAGTTCAAGGCCATCGCAGCGGACAATCCGCAATCGATCCTGCCATTCTCCTATGCCGGCACCATGGGCATCGTGCAGGCCAATTCGATTGACCGGCGCTTTTTTCATGTGCTCGGCGCGTCCTTGCTCGACCGCACCATTTGCTCCAACGCCGGCAAGGAAGGCATCGCCCTCACACTCGGCGCCAACATCGGGCCGGAGATGGAACGCTTCGATGAAGCGAAGCTGATTCTGCTCTGGGGCACCAACCCGGTCACCTCCAGCGTGCATCTGTGGACGCGCGTCACCGAGGCCAAGCGGCGCGGTGCGAAGGTCATCGCCATCGACCCCTACAAGTCGCTCTCGGCCGAGAAATGCCACGAGTGGCTGCCGGTGCGTCCCGGCACCGACGCTGCACTGGCGCTGGCGATGATGCACGTGCTGATCCGCGATGACCTGCTCGACCACGACTACATTGCGCAGTACACGCTAGGCTTCGATGAACTCAAGGAACACGTGAAGGCGTGGACGCCCGAACGCGCAGCACACATCAGCGGCATCAGCGCGCAGCAAATTGAAACCCTGGCACGCGCATACGGCATGGCCGGCCGCAATGGCGAGGCCGCCGTGATCCGCATCAACTACGGCCTGCAGCGCCATGCCGGCGGCGCCATGAGTTGCCGCACCATCGCCTGCCTGCCGGCGCTCACCGGCGCGTGGCGCCACGCAGCGGGCGGCGTGTTGCTCGGCACTGGCGGCACTTATCCGGTTGATGTCAAGGCGCTGGAGCGCCCGGATTTGATCTGGAACGCGCCGCGCACCATCAACATGGTCAGGCTCGGCGATGCGCTGCTGGGCGATGCTGCCGCGCTGTGCGACGGCCCGCCGGTCAAGGCGATGTTCGTCTACTCGGCCAACCCCGCCACCGTGGTGCCCGACTCCAACAAGGCGCTGCGCGGTATGGCGCGCGAAGATCTGTTCACCGTGGTGCACGACGTGTTCCTCACCGATTCGTGTGACTACGCCGACATCGTGTTGCCGGCCACGACGCAGCTTGAACATTTTGATATCCACAGATCCTACGGACATCTCTACTGGCTGGTCAACCACCCGGCGATTGCGCCAGTGGGCGAGGCGCGCTCCGACAGTGACGTGTTTCGCGCCCTGGCCGAACGCATGGGCTTCACCGACCCGGCGCTGTTCGAGAGTGACGAAACCATCGCCGCGCAAGCGATTGATGCCAAGCATGCCTACAACGCGGGCATCACGCTCGCATCCCTCAAGGAAAAAGGCTGGCAGCGGCTCAACGTGCCGGCTGCGTGGAAGCCGTTTGCCCAGGGCAACTTCCGCACCCCTTCAGGCAAGTGCGAGTTCGTCAGTGCACGCGCGGCTGCGCTCGGCCTGCCCGCGCTGCCCGATTACATCGCGCCGCGCGAATCACCCGCGACCAACCCGGCCCTCGCCGCGAAATATCCGTTGATGATGATCTCGCCGCCGACGCGCAACTTCATGAACTCCACCTTCGGCAATATCGCGTCCCTGCGCGAGGCGGAGAAGGAGCCTTTCCTTGACCTCAACGCTGCGGACGCCGCACCGCGCAACATCGCCGATGGCGATCGCGTGCGCATCTTCAACGACCGTGGCAGCTTCGAAGCACGCGCCCGCGTCAACGGCAAGTCGCGCCCTGGTGTGGTGACCGCGCTCTCGGTGTGGTGGCACAAGTACACGCCGACCGGGCGCAATGCGAATGCCGTGACCAACCAGTCGCTGACTGATCTGGGACGCGGGCCGACGTTTTATGACTGTCTGGTTGAAGTGGAAAAAGCCGCATGAACGCACTTGCCCCGATGTCACCGTTCTCCAACTGGCCGCTGCTTGCCGCGCTGCTCTTCATCGCGATGGGCGTGGGTTATGTGCATCAGTCCTGGCAAAAGCTGCGCCGCTGGCCGCGTGTCGAAGGGGTGGTGGTCGCGCTGATACGCGTGACCGTGAGCAAAAATCCGGAGATTGAATACAAAGATGCAGCGGGCGTGGCGCATCGTTTCGTCTCGCGCATGCCGTATCACCAGCGCTTGAAAATCGGTGACAAGCTCATGGTGGCGGTCAATCCGGACAACCCCGCCGAGGCCGAACGTGTCAATTTCCTGACGGCGGTGTTGATGCCCGCGATGATGGTGGCGTTTGGTGTCATCGTCGTGCTGTTTCATTTTGGCTTGACCAAGTGATGGTCTTCGACGTGACCGATTGTCAGTGGCGCTGCATGCGTAGCGCGGTATGAGCGTCAAGCCAGGCGAAGCGGTAGTCTGTGTGCACGGCCTGTGGCTGTCCGGTTTTGCGATGCGCTACTGGCGCACGCACCTGGAGCGCGCCGGCTACAAGGCCTATGCGTTCTCTTACCCGACGGTGCGTTCGCGTCTGGCCAACAATCGCGCCGCACTGCTGCGCTTTGCCCTGGCACTTCCTGAAGAGCGCATCCATTTCGCCGGCCACAGCCTCGGCGCGGTAACGATTGCCTCGATGCTTGATGAGCACAAGTGGCAATTGCCGGGCAAGACGCTCGGCCGCATTGTGCTCGCGGGCCCGCCGTTTCAGGGAACGCATGCCGGGAAAACCTTGATGGACAAGGGTTATGGCGATGCACTGGCGGGAAAGCCGCTCCAGGACTGGCTCTCCGGCCATCGACCGAGTGTGCCGAAGGGTGTTGACCTTGGTGTGATCGCAGGCAGCGCGACGGTGGGCCTCGGCCGCGTGATCGCACCTGGCTTGTCCAAACCCAACGACGGCACCGTGACGGTGGAAGAAACGCGTGTCCCCGGCGCGCGCGAGCATCTCGTGTTGCCGGTAGGACACACCGGGCTGTTGATGTCGCGCCGCGTGGTCAGGCACATGGCGCAATTTTTCGACAGCGGGTCATTCGGGGCATGAGCGTGATGCGCACCTTCGCCGTGCTGTGCGCCGCCTTGCTGTTGCCGGGTTGCAGCGCCATCTCCTACTTCTGGCAAGCCTTCAACGGCCAGATGGAAGTACGCCGCTTGTCGCGCCCGGTCGAAGAGGTGCTGGCCGATACCGCAACCGGCGCCGAACTCAAACGCAAGCTTGCCTACGCGCAGCGCGTGCGCGAGTTTGCCAGCCGCGAACTCGGCTTGCCTGACAACCGCAGCTATCGTCTCTATGCCGATTTGCGGCGGCCCTATGTGGTGTGGAACGTGTTCGTTGCGCCCGCGTTGTCTCTGGAACTGAAGACCCAGTGCTTTCCGGTTGCAGGTTGCGTGCCCTATCGCGGCTACTTTTCGAAGGATGATGCAGAGGCACGCGCGGCGGAGATGCGCGCGGCGGGTGACGATGTGCACATCGGCGGCGTGCCGGCCTATTCCACGCTTGGCTGGTTTGACGACCCGCTGCTCAACACGTTCATCCACTATCCCGATCTGGAAATCGCGCGGTTGATTTTTCACGAACTTGCGCATCAGGTGGCCTACGTGAAAGACGATGCGGCCTTCAATGAATCCTACGCAGTCGCCGTCGAGCAGGAGGGCATCAAGCGCTGGGTCAAGTCCAACGCCAGCGCAGCGGAGATGCGCAGCTACGAGGCATTCAAGCTGCGGCAGCGCGAATTGATCGAACTCCTGATGCGCGCGCGGTCTGCCTTGGCTGCGGTCTATGGTGGCAAGACAGATGACGGCGCGCGCCGCAGCGGCAAGGCGCGCGCCATCGAGATATTGAAAACAGAATACGAGACGCTCAAGCGCGGCTGGACTCTGAGTGCGGTTGAAGCGAAGCGCTATGACGACTGGTTCTACCGCGACCTCAATAATGCACGTCTGGGTTCGGTCGCGGTTTACACTGAACATGTCGCTGCCTTTGCGCGGCTGATCGTGCATGAGCGTGGGGATATGCAACGATTTCATGCAGCGGTCAATGCGCTGGCCGCATTGCCGCGCGAGGAACGGATCAAGCGGCTCGCCGTCATACCCTGAATGTTGTTGCTGCGCCGCATTCCGCCAATTTGTTACTGCGCTTCGTCCTCGCACTTCGTCCTGGTGCGTCTTTGTTTGTTCTGATTCGCGCCATTCGTTTTTGATTTCGTCCATTTCCGTTGAAGGAGATCTCATGCTGATTCGTGCCATTCTCAAAACCGCGCTCGCCCTCGCCGCATTGGCCACAAGTGCCTAGGCCCACCACGGCTGGAGCGATTACGACGACAAGACCACGCTCAACCTCACCGGCATCGTGGTCGAGTCGAAATACGAAAACCCGCACGCCACGCTCAAACTCAAGTCCGGCGACAAAACCTGGTTCGCCTGGCTCGCGCCGGTGTCGCGCATGGAAGCGCGCGGCATGAATGGCGACATGGTCAAGGTGGGCGCCACGATCACGCTGATCGGCTACCCAAGCACCAGCAAGAAAGACGAGTTGCGCGTCGAGCGCGTCATTGTCAACGGCAAAGCCACCGAATTGCGCTGAGCGCACCGCTTCGCCAAGGCGCTTTCATGGACATCGGGCAAGCCATTCATCAATTGCCGCTGGCCGTCTTCCTGCGCACCAATGCGCTTGCGTATCCGCTGACAGAGTCGCTGCATCTGGTGTCGATTGCGCTGCTGTTTGGGTCGGTCGCGGTAGTCGATTTACGCATCCTTGGCCTTTCGCGCACGCTCCCGCTGCGTCAGTTGGCGCAGCATGCCCTGCCGTGGTCGGTGCTCGCGTTCATGGGCGCGCTGGCGACTGGTTCGTTGCTGTTTCTCGCCCACGCGGCTGACTTGATCGGCAATCGTGTGTTCATCGCCAAGCTCGGCCTCATCTTTCTGGCAGGTATCAACGCGGTGATGTTTCATACCGGCCCCTACGTCAATGTCGCGGCCTGGGATGTGGGCGTGCCGCCGCCAATGAGCGCGCGCATCATGGCTGCCGCGTCGATGTTGATGTGGGTGGGCGTGATTTTTTGTGGCCGCTGGATCGCCTACTGATGCAACGTAAAAGAGGCACTTCACGGAGGACCGCATGACGCCGGTTTTGCAGGTGTTCGCGAAAGCGCCCGTGGCGGGCCAGTGCAAGACGCGGCTGATGCCGGCGCTCGGTGCCGGGGGCGCTGCGCGATTGCACGAGCGTCTGGTTCGGCATCGCCTTGCAATGGCGCGCGAGTGGCAGCAGGCCGCGCGGCAGTCAGCGCCAGACGCCTGTATCGAGTTGTGGTGCGCACCGGACACGCAGCATGCATTCTTCGCGGCGTGCGCCAGGGAGTTCAATGTCACGCTCAGGCAGCAGACCGGCCCCGATCTGGGCGCACGCATGTGGCTCGCCTTGTGTGGTGCCCTCGCGCGTGGCGCGCGTCCGGTGTTGATTGGCAGCGACTGTCCGTGGCTGATGGCTGACGACATCGCGGCAGCGTTTGCCGCGCTCGACCGGGCCGATGCCGTGGTCGCGCCGGCCCACGACGGCGGATATGTGCTCACCGGTCTCGCACACGCTGTTCCCGAATTGTTCGCCAACATCGCATGGGGTACGGATAAGGTCATGTCTTCCACGCGCAAGGCTGCCGCACGAACGCATACACACCTTGCCGAACTGCGTACCTTGCACGACCTTGACACTCCCGCGGATTTGGCGCGTTTGAAGACCACCCCGCAATTTGCCGCACTCCTGGATGGACTGACTCCATGAAACGCCCACATTCATTTACGTTGTTCGCCGGATTGACGCTTGCGGTTTGTTGCGCCACAGGAACGGCGTGGGCGCAAGAGACCATCGAAGCCGGCACGTTCTCCAAACAAGCGCCCGGCGGCACGCCGCAAGACTGGAAGCCGCTCGTCTTTCGCAACATCGAAAAGCACACCACCTACACGCTCGTCAAAGACGGCAACACCACAGTACTCAAGGCCGACAGCAGCGCCTCCGCCTCCGGTCTCACGCGCGATCTCTCGGCACTCAACCTCAACATCCGCGACACACCCATCCTCAAATGGCGCTGGAAGATCGCCAATCTAGTGAAGAACGCTGACATTGCGGCCAAAGAGGGCGACGACTACCCGGCACGCATCTACGTCACCTTCAAATACGACCCGGAGCGCGCTGGCGTCGGCATGCGCATGCAGTACGGCATGGCCAAATCTCTCTACGGCGAATACCCGCCGCACGCCGGCATCAACTACGTGTGGGACGGCAACGCGCCCGCAGGCACGATGGTGCCCAACGCCTACACCGCGCGCGCGATGATGTTCGTGGTCGAGTCCGGTGCCAAGCGCATCGGCGAATGGGTCGAGGTCGAGCGCAATGTCTACGAAGACTACAAGCGCGCCTTCAAGGAAGAGCCGCCACCGGTGCTGGGGATTGCGGTAATGACAGATACCGATTCGACCGGGGAGAGGGCGACGGCTTGGTACGGAGATATCAGCCTGCGCAAGAAACCCTGATATTGCGTCGGTCTGAAAGGCGCATGGAATGGACTTCTATAGCCAGCTTGGGATGAAGAACGGCTCTGGCAGCGCGTTTTGGCCGTATGGAGAAACCCAACGCAGCGCAGGCGCTCCAGATGCGATCATTGGCGCCGTGTGCAGCGCAATAGGCGAAGCGCGCCGCCCAGGGTGAAGTTCAGCTCATGAATACCAGTGCCAGCCCTACCGCAGCAGGCAACGCCTGCACAAACAAGATTTTCTTGCCCACCGTTGCCGCGCCATACACACCGGCAATCACCACGCAACTCAAAAAGAAAATCTTCACGCCCGCGCCCGCAGCACCGAGCGTGATGCCCCAGATCAGCCCGGCGGCGAGGAAGCCGTTGTAGAGGCCTTGATTGGCGGCAAGGGTTTTGGAGATTGCTGCGTGCTCGGGTGTTTGGCGGAAGGTACGCAGGCCGAGGGGCTTGTCCCAGAGGAACATTTCGAGCACCAGAAAATATATGTGCAGCAGTGCGACGATGGCGATGACGATGTTGGCAACCAGTCCCATGATGTCTCCTCGTTGCCGCTGACGCGGCCAGGGTGCGCTGCTAAAGGCGCGTTATGCCGCTGCCAGGATGGCTTCGGGGGTGTCGTTGATGGTGGTGCGGCGCAGCTCGCGGCGCTCGGCGATATCGAAGCGGCGGCCGCGGTGCACTGTCGCGCGGTTGTCCCAGATCACCAGGTCGCCTGCCTGCCATTCATGCACGTAGACGCGCTCGCGTTGGGTCGCGTGTTCGAGCAGGTCGGAGAGAAAGATGCGCGCTTCCGCCGTCGGCCAGCCGGTGATGGCGCGTGCGTGCGCACCGATGAACAACACTTTGCGGCCTGAACCGGCGTGGGTATCGACCAGCGGCCATAGCACCGGCGGCATTTCTTTTTTCTGTTCGTCGGTGTAGGCCTCGTCACCCAGGAGGATGCGGGTGTGGAGCGCGTAGTGTTCGGTTTCAAGACCCTCGACCGTGTGGCGGGTGCGCTCGTCCAATGCATCGTAGGCGGCGCGCAAGTCGGCGAATTCTGTGTTGCCACCCCAAGAGGGCAGGTGGACTGCGTGCAGCATCGAGTAAGCGGCACGCGGGTTCATGAACGAGCTGTCACTGTGCCAAAGCTGGTTGGCGAAGTTGGACAAGTTCTTCGGCGAGGCGCGCTGGTTGACGCGGCCCTCAATATCGACATTGGAAATGTCGATCAGGCGTTCGTCGGCAAAACGTTCGCGCCGTTTGAAGACGCGCTTCAAGCCGATGTCGAGCGGGCCGAAGGAGCCGGCGAAGGTCAGTTGCTGCTCCTGCGTGAGCGGCTGGCCGCGCCAGACCAGCACGCCGTACTGGTTCATCGCGGCGTTGATCGCGCGCAGGTTGGCGTTCGAGAGCGGCCCGGTGAGGTCGATGCCGCTGGCTTCGGCGGCGAAGACGGGGTGCAGGGGTTTCAGTTGCAGGCTCATGGTGCGCTCCGCTAGTGGTTCGGGATGATGGTTCGGTGACGATGGTTCGGTGACGATGGTTGGGCTGCGATGTTGCGCCGTTGCCGCGGCTGTGCCGCATGTCATGCAGCGTAACGCGCTGTTCGACAGATTACTCGGGCTGGATTTTCGCATCGGCAATCACGCGCGCCCAGCGCTTCATTTCGCTCTGCACGAAGGCGTCAAATTCTTCCGGCTTGGACGCCACCACTTCCATGCCCAGTTCGTCGATGCGTTTTTTGATATCAGGCATCGCCAGCACTTTGGCGGTGTCGATCTGAATTTTTTGCAGCACGGCACGGGGCGTGCCTGCGGCGGTGACGAAGCCGAGCAACGCGCCGGTGGCAAAACCGGGCAGCACGTCCGCCACCACCGGAAATTGCTCGTAGCCCGGCACCCGCGTGGCGCCCATGGTGGCGATCATCTTCATGCGCCCGGCCTTGACGTACTGGATGATCGAGAGGAAAGGATCGACCGCGAGATCAATCCGCCCGCCCATGAGTTCGGTGTGTGAAGGGGCGCTGCCCTTGAAGGGCGCATGCAAAATGTCGATGCCCGCCTCGCGTTTGAGTAGTTCAGTGCCCAGGTGCGTGGTGCTGCCTGCTCCCGGCGTGCCGTAAGTGAGCTTGCCGGGGTTGGCCTTGGCGTAGGCAATCATCTCGCGCAAATTGTTGAAGGGCGCGTCGGGGCGCGCGACGATGGCGAGTTGCAGGTTGGCCAGTTGGGTGATGGTGGCGAGGTCTTTGGACGTGTTGTAAGGCATCGACTTGCGCAGGCTGGGGTTGACCGCGAAGGCCGTGTTCACCATGCCGATGGTGTAGCCGTCGGGCGCAGATTTGGCCACGTAGTCGACGCCGATCACGGTGCCGGCGCCGGCCTTGTAGTCGATCAGCACCGGCTGTCCCCAAAGCTCCTGCAATTTGCCACCGAGCATGCGCGCCACCGTATCAGTCGGGCCACCGGGCGGGAAGGGGATGATGATCTTCACCGGCCCTTTGGGGAACTCCTGTGCCATTGCCAACTGCAGCGGTGCCGTGGCCGCGATGACAAGCAGAACAGGCAGCAGCCCGGACCGTAATGCGCGAATCAGTGCGGAAGCGGTACAACGCATGGTGTCGTGTGACCGGGGTCGCCGGGCTGAGAGGGAAGCCGCAATCTTACTGCGCTGCGAACGCCCTGCGTGCTAGCATCGCGCTCCCGCTTTTCTGGAGACTCGTGATGACGGTGCGCCTCTTGTTACGCTATTCACGCCGGGCAGGCAAAGCCGGTGCAGCCCTGGCGGCGGCAACCTTGCTGGCCAGCGGCATGGCTGCGGCGCAGACCGCATTTCCGTCGCGCCCGCTCAAGATCATCGTGCCGGTGACGACCGGCGGCCCGAGTGATCTGGTGGCGCGCTTGCTCGCGCGCGAACTCGAAGTCTCGATGGGCAAGCCGGTCATTATTGAAAACCGCGCGGGCGCCTCCCAGACCGTAGGCGCCAACGCGGTGGCAAAGGCCGAGCCGGATGGCTACACGCTGTTGCAGGCTGCGGCCAATATGGCGATCAATCCCTTCCTGATGTCCGATTTGCCCTATGACACGGTGAAGGATTTCGCGCCCATCTCACTCACCCACATCACGCCCTATGTGTTTGTGGTCAGCGCGCAATCGCCGGTGCAGACTTTTCCTGAGTTGATCAAATTCATTCGCGACAATCCGGGCAAGATCAGCTATGGCACCACCGGGCCGGGCAGCCCGCAACAACTGGCGACACTGCTGCTCGCGCAGCAACTGAATCTCACCGGCATGACCGAGATTGCCTACAAGGGCAGCTCGGCCGCACATCCTGACCTGATCGCGAATCGCGTGTCCTTCATGGTCGATCCGCTTGCTGCCGCTGCGCCGCATATCAAGTCGGGCAATCTGCGCGCACTGGCGGTGAGCACGCCGCAGCGCAACCCGGTGTTTCCGAACATCCCGACCGCCATCGAGTCCGGTGCGCCGCAGTTCGACTTTGCCAGTTGGGGCGGTCTGTTCGCGCCGGCTGCGACGCCGCGCGCGGTGGTGATGCAACTCAATGCTGAAGTGCGCAAGGCCCTGACCAGCGACGCCATGAAAAAACGTTTTGAAGATATGGGTCTGGTCGCCAAGTCCAGTGCGCCGGAAGAGTTTGGTCAGTTCCTGGTGTCGGAAATGAATCGCTGGAAGGGCTTGGTCAAGAAGGCGCCTTGACCGTGCCGTGTCGAGCTGGTCTGGTTCGTCAAGGACGCAAAAAAAGTTTCGGAGTGAACGAGCAATGCGCAGTCTGATTTATGGCGCCGGTGCGATCGGCAGTTACCTCGGCGGGCAACTTGCCTCTGCAGGTGCCGATGTCACTCTGCTCGCGCGCGGCGCGCAACATGAAGCATTGTCGCGCGAGGGATTGACCATCTCGTGGCCTGACGGGCGCAAACAGCATGTCAAGGTCAACGCCTGCCGGCCCGGTGAGGCGCAGGGCACATTCGACATCGTATATGTCACCCTCAAATCGATGCAGATCGCGGTAGTGGCGGCGGATATCAACTCCCTGCTGTCGCCCTCGGGCGTCATGGTGATGATCCAGAACGGCCTGCCGTGGTGGTATTTTGAAGGGGTGGACTCGCCGCTGCGAGGCAAGCGGCTTGCTTGCCTCGACCCGGATGGCGCGCTGGCCCGCTCGATTGATCTTTCCCGCGTGATTGGCGCGGTCATCTACAAGCCGGTGATGGTGACCGCCCCCGGCCAATTGTTCATCCCGCCGTTCAAGGTCGAACGATTGGTCATCGGCGAACTGGATAACCGCGTGTCGGCGCGTGCGCGCGACATCGCCGCGCTGGTGAGCAACGCCGGCCTGCCGTGCGAGGTAACCGATGACATCCGTTTGGCCAAGTGGGCCAAGCTCATCAGCAATCTGGTGTGGAATCCGCTCAGTGCACTGACGCAATCAACCTCGGGCCACATCGCCGCGCTGCCGGGCGGGGCTGATCTGGTGCGCCAACTGATGCGCGAAGGCGAAGCGGTGGCGCGAGCGGCTGGTGTGGCGCTGGCGGCAGACATCGACGGCGAACTCGCGCGCGTGCACGGCAACTTCAGCCAGCAGCCATCAATGATGCAGGACATCCGCGCCGGGCGCGCGCTTGAGATCGACGCAATCCTCAATGCAGTGATCGAGATGGCGGACCTCACTGGTGTCGCGGTGCCGGCGCTGCGCAACATCGCCGCATGCGTGAGTCTGCTTGATCAGCGGGTGCGTAGCGATGGCGTGGCGATTGTGCCGCTGCGCACGGCGGTTGCGGGGAGTGCGAAGCCGTAGTGACTGGACATTGCAGCGGCGATTTATCAGTCCACAAAAAACGGCGTCTCGTTCTCGCCCTGCAGCACGATGTCCACAGCGTAACTTGTGATGCCAGCCGGCACGCGCGAATGGGACGTGGGCTTCAGCGTGAGCCTGGCGCGCAACGCTGCGTCGCGAATGACCGAAAGCACGGGGTCGCCGTCGTTCCCGGCTTCTTCCGGAAAGTACAGCGTTGTCACCAGCTGCCGCATCAAGCCCGAGCCCGTGAAGCTGATGTTGATATGCGGCGCGCGTTGCCGGCCGGTCACAGGGTCGAGATACGCGCCGGGTTTGACTGTCGTGAATTCAAAGTAGCCGTCCTGCTCCGTCCAGGTGCGGCCCCAGCCCATGAAGTGCGGGTCGGCTTCGGCATGGCGCGGGTCGCTTGGATGCGCGAAGCATCCGTTCGCATCAGCCTGCCAAATTTCGACGATGGTGTTGAAGCGTGGCACGCGACCGGCTTCGTAGACGTGGCCACTCACGTGGATACGGGTGCCTTGCGCCCTCGGGAGGCGTTCTCTTTTTGCAGCAGGCGCGCCGGTTGCGGTAAGGGTGAGATCGTTGTCGCCATCCCCCAAAAATCGCGGCGGGAAGAATGGCCCGACCGTACCGCTGGCGGTTGGGATCAAGGGCGTTGCCGGTTCGTCGCGCATCGTGTCCTCACACGCCGAACGGCGTCTGCGCACTGCCGCGCAGCACGATGTTGTGCTCGAAGCCGATGATGTTCGGCACCGGCATGTTAGCCATTGGCACCTGCCGCGCAATCATGCGCGCACGGCCCTTGGCATCGGGGATGGCGTTGAGGATCAGATCAATGTCGTTGAACGGATCGCCGGGAAAAAACATTTGTGTGACGAGGCGGCTCATGAAGCTGTCACCAAATACTGACAGATGGATGTGCGCCGGGCGCCACCAACGCTCGGGGTGATTGGGGTAGGGATACGCGGCGGGCTTGACCGTCAAAAATTCGTAGCGGCCGTTGTTGTCAGTGAGCACGCGGCCCGAGCCGAGAAAGTTTTCGTCGATCGGGTTCGGGCTGTTGGCGTCCATCGGATGGATGTAGCGGCCGGAGGCATTGCAGTGCCATATCTCGATCACTGATTGCTTCACCGGCTTGCCGTCTTCATCGAGCAGACGGCCGCACACCTGAATCAACTGGCCGAGAGCGCGTGGCTTGTCCGGGTAGGGGTGGGCGAGGTTGCTGCCGCCAGGTTGGACGCCCGGTTTCAGCTTCTGCGCGATGCGCGTCGGGCCGGTCAACTCAGTCAGTGTGAGCGGCCGCTTGAACAGCGGCATCTTCGGCACGCGTACATAGGTTTCGCGATAGCCAGGGATCACCATCGCCGGTTGGGTGGTGTTGTCATACGGGGCGAATTGGCGGAGCTGTGTCACGCGGATTCCTTGACGGGTTGATGCGCAATCTTACGCGTCCTGCGCTTAAACTAGGGGCCTGCATTGCATTGACTGCGCAGTCCCTGTGCAGCGACCCAGTCTACGTCTCGACAACATTAACGCGTCCCTATTCAAACCAAACGGAGAACCCGGCATGAGCGCACAACTGAAAGAAGTGATGAAGCCCAAAGGATCGGCGAGCGGTTCTGTGCGGAGCCGCGTGTCCGATGCCGAATGGCAGGTGCGCGTCGATCTCGCTGCCTGCTACCGGCTGGTGGCGCACTACCGCATGACTGATTTGATCTACACCCACATTTCGGCGCGTGTGCCGGGGCCGGAGCATCATTTTCTGATCAACGCCTATGGCCTGATGTTTGATGAAATCACCGCCTCCGCCCTGGTGAAGGTGGACCTCGACGGCAATATCCTCGAGGACGAAACCGGCCTCGGCATCAATGAAGCAGGCTATGTGATCCACAGCGCCGTCCACCGGGCGCGGGAGGATGTGCAGTGTGTGATTCACACCCACACCGGTGCCGGCATCGCGGTCTCGGCGCAGGCCGGCGGCCTGCTCAATATCAGCCAGCACTCGATGCGCTTTCACAATCGCATGGCGTATCACGACTACGAAGGCATTGCGCTTGATCTCGACGAGCAATCGCGTCTGCAAGCGAATCTGGGCAACAAGTTTGCGATGATCCTGCGCAACCATGGCCTGCTCGCCTGCGGCACTTCGGTAGCTGACGCGTGGGACAACATCTATTACATGGAGCGTTCGTGCCAGGCGCAGATCGCTGCGCAGTCTGGCGGCGGGCCACTGACCATTTGCTCGGATGCGGTAGCAGAGCGCGTGGCGACGCAATTCCAGCGCCCCGGCCGTCCTTCGGCAGGCAAGCAGTGGGTGTCGAGTCTGCGTCTGCTCGACAAGCTTGATCCGTCGTACAAGGAGTGAGCAATGCAGTGAGCAATGCAGTGAGCAACGCAGCAAGCAACGAAGCGTAAAGGCAACACATGACGAGAAACGGTGAGAGACGATGCGTAATGGTGCCATGAAACCCGCCCGCAGAGCCATTCTCCAGGCCATGATGGCTGGAGGCCTCGTCTCCCAAGGCTTTCCGGGCATCGTGCCTTCGGCATTCGGGCAAGACAACTTCCCCAACCGCCCGCTGCGCCTCATCGTGCCCTTCGGCCCCGGCGCGCTGACGGACTTTCTCGGCCGCGCCGTCGGCGAGCGTTTGGGCAAGGCCCTGGGCCAAAGCGTGGTGATCGAAAACAAGCCGGGCGCAGGCACGCTGCTCGGCGCCGAGATCGTCGCCAAGTCCGCCCCGGATGGCCACACGCTGCTGATCTCGACCAGCTCCACCTTCGGCATCTCGCCGGCGCTGTACAAAAGCGTGCCAATTGATCCGCTGCGCGATTTTCAGCCAGTGTCCCTGCTCGGCACGGTGAATTTTTTCCTGATTGCGTCCAACAGCTTTCCGGCGAAAAATTTCACCGAGATGGTGGCGCTGATCAAAGCCAACCCCGGCAAGTTCAACTATGCCTCGGTCGGTAACGGCAGCGCGCACCAGCTGTTCATGGAAGATTTGAAACAACGCCTCGGCCTCGACGTGCAGCACATCCCCTACAAAGGCACCGGCCCGGCGTTGATCGATCTGATCCCCGGCAAGATCCACATCATGTTTGCCGATGCCACCGTCGCGGTGCCGAACATTCAGGCCGGCAAGGTGCAGACCTACGGCACCTCCGCAGCGAAGCAGAACTCGTTGATTCCCGCGGTGCCGCCGGTCGCGCAGTTTGTGCCGGGCTTTGACTGGCAAGCATGGCAAGGCGTGTCTGCGCCAATTGCCACGCCGCCTGCGGTGATTGCGCGCTTGTCGAGCGAGATGCAAAAATTTCAGCAGACGCAAGAGTTTCGCGAACTGTTGGTCAAGTTCGGCATGGAGCCTTGGCCGCCGATGTCGCCTGCCGAGTTTGCCGCGTATGTCAAAAGCGAAATGCCGCGCTGGGCAGAGGCAGTGCGTGTGTCTGGCGCGAAGGTTGACTAGCGCCACCCCCACCGGGGCCACACCAGCGTCAACGCCAACCGCGACAGCAGCAGTAACAGGAGTCCTCGCATGAGCATTGCAGTTATCCCGATCAACGGTTTTATCGGCGCCGAATTGCGTGATGTCGATCTGTCGCGCCTCGACGATGCCGCCTTCCAGACCATCCATGACGCCCTGGTGCAATACGAAGTGCTGGTGATTCCCGGCCAGGCGCGCATGACCCTCGACCAGCAGACGCAGTTTGGCCAGCGCTTCGGGCCACTCACGATTCACCCGTTTGCGCCAAACCTGCCGGACAAACCCGAAGTCATCGTGCTCGATTATTCGGCTGATCATCCCGCCGCGCGCACCGATATCTGGCATGCGGACGAGACCTACAAGCCGAACCCGCCGATGGTCACCATCCTGCGCAGCCGCGTGATTCCCGCGCGCGGCGGCGACACCTGTTTTTCGAGCATGACGGCGGCGTATCGCGGCTTGTCGGAGCGCATGAAACAGCACATTCACGGGCTGGAGGCGCAGCACGACTTCAAGCCCTGGCGCAATTTGTTTGGCGCGACGCCCGAGCAGCGTGCGCACCTGCGCAAGCTCGAAGACGACTTCCCCAACCCCTGGCACCCGGTGGTGCGCGTGCACCCGGTGAGCGGGCGGCGCGTGCTCTATGTCAACCCGCAATTCTGCGTGCGCATTCGCGACCCGAAGGGTAGTCCAATCAGGGACGACGAAAGCACTGCGCTGCTGAACTTTCTCCATGAGCAGGCGCATATCCCCGAGTACCAGTTGCGCGTCAAGTGGCAGCCCGACATGGTGGTGCTGTGGGACAACCGCTCGCTGCAACACTACGCCCCGCACGACTACTACCCGCAGCGCCGCACCATGGAGCGCGTCACTGTCGAGGGCGATGTGCCGGTGGGGGTGAGCGGCGAGTACACGCCGGAGACGGTGGCGGGCAATGGGGTGGTGAATCCTTCCGGGCCGCCGAAGAAGGCGCCGGTGCGGCAGTTTGAGCGGGCGGCTTGACGTTCGCGCTGCTGCTGCGGTGCGAGGATTCATCCGATGAGCGATATCAAGCTGTTTGAATCGACACGTATTCGTTCCATCTGGGACGACAAAGCGCAGCGTTGGCTGTTCGCTGTCGTCGATGTCGTCGCAGCCTTGACGGAGAGCCTGAATCCGCAGGTGTATTGGCGTGTCCTGAAAAAGCGCTTGCTCGCTGAGGGCAATCAAACCGTTACAAACCGTAACGCTTTGAAAATGACGGCTCCGGATGGCAAACAGCGGCTCACGGATGTCGCGGACACCGAGCAACTGCTTCGTCTGATCCAGTCCATTCCGTCGCCCAAGGCCGAGCCGTTCAAGCGCTGGCTCGCGCAGACAGGTTATGAGCGGCTCGAGGAGATTGAAAATCCTGAACTGGCTGCGGCACGGATGCGCGCGCTATACCAAGCCAAAGGGTATAGCGACGACTGGATCGAAAAGCGCGTGCGTGGCATCGCCATTCGAGATGAACTGACCAACGAATGGAAGAGGCGTGGCGTCAAACAGCATATTGAATATTCCATTCTTACCGCCGAAATCAGCCGCGCCACCTTCGGCATGACGCCATCGGAATACAAGGCGTTCAAGAATCTGAGCCGGCCGGCGGAAAATCTGCGCGATCACATGACCGATTTGGAGTTGATCTTCACCATGCTCGGTGAAGCCTCCACCACAGAAATTGCCCGAAACAAAGACGCACAAGGATATGTAGAGAATCGCCAGGCGGCATCTGCCGGGGGCGATGTTGCCGGCAGGGCGCGGCGCGATCTTGAAAAGAAGTCCGGGAAGCGAATTTCGACCAACGTGAATTTCAAACAGCTTCCGGAAGCCGCTGTGCGCAACAAGATCAAGCGCGGCTGAGGCGGAAGAGCAACAGTATGAAAATCTGCATCTACGGTGCCGGCGCCATCGGCGGCACAATCGGCGCGCGCCTTGCGCTCGCCGGCCATGAAGTCAGTCTGATCGCGCGCGGTGCGCACCTGGACGCCATCTGCACTAACGGCCTCACGCTGTTGCGCGGGGCTGAGCGCTCGGTGGTGAAGCTGCCCGCCAGCGCCAACGCTGCCGATCTGGGCGCGCAAGACGTCGTCATCATCGCCCTCAAGAGCCACACGCTGGCGGCGGCGGTGACCGGTATCGCGCCGCTGCTCGGCCCCGATACTGCGGTAGTGACCGCGATGAACGGCGTGCCGTGGTGGTTCTTCGAGGGCTGGGGCGGCGTGTTGCAAGGCACGCGCCTGGCATCCTGCGATGGTGATGGCCGCATCGCGCAAGCGCTGGCGAGCCGCCGCATCATCGGCAGCGTCGTCTACATGGCTGCCGATGTGCCGCAACCTGGCGTGGTGCGTTGGAACTCCGGGCAGCGCCTGGTATTCGGCGAACCTTCGCAGCAACTCTCGCCGCGCGTCGAAGAACTCACGAAAGCCTTGGTGGGAGCGGGTTTCGAGACCGAGGCCACGGACAACATCCGGCGCGAACTGTGGCTCAAGCTGCTTGGCAACCTGTGTTTCAACCCGGTCTCGGTGCTCACTGGCGTCTCCACCGACGTGATGCTCGATGACCCGCACATGCACGGCTTGTTCGCCGGCATGATGCGGGAGGCCATCGCAGTGGCCAATGCGCTCGGCCTCGGCATCACCGTCGAGCCCGAAGCGCGCATCGCCCAGACGCGCAAGCTCGGCGCAATCAAATCATCGATGTTGCAGGACGTGGAAGCGGGGCGACCGATTGAACTCGACGCCATCGTCGGCAGCGTGGTCGAAATCGCCGCGCACCTGGGCATCGACACGCCCTTCATCAATGCCGTGTTTGGCACAGTGCGCGTGCGTGCGGCGCAGTTGGGTTTGTATCCACGTTGATTGCGCGCTGGGCGGCAGATGAGTAGGCAAGCTCGCGCCAATAAATTGAAGTGAATGAACGAAGGAAAGCAAAGCATGACTAAATTGCTGTTGATCGAAAACCAAGGCGGTGTGCGCATCCTCACCATGAACCGCCCAGACAAGCGCAATGCACTCAACACAGCGCTCACCCAAGCGTTGCTCGACGCCCTACGCGCAGCCGACGCCGACGACAGCGTCGGCAGCGTCGTGCTCGCGGGCAGTGGGCAGGGCTTTTGCGCAGGCGCCGACCTTTCCGAATTCAAAGACCTCACGCCCGACCAAGCCGAGCGCGTGAGCGCACGCGCCGAACTCACTGCCACCCTGCACGGCATTTTTTCGTAGATGAGCAAGCCGGTGGTCACCGCGATTCAAGGCGCGGCGATGGGCGGCGGCGCGGGCCTTGCCCTGGCTGGCGACATGGCGGTAATGGCCGAGAGCGCCAAGCTCGGTTACCCGGAAGTCAAGCACGGCATCGTTGCCGCCATCGTCATGACCAACCTCACGCGCCAGACAGGCCGCAAGGCTGCGTTTGAACTCGTTGGCTTGGGCCAGCCCATCGGCGCCGCGCGCGCGCGTGAGTTGGGCATGGTCAATCGCGTGGTGGCGGATGAAGACCTGATGAAAGAAACGTTGGCAATTGCGGCACAACTCGCCGCCGTCAGCCCGCAGGCGATGGCGACGACCAAGCAGTTGTTGCATCAAGTCGCCGAGTTGCCAT
>JANPAR010000192.1:0-9275 GCA_031430015.1 Burkholderiales bacterium
GTAAAGCTTCATGATGTGTGGCGTGGGCCGCCTTCTAAAACGTGGAATAAGTGTAGCGCCAAATGCCAGGCCTGATGCCGCGCCGACGCGGAATCAGGCCTGCTCCGGTCACGAAGTCATGGCGTCCGCGCGCACCAGTCAGAGAACGATAACGCCTTCGCCCGCTAAGGCTGCATGCAGTTGCACCACTTGCTCCGTCCCGGCGTGCGAGCACGGCACGCTGGTTGATATAGCCCTTGTCGGTAATTTCACCTGCATGGATATTGGGCGGTTCGAGCAGGAACAGCGCGTGCGTTGCGTAGGTGGAACTGCCGCCGCTGTCATTACGCAATGCCCGCAAACCCTTGTATGCCAGAGCTGTCACGGCCTCACGCGCCAGGACGCTCTCTGGCAGCGCGTCTTCGGGCAGGTCGTGCGCGAGTTTGCGGCAGGCCGGCATATTGGGGAAGATCATGAAGCAGATGGCCTCGCGGCCATGCCCGGTGACGACGATGTCGTGGGACGCGGGCGCAAGCGCCGCTATCGCCTTGACGCGCAGCGCGCCGGTATGTACCCAAGTACCGGAGGTGAGCTTGAATTCTTCCGAGACACGCCCGGCAAATTCGATGCCCTTCGCGAAATCGCTCTCGTCTGCGAAGCGAACGGCATCGCCGATTTTGTAGAAGCCTTCTTCATCGAAGGCCTCGCGCGTGAGGTCATCGCGCTTCGAGTAGCCGGGCGTGACGTTCGGTCCTTTGACGCGGATTTCGTATTTGGTTTTGCCGCCCGATTCGCCCGCGGAATTCAAGATCGGAATCAGACGCAGTGTCGTATCCGGTGCGGGATTGCCGATCACGCCGGCCTTGTCAATGTCGTAGTGCACGGCAGTTGCCATCGGCGCGGTCTCGGTCGAGCCCCAGGCCGAGGTCATCGGCACGCGCCGGCCAGTCTCCTCAATACCGAACTTTTCGAGCCGCGCCCACAGCGACAGCGGCATAGGCGGCATCGACTTCCGGGCCGGGTATGGCGGCCAACAAGCTCTCGAACGCCTCTGCGCGGCGCGGCGATTTGTTTACAGCAGCACCAACTTTCGAACCATCGCACCCGCCACGGATCGGCCCCGCCGGTTTGACTTGCGCGCTTGACACGAGATCAAAGTCGAATTCACCGAGAGTCGCGAGCGCAGGAGAAAGTTTTCGTTCGCCGTCGACATAAACCAGCCCCGGTTCCAATAAGCGAAACACTGCCTTGAGCTTGCCGTGATCCTTTGACATCAAAGAATAGGCCTGCGGAATCGGCGCGATAGGCAGGCCGACATATCGGCAGGCCAACGCAAACAAGGCGTGATCAACGCAATTATCAGACAACACTTAAACAGGTCGTTCGCGCGATAGACCCCGTGGCAGCAGAGATGATCCTGTCGCACGCACGGCACTCAAGGCTTGCGCATACGACACCTTTCTCCAACCACAAATCAACTGTCCCACACCACAACGGTGAACCAGCTCGCCACCGGGCGCTAGACTCGCAACGACGGCATCACCGGTGCGCTCAGCGAGAAAAATTCTGGATGGCTCCGCAATCGCCCAACTCTCCAGCCACACGCCGATACATCGGGGATACGGCACCAACGCGTGGCCCGAACTCAGAACAATTTCGCCAGAAGGATGGACCTGGCTATCGAAAAGCGCGGTCGCGAAACCACTTGCACGCAGGCGGTCAAGGACTCTTAGCGTTCCCTCGTCCAAAACCCTGTAAGGTGGAGGAAGGATTGAAGGTGCGGGCCGTCACAAGTTGATGATGATCAACCCGCCTTGTGCCTGTCCACATCGAAAACCATCTGCGTGCGCTTGTTGTCTATTCAGGCGCGCCCTCGGCGTCAGCGCAGCCGCGCTCCCGATCAGTTCCACAGCGGACCAATGGCTCTCCGGGCGGACGCGGAGACAGAAAATTCTATGCCACCCACATTGTCGATCGCCGGCCACCGCAGACAGGGGCCGGATGCCTGATCAACGACCCCAGCAGTCCGCAGCAGTCGCACCCCCGCTCCCGCCGGTTATTCCCTTGCTTCCGGTGTTGTCAAGCGTAAGCGTACCGCACTTGTCGCTTGCGATCGCAGCGCCGGTTATCGGTACGGCCCTGACGGTGAATGATGAAGTTGCAACGCTTTGCAGCGGCTAATTGTAGGTTTTGGGCAAGCTGTCCCTTGGCGTCTGCGATACCGGCAGGGTAGTGGCTGTCGTCACCACCGTTGTACCGTCGCCTTGAAGCGTGTATGCATTAGATTGAGTGAAATTACGTTCCATCCACTGCGCCATCTCGGTCAACGCACCCTTGGCTTCAGCGCGCTGCCCCCGCGCCACATGCTCCCTGTAGGAGGGAAATGCAATGGCTGCCAAAATGCCGATAATGGCGACCACGATCATTAATTCAATCAAGGTAAATCCTCGCTGCCATTGCCATAGCCTTCGCAAAACCGGTAGCGCCTTCGTGTGTTTACACATAGACACCGCTATGTAATACATTGCCTTGCCCCCGAATCAAATGGGAACGGGTCGCAAGCCCTAATCAATCGTACCTCGGGGATGATCAATTTTCAAGCGAAAACTCCCGCCGCCGCCAAGTGGTGGCTGCGCGCGCTCCAGCGGCGCTGGCCAGCATTGACGTGCACAAGTGCACGGACTTGGGGTCGATGCCGTCATTCACCGTGCGTTGCAGGTGGCCCCGAGAATTCACGCAGGTGCAATTTGGTCCGATGATCCTGCACACCAGACGCGCTATCTGGTTGAAGGCCGCGGTAGTAAACTTTTTGCCATTTGTCCTTCTGCGCCTCTGACCCATCCACTTTCAGGCCGGTATTGAAGACCAGACGCGATTGGGTCCACACATGATGATTGTGTGCCAGCTGGGGATCGTCCGAAATTTCGCGAATTTCGGGTTCAATCTGTTCCAGCAAATTGCGGCTGACGGGGAACACGCAGCAGAACGGTTCGTCTTTTTCGAATCGTACGGGCTCGCCAGCGCGCGTCAGCTTCCAGTTCATCGTGAAGCTATAGGGCGCCCAATCGGTCTCAATCACCCCCGTCAAGGGATAAATACCATCCTTGGGGGCATTTGCCGGTCCCCCGACGTACAGGTTGTAGCCTGGCTCAGTACGAAATACTGCGCCGACATGGAGCGTCACAATACCTGATCCAAAGTGACTAACCGGTCTGAGGTGTGGTGCAGCTTCCGTGCGGATTGCCAATCCGTCCCGCGAATCGCTGCCATCCCACTCCACCGAAAAATCAACTGGACAAAGCAATTCCCATCCATGCATATTCGCAATATTAAGCGGCAGGCAGCGATAGGCATATGCATTCGGTGTGTCATCCATCCACTGCCGCTGCGCTGGCGCGGGTCGAATCTGCGGCGTAACGCCGTGCAGCCGATACAGAGTGAGTTTCATTGGGATGGGTCAAATTGTAAAAGGGTGCTGCGCCGATCACCACAAAGCAAAATGCCGCAGAATCTGCGGCATTTTAAAGATACTTCCGACAACAACCTTATGGTGAAGGGGGGGGCGGCGGAGGGGGCGGCGGCGGAGGGGGCGGAGACATGCAATTGCTGCTATGGTGACTGCTACCGTGACTGCTCCCGTGACTGCTGCCATGGCAGCCGCTTCCGTGACCACCATGACCGCTGTTGTGACCACCGCGACCACCGCGACCACCGCGACCACCGCCACTCACGAGGTCAAGTTCCTCGATCTGAAGTTCGCGCATTTTGGTTTCCTTTGTACAAGTTGATGAAAAATTTCGGTGGCCGCAGCACCAATTCCCGAAAATCGACGACTACCGTTCAAAGACTGTAGTTCATCAACATTCCACCGTCAATGCCCAATTTAAGACGAATGTGACAAATTGCACATTTGCGCCCCGATTTAATCGGCATTTCACACATATTGACAATTGGGGCGAAAAATTTGCTATTTCGGCCTCGCTTGCCACGGCGGTTCACTCGCACTCCGAATTACAGGATGTGGTCTGGTGCCAGTGAATCTCCGCGGTGATTGGGCGCTGATCAATCGTCCACTGCCGGCCGGCCCAGATTGGTGAACATGACGTCAAATTCGTGACCGGGCATCAGGCCGTGCTCCCACACCACAAACACCTTGTCCGCTGGAAGCAGGTTGCGCCGGCGGTGGGTGATTACAAACCTTCCCATTTCCAGTTTTGCCAGCGAATGCTGCACTTTCATTTCGGTGTCGTAGTCCAGCATGCTGGTGTACTCGTCCAGGAATAGAAAGCGCGGACGTTTGTAAAGCGCCCTGGCAAGCAATATCCGTTGCTTTTGCCCGCCGGACAGGTTTGATGCCATGCCCCCAACCAGGGACTGGTATCCCATCGGCATGATGGCAATATCGTCGTGAATCATCGCAAACTTGGCCGCTTCAACCACCCGTTCCCTGTCGGACTGACTGTCAAACATGGAAATATTGTCGAATATTGACCCCGTAAACAGGTAGTCCTCCTGCATCATGGTGCCGATAACGGAGCGATAGGTCTCCAGCCCGATTCGTGCCAGCGGCAATCCATTGACCAGCACCTCTCCTTCTTCCGGCTGCAGAATGCCAGTCATGATTTTCATCAGTGTCGATTTGCCGCAGCCTGACGGCCCCACGATGGCTATCGAATCTTTTGGCGTCAAGGTAAAGCTGACGTTTCTCAGCACCGGCTCCTCACCCGGTGCATAGCGAAAACTAACATTTTTGACCTCAATCACAATCTCACCCTTTGGGTCCAGGCGGGAGCTGTCAGCCGTATGCTGGTACGGTTCGGGCTCGGTAAGCACAATATCGGCAAGGCGCTCTCCCTGCAGGCGCAAGAGCCGAAACCGCGCGAGGCGATCAACCAAGGTCACAATGCGTCCCAAAAATTGTTCTTTGAACGACATGAACGCGACCATCATGCCGATCGTGTATTGCTTGTCCAGAATCATGCGTGCCATGAGATACAGAATCACCCCTCGTTCAAGGGCGCTGATGATCCCGTTGGCTCCCTGATAGACCAGATCGAGCTTTCTCGTCGCCACGGTTGCATTGGCAACGTCAACCTGCCGGTTCATCCAGCCGGTGACGCGCCATCCGACTTGAGAAAAGAATTTGATGGCCGGAATCCCGCGCAGCGTTTCGTAGAAATAGGATTCGCGCGCCGCCGCGCGAACAATGCGCTCCTCAGTCGCACGCCGATACCGGCCAAACATGAAAAAGCGCACCGCGCCATAGAGTACTGCAGCCCCCACGACTATCCAACCCAGCGTTACGCTGTAGGTGAACATCATGATGAGCGCCACGACGGCCATGATGCCGTCAAGAATGCTTTCAATGAAATTCGTGCTGATCGTATTTTGAATCTCGTCTACTGCATGAAACCGGGATGAGATATCGCCGACATGCCGTTTCTCAAAAAACGCAACCGGCAATCGAATCATGTGCAAAAACACATTTGCGCTCGATTGCAAATTCCAGCTAATCGAAGCCGCAAGCAATATCCACCCACGCAACAGTCTGGTCGCGGTGTTGGTTACCGTTAACAAGAACACGGCGGCTACCAGTACCACCAGCAGGTTCGCGTCATGGGTCACCAGTACGTCATCAATTAGCCACTGATTGATAAGTGGGTAGAGGATGCTGTACGTTTCCAACACCAGCGAGAGCAGAAGTACCTGCGCAAACGCACCGATCAAGCCGCGCTGACCCACCATAAACGCGCGCAAATCAAGCGGTGTTTTTTCCAGCTTTTTTTCAAAATCGGATCGCGCAGAAAGCTCCAGGGCGACCCCCGAAAACCGCTTGCCCACCTCATCGAACGTGTAGCGGCGCCGGCCAAGCGCCGGATCATTGACGACTATTGCACGCCGCTCAACGCGCACCAGCACCACAAAGTGATTGAGTTCCCAATGCAATATGCAAGGCGTCTTGAGCTGGTGCAGTTCTTCGAGTTCAAGGCGCACGGCCCGCCCATGCATCTTCATCGCACTAGCGATCTCCATCAACCTGGCAAGCGTAGTACCTTTGAGTGATATTTCATGGTGCCCGCGCAGTGCAAGAAGGTCAGTTTCATACCCCAACACTGCGGCACACATCGCCAGCGCCGCAAGACCGCACTCCGCCTCTTCGGTTTGCAGAATCAAGGGCGGTTCGCGTTTGCCCCAAATCGAAAACAGGTTCTGACTCACCAATATCCCCTATATACGTTTACCGAGCGCATAGAGTGGATCGAACATCCATTCAATCAAGGTACGCCGGTCAAGCTCAATGTCAGCCGCGAGCGTTTGACCGGGTTTCAATTTGATACGCGCGCCGTAGGCGTCAATGTGGTCTTGCTCCAGCGCGACGCGGATGCGAAACGTTGTGCGCCGGTCCGTCAACACAGGCACGGCGGCAGGAGATCCCAAATCAACGGTTGGCACGTCCGCCCCCGATACGGACAACACCGCCCCCTCATATTGGCCGAATTTCTCGAATGGAAATGCGTCGTAACGCAGTATTACTTTTCGCCCAGGGCGGATAAACCCGATCGCAGAACTGGGCACAAACAATACCGCCTCCATTTTTGAATCTGCGGGTACCAATGCCGCCAGCGACGTGGCGGTATCGACGCGCTGCCCGACAGAAGCGAGGAGCGCCGTTACCGTACCGTTTACGGGTGCCCGTATTTGCGTCACGCTTGCCGTACGGCGTTGCATGCGGTCTTGTTCGAGAGCCAGCAAACCACGATCGAGAGTAGCTGTATCGGCGCCGGCCTTGGCTGCAAGATTGGAGCCTTCGCTGCGCGCCATCGAGGCTTCTGCCTGCAATGCAGCCCGCGTACGCCTCAATACCTCCACGCGGGAACGCAATTCAAGGACTTGATTGTTTTGCTGCTGATATTGGATGTCCGAAACGATCTTTTCGTCGGCCAATGGTTTCAGATTGGCCAAGACTCGCTCGGCGGATGTGACCTGCTGCTGCTGCAGCCGCAATTCTTCATCGATGTTGCCCAAATCGGCAGCGGCACGCCGCGCCCGCTCTTGTACCGCGGCGATGCCTGAGAAAGCAGCGATCTGGGTTTGGCGCGTTTGCAGACGTAATTGTTCGATCTGCTGTTTCAGACTCTGATCGATCAATGCCTGGGTTGCCCCCTGATCGCTGAAGCGCTCTTGCGTAATCTCGATGAGCAAGTCGCCAGCCTTGACAGCCTGCCCTTCGCGCACCGCGATGGAAGCCACCACCGCGCCCTCTGGTGCGCGCAGCCGAATCACCCCGTCCGCAGGCATCAAGACCCCGGAAACACGTTCTTTTTTGGTGTATGACCCAAAAAACAGGAATGCGATGGCGGCCACCGCAACCAGCGACAGGAAGCCCGTCAGAAACCATGCGGATACGGGACGTATTGCTGCCGCCTGCCCGGTCCAGCGCGTCTGGAGGGCATCGATTGCTTGCTGGCGGAACAAGCCGTTTGTCAAATCAGTACTCGCTCACGTGTCCCGGATGGGTCATTCCGACATCATCCGTTCAAGTTTTCCCAACTGATCCATGTTGAGAAGCCCGGCCAGCGCAAGAATCCGAATCTGGGCCTGATAAATGGCGGAACGGGCACGCAATGATTCGCGCCGTCCGGAAAAAGTCTGCTGCTGTGCGTTCAGGACGTCGATATTTCCCCGCACGCCAGCCTCAAACGCCTTTACGGTCGCGTTTAGGGAAGTGTTGGCGATCGCCAGTGCCGCTAGGTTGGCCTGCAACTGGCCACGCGCGCGCTCCAAATCTACGAAGGCCTTCGTGATGTCGGCGGAAAGCGTTAGTTCGGCGTCTTGCAAATCCGCCTCTGCGCGCTCTACCGATGCCTGGGCCTCGCGCACGCGAGCATCAATCAATCCGCCAGTGAACAGCGGAACCGATAGCCGCACGCCGAGTTGGCTCGATGGCGTCTGGCTGCGGCTGCCGTTAAATTCAAATCGCGAGCGTTCCACATTGCCGACCAAATCGACCACTGGGCTCGAGCCCGCTTGCTGGACAGAAACCGTGGCGCGCGCGCTCTCAGCGGCCAAGCGCAAGCGCTTCAGCGTCGCATTTTGTTCTCGGGCAAGCGCCAACGCATGCCCGGACGTCGCGGGCACGACTACCCCCGGCGTGCGCTCCCCCAGGCGCAACACCCGTTCCACCGGCGTGTTTGCGAGCCGCGCCAGCTCCGCCAACTGGAGTTTTTCGGTTCCCTCCGCGCCGCGCACCTGCCCCTGCAAGAGTTCTGCGCGGGCAGCGGTTTCAAGCACTTCAACCAAAGTGCCTATGCCGCCATTCATGCGACGCTCATTGAGCACGCGCTGAATCAGCAAACCATTTCGCTCGGCCTCCAGCAATTCGGTTTCAGCCTCGAGCTGCCCGGCAGCCAAATAGGCCGTTGCCAACGCTGCCAACAAATCCCGCTCGGTCTCAAACTTGGCACTGCGCGTCGCCTCAAACTGAAATTGCGCGAAGTCCACTCCGGCGCCAGCCTGAGGCCGATAGAGCGGCACAGTGACTTGTGCGCCTGCAGCAAAGTTCTGAAATGGAACCGTGGAACCCGCGTTCTCGAATTCGCGGCGGACGTTCAGGGTAGCGGCCGCATTGGGCCGCAGCAATGCCCGGGCCTGTTCGATTTTTTCAAAATCAGCGCGGGCCCGCGCGTCGGCCGAAACGACCAACGGCTGGTTACGCAATGCGTTGGCCGCCAACTCGCTCAAGCGCAGCCGAACGGTTGCCGAGGCGCTATCGCCGGCCAGCCCGTCGCGTCCTGCTCGCGGTGCAGACAGCTGCTCAATCCCAGCCTGGGCCATCTGCACAGTCTGCCCCCCGGCCCACTGAATCGATCTGAGCGAACCAAACTCCACTCCAGATCCGACCGAGGCATACAACAGGGTCAACCAACCCAGCGCCTGCCTGGTGGCGTTTCGCGAGCGACGAGAGAAGCGCAATGGACGTGTTCTTTAAGTTAATGGTTCTCTACCAGGCCCGCAGCCAAGTTTGAAACAAGAATTCCCATTTTAGTGGCCATTGCGTGTGTGTCGCCCAAACTACCGTTAAATCATTCCTGCGATTGAACCGCTGCTGCCTGCTCGCGCTGCTATCCATTCGCGCTGCAACCTACTCATTGTCGGGCTGATTCTGCGGTGCCGCCTTCTGGAAGGCGTCGAGCTTGTTGCATTGATCCCAGATGCGCATCACCGTGGGCACATGATCGAAGTTGCAATCGAAGCGTTTGCCATTGGCGATTTGCGGTATCAGGCAGCAATCGGCC
>JANPAR010000193.1:0-8052 GCA_031430015.1 Burkholderiales bacterium
TCGTCGGACAACGGCGGCACCGACGCCGGCGGCGAGCACGGCATGGTGCTCAACAACCGCCGCTACTCCGGCCTGCCGAACCATTCGATGGAACACGAGCGTGGCATGCTCTCGCAATTGGGCGGCCCGCAAAGCATCTCGCTCTACCCGACGGCATGGGGCGAAGTCTCGAACACCCCGTTCCCCAGCTTCAAGACCTACACCGGCGGCGGCGGCCGACGTGTGAGCTTCATCGCCTCATGGCCGGCCAGGATCAAGGATCGCGGCACCATCCGCCGCCAGTTCATGCACGTCACCGACGTGATGCCGACGCTGCTCGACCTGGCCGGAGTGCCGAAGCTGGACGTCAGCCACGGCAAGCCGGCACGTTCGCTCGATGGCATGAGCTGCGCCAAGCTGCTCGTGGAGAACGCCCCCTCGCCACGCACCGAGCAGTATTACGAGTGCTGGTCGAATCGCGCTTACTACAAGAGCGGCTGGCTGGCTCGCTCGCTGCAGGTGCGCGACACGCCGATCGACATGGACAACTGGACCCTGCACAACCTGGACGACGATTTTTCGGAGAGTACCGACCTGGCACAACAGCATCCGGCCAAACTCAAGGAACTGGTCGAAGCGTTCGATGCCGCCGCCTGGCAGCACCTGGTCTACCCGCTCGACAACCGCGGCCGCCCGGGCAAGTTCAGCGACACCCCCGCCTGGATGCGCGAGCGTTCCGACCAGCCGCGCCGCTTTGTGCCCGGTGCGCAAACCGCAACGCGCACTGACGTGATCCCGATGGTGGGCAACCGTTCGTTCCGGATTCGCGTGCGCTTTCATCAGCGTGCCGGGGATGCCGGCATTCTCTGGGCGCTTGGCGACACCATCGGCGGCGCGGTGATGTACCTGGAGGCGGATCGGCTCAACGTGCATTACAACGGCTTCGGCGTGCCGGTCAATCTGGTCCCGGTGGACCTGGCACCGGGAGAACATGAGGCGATTCTGGAATACGAGGCGCTGGGCAAGCGGCGCGGCCAGGGCCGCCTGCTGCTCGACGGCGTTGAAAAATCCGGCTGGACCGAAATGTCGCCCACTCTGATGATGGGCCCGTTCGAAGGGCTCGATGTCGGACTCGACCGGCGCGCACCGGTGTTCTGGGAGTTGTATGAGCGCCACGGCATCTATCGCTACAGCGGCAAGATCGAGGATGTGTGGATTGACCCGGGACAGCGCGCCGCTGCCTGATCGCCGGTAGAACCCGAGAGGAACGTGCACATGGATCAACATCGCAGACACACTCTGGCGGCCTTGCTGGCCCTGATGGCGGGCCCGGGCGCCCTGCGCAGCGCACTGGCGCAAGGCACAGCCTATCCCGCCAAGCCGATCCGCATCATCGTGCCGTTCCCGCCTGGCATTCCGCTCGATGCGATCTTGCGCGTGGTCGGGCCGCGCCTGTCCGCTGCATTGGGACAACCGGTCGTGATCGAAAACAAACCGGGCGCAGGCGGCAACATCGGTAACGAGCAAACCGCCCGCGCACCCGCAGATGGCTACACGCTGCTTGGTACCACCAGCGGGTTCGTCGCCAACCCGAGCCTGTTCAGCAAGGTCAATTACGACCCGCAGAAAGACTTCACGCCGATCACCGGCCTGATTCGCACCCCGGCGGTGTTGATTGTGCCGGTCGACTCGCCATTCAAATCCATCGATGACATCGTGGTGCGGGCGAAGGCCAAGCCGGGAGGCCTCTCCTACGCTTCAGGCGGCAGCGGGTCGCTGGCGCACTTTTGCGGCGAGTTGTTCAAGTTCGGTGCCGGCATTGATGTATTGCACATTCCGTACAAATCAGCGCCAGACATTCTCAACGCGCTGCTGGGCAAGCAAAATGACTACGCGTTTCCGGTGTTCGCCACGGCTCTTACCCACATCAAGGGCGGCAAGTTTCGCGCGCTCGCGGTCACGTCGCAAAAACGCATGGCGCAACTGCCCGACGTGCCAACGGTCCACGAAGCCCTCAAATCCGGCGGCTTCGATATCGAATCCGAGAACGGCCTGATGGCGCCGGCCGGTACCCCGGCGGAGATCATCAACAAGCTCAACGCTGAAATTGCCAGGATCCTGCGCGACCCCGCAGTGGCGGACCCGATGGTGGCAGCCGGATTTGAGATGGTCGGCAACACCCCGGCCGAATTTGGCGCGCGCATCGCCAAGGATGTGGCCAAGTATGCCGACATCGTCAAACGCACCGGCGCCAGAGTGGATTGACCCACCAACGCTCGTCAACAGACCTTGCTTGCTCATCGAGGAGTCTTGCCCATGAACTATGCCGCCCATTCGCGCCTGCTCGCTCTTCTGGGTCTCTTCGCCGCCACCGTGGCAGTCGCGCAGCCTGCCGGTGATTACCCGACGCGTCCGATCCGCCTGGTCGTGCCGCAAGCAGCCGGCGGCGGGCTCGACACCTCGACCCGCGTCATCGCCATCAAGATGGCCGAACACCTCGGCCAGCCGGTGATCATCGAGAACCGCGCCAGCGCCGGCGGCATTGCGGGCATGGAGGGCGTAGCCAAAGCGGCGCCCGATGGCTACACCCTGCTGATGGCCTCGGCCACCGTGGCCCTGAACACTGCGTTGGGCATGAAACTGCCCTACGACCCCGAGCGCGATTTCGCGCCGATTTCACTGGGCGTGTCGATCCCGATGCTGTTCGTCACCCATCCGGCTACACCGTACAGAACGCTGCAGGACATCGTGGATGACTCGAAGCGCCAGAGCGGCGGCGTGGCCGTAGCGATCGCTTCGGTCGGCACCCTGCCGCATCTGCTCTCGGAGATGATGCGCTTCAAGACCAAAGCCAATCTCAATCTGATCTTTTACAAAGGTGCAGCGCCCGCTTCGCTCGATGTGCTCTCCGGCACCATTCCAGTGTTCATTGACGCCATCAGCCCGGTGGGCACCCATGTTGCCGCCGGCAAGCTGCGACCGATTGCGCTCGGATCCAAAGTCCGTTCGCCGCTGTTTCCGAATGTGCCTACTGTGGCCGAGCAGGGCATGCCGGATCTGGTCGGCTCGGCGTTCTATGGCCTGCTGGCGCCGGCCAACACACCGGTGGCGATCCAGAGGCGCCTGCATCAGGCGATGGTGGCGGCGCTCGCCAACCCCGAGGTGCGGGATCGTCTGGTCAAGCAAGGGTATGAGATTCACGCTACCACTGGCGAAGAGTACGCCGCCTTCATGAAAAACGAGATCGGCCGCTGGTCGCCGATCGTGAAGGCGGCCGGCATCAAGATTGAGTGAGGTCATTCGGCAACGCACCTTGAATCGATGGAGGATGAACGCATGATGCAGACTACGCTTCAGAAACATCGCCGAGCTCTGCTGCTGGCCGGGATCGGGGCAGCAGCCGTTTCCCGTCGGGCACCGGCCCAGGGTGCGCCTTACCCCAACCGCCCGATTCGCATCATCGTCTCGTACGCGCCCGGGGGTGTCACCGATATCATCGCGCGCGCCGTCGCGCAGCCGATGGGCGAGGCGCTCGGGCAATCGGTCATCGTCGAAAACCGGCCGGGCGCAGCCGGCGTGATCGGCACCGAACTGGTAGCCGCTGCGCCGCCCGACGGCTACACGCTGTTGATGTTTGTCGACGGCAACTCGATGATGCCGACCGCGATCAAGTCAATCAAGCATGACCCGGTCAAGAGCTTTTCCCACGTCAGCCTGCTCGGGCGCGGCTCGCTGGTGCTGGTGGCGCACCCGAGCCTGCCGGTGGCCAGCCTGCAGGACGTGATCCGGTATGGCAAGGCCAACCCGGCGGCGCTGTCGTTTGCCACGCCGGGGAAGAGCGGCCCGCAGCATCTGGCGTTTGAAAGCATCAAGTCGATCGCCGGCTTTCAGGCCGAACACATACCCTACAAAGGCGGCGGGCAAGCGATCGTCGATGTGGTGGCGGGTCAAGTGAAACTCGGGATGCTGGGCATGGCGCCGGCGCTGCCGCACATCAAGGCGGGCAAGCTCAAGGCGCTGGTCGTGACCTCGCGCGACCGATCCAAGTTGTTGCCCGATGTACCCACGGTGGGCGAATCAGGCATCGCCAATTTCGAGATGGCGCAGTGGCAGGGCCTGGTGGCGCCGGCAGGCACGCCGCCGGATATCGTCGCCCGGCTGCACACCGAGTTGCTAAAAGCCATGCGCCTGCCGGGCGTGATCGAGAAGCTCTCGGCGATTGGCATGGACAACGCCGTCAGCGCCACGCCCGAAGAGTTCGCCCAGATGATTCAACGCGAAACCGCACGCTGGCCCGAGGTGTTTCGGGCCGCCAACATTCAGGCAGACTAAGGACCCCAGAGCATGGCAAAAAAAACCAACATCCTCTTCATCACCTCCGACCAGCAGCGCGCCGATTGCTATGGCTTCGAGGGGCGCAAGGTAAAGACACCGCATCTGGACGAGATGGCGCGCTCTGGCACGCGCTTTTCAGCGGCCATTACGCCGAACCTGGTGTGTCAACCTTCACGCGCCTCGATCCTTACCGGCCTGCTGCCGCTGACCCACGGTGTGTCTGACAACGGCATCGACCTGCCACCTGCGGTTGGCGCAGCCGGCTATGGCGGCACACTGTCCAAGGCCGGCTATGCCACCGGCTTGATCGGCAAGGCGCACTTCAACACCAATCACTGTTTTGAGCCGACCGGCACGCCCGAATGCACTGTCAGCAGCGCCAACTTCGGCGCGGACTGGAGTGGCCCCTACATGGGGATCGAGCACGTTGAGTTGATGCTCGAAGGCCACAACATGTTCCCGCCGATGCATCCACCGCGTGGCGGCGCCTACGAGCGCTGGTACCACGCAGACGGGCGCGGTGATGAGCGCACCGAGCTGTACAAGAAGGCGTTGCCGCCCCTCACCACGGCGCACGAGACCTTCAACTCGGCGCTGCCGGTGGCCTGGCATAACTCGACCTGGATCGGCAACCGCACCATCGACTATCTGCGCGAGCACCGTGATGGCCCGTTCTGCCTGTGGGCCTCGTTTCCGGATCCCCACCATCCGTTCGATGCTCCCGAGCCGTGGTGCCACCTGCACCACCCCGATGAAGTCGAGTTGCCGCTGCATAAAGACATGGACCTGGAGCGCCGGCCATGGTGGCATCGCGCCGCGCTCGAGGGCAGGCCGAAAATGGAAAACGAGCGTCTGCGCAAGTTCCGCGAGAAGTCCTCTCGTACACCGAAGCAAAGCGAAGCGCAGATGCGTGCGCTGATTGCCAACTACTACGGCATGATCTCGCTGATCGACCATCAGGTCGGGCGCATTCGCATCGCACTGCAAGACCTGGGGCTGGCCGAGAACACATTGATCGTCTACTCCACCGACCATGGCGACTGGCTGGGCGACCACGGGCTGCTGCTGAAGGGGCCGATGGCCTATGAAGGCCTGTTGCGCGTCGGCATGCTGTTTGAAGGGCCGGGCGTGCCTAAAGGCAAGGTCGTCGCTGACCCGGTCTCGACCCTCGACCTGCCTGCCACCTTTTGTGACTACGCTGGCGTGTCGTTGCCGGGTAAGGTACACAGCCGCAGTCTCAAGCCGCTGATCGAGACCGATACCGCACATCGTGACTTCGCGCTTTCCGAATGGGACTTGCGCGCCTCGCGCTGCGGTGTCGACCTTGCCCTGCGCACGGTGCGCACCAGGACGCGCAAACTGACGCTCGAAAAAAACAGCGGTGCGGGTGAACTCTATGACCTCGCCGAAGACCCGCATGAAATGGACAACCGGTTTGGTGATCCCGCTTATGTCGCAGTACAACGCGAGCTGATGGACATGATCGCCAGCCGGCCGGATGATGCATGCGCGCCCTTGCCGCAGATCGGCATGGCGTGAAGAAGGGTAGAACAAGATGAACCGACGTTCCCTATTGACTTCCGCTGCTGCAACCGCCCTCGTCAGTGGCCTGCAGATTCCGCAAGCTTTCGCCCAAGCCCTTGCGGGAAAGTCGATCCGTCTGGTGGTGCCGTTTCCCGCCGGCGGCCCCACGGATATTGTGGCCAGGCCGCTCGCGCAGTTGCTCGGTGAAGCCTTGGGCGCCAGCGTGATCATCGATAACCGCGGTGGCGCCGGCGGTTCGGTCGGCGCCGATGCGGTGGCCAAAGCTGCGCCCGATGGCCTGACACTGCTGATGGCCACCGTCGGCACGCACGCCATCAACCTCTCGCTCTACAAGAAGCTGGCCTACGATCCAGTGCGCGATTTCACGCCGGTGGCATTGGTAGCGGCTGCCCCTGTCGCCATCGTGGTTCACCCCTCGCTACAGGTTGAATCGATTGCATCGCTGGTAGCCCTGGCGAAGCGCACGCCAGGCAGGCTCGCCTACGGCACGGCCGGCAATGGCACGCCGGGCCACCTCACCGGTGTGATGTTTCGTAGCGCCACCGGCATCGACATTCAGCACGTGCCCTACAAAGGCAGTGCGCCCGCCGTCACCGACCTGCTGGGCGGCCAGATCCAGATGATGTTCGATCCGCTGCAATCGGTGCTGCCGCACATTCAGTCGGGCAAGCTGCGTGCGCTCGCGGTATCGGGTGCCGCGCGTTCTGGCGTGTTGCCGCAAGTGCCGACGGTCGCTGAGTCGGGCTACCCGGGCTTTGAATCGACCGCATGGTGGGGCGTCTACGCGCCGGCCAATCTGCCGGCACCGCTGCTGATGCAGCTGGCCGGTGAGATCGAGAAAATTGCGCAGGGTGCTGCCATGCGCGACCGGCTCGGGCCACTGGGTGTGGCGCCTCGTACGCTCACCGGCACAGCATTCGCCGAGTTCCAGAAGGCCGAAGCGGCCAAGTGGGGCAAGGCGGTGCGCGATTCTGGCGCTACCATCGACTGAAGACTGTACTGGCTCACCACACATGAAACTCAACGACGAAGAACAAGACATCCTGGCAGGCAAATCAGGTCCGGTGCCGCAGCAAGCACTGCAGCACCAGATCCAGGTGGGCGACTTTTTTGGCGCCGCCGATTTCGTGCCGGTGACCCAAGCGCACATCATGGCCGATACCGAAAGCCTGGGTGACGCAGGGGTGCGCTGGCTCGAATCGCTTGCCGCCACCAGAGAAGGGCGGCACCGCGTGCGCATCCCCACCATCACCGACCCGCGCGGCACCGACTTTGCCAAGGCGGCGTTTCTCGGCCACACCAAAGCGATGCTCACCCTCGAAGAGCGCGCCATCGCCGCCTTCGTCAAGCTCGGGGTGATGATGACCGACACCTGCATCAACTCCCAGACGGTGCAGCCGGCGCTGCGCAACGAGCACGTCGCCTACGGCGACACCGGCGTGGTGATCTATTCGAACTCGGTGTGCGGCGCGCGCTCCAACTTCGAAGGCGGGCCTTCGGCGCTCTCGGCCGGCCTGACTGCGCGCACGCCGCGCTACGGCTTTCACCTTGACGCGCAGCGCCAGGCCAGCTTGCATGTGCGCGTCGACCAAACCCCCGCGTCGCTCAATGAGTGGGGCGCACTGGGCGGCGTGATCGGGCGCCTCGCCGGCAACTACTGGGCCGTGCCGGTGATTGAAGGTCTGGAAGGCGCACCCGGCTCCGACCAGCTCAAGCATTTCGGTGCGGCGATGGCAAGCTTCGGATCAACGGCGTTGTTTCATCTGGTGGGGTTGACGCCCGAAGCGAGCCGCCTGTACGACGTGGCGCCTGCCGGATTGCCGCAACACCGCGTCGGCCGCGCTGAGTTTGAAGCGCTGGAAAAATCCTATCGCAAGGAAGGCGACATCGACGTCGTGGTGTTCTCCGCCCCGCAGTTAAGCCTGCTCGAATTGCGCGACGTGGCCGGCCTGTGCGATGGCCGCAAGCTCAAGGTGCCGCTGCTGGCCATCACCAGCCCGCAAGTCAAACCCGACTGCGACCGCATGGGGTACACACGCACCATTGAAGAAGCCGGTGGCACCGTCCTCTCGGGCATGTGCTTTTACCAGTCGTATGCGCGCGAGATGGCCGAGGCCAAGGGCTGGAAGCGCCTCGTCACCAACAGCGCCAAGATGGTCAACATCCTGGGCGGCTACGGCTACCAGCCGATGC
>JANPAR010000194.1:0-2726 GCA_031430015.1 Burkholderiales bacterium
TGCGCCAATGGTGGTGTCGGCCATCCTGAATTCACGTGCGAATGGTGACTCCGACTTCAACATCACGAAGGGGGCGCGGCTCATTGACTCGACGCCGCCGGCCAGATACAACTCGCCTTCCTTGCAGGTGATGGCACGCGCTGATTCGATCACTGCGGCGAGGCCCGAGGCACACAGGCGATTGACGGTCTGGCCGCCCACGGTCTGCGGCAGGCCGGCTGCAAGCAGGGCATTGCGCGCGACATTGCGCGAGTCCTCGCCGGCCTGATTGACGCAACCCAGAATCACGTCTTCGATGTGTTCGGCCTTGAAAGGCGAAGCGGCGATCACCGCATTCATTACGCCGCCCACCAGGTCGTCAGTGCGTACGGTGGCGAGTTTGCCGGCGTGGCGGCCGAAGGGGGTGCGCAGGCCGTTGTAGATATAAGCGTCGAGCATGATTTACCTCATACGAAAGTTTTGGGTGATGGACATGACCGGCTCAAGACCGGTCTCTCGGGCAATGCGGGTGGAGCGGTTGCGGGTAAGTCAATACTGCAATTTCGGAGCGGGACTCAATCGACGCCGCGTCACGTCTCGGGCGTCAGCAGGGAAATGCCGAGCCGCGCACGGCGCGTCAGCCACGGGCTGGGACGATAGCGCGGGTCGCCAGTGAGCTTGTAAATATTTTTCAGGATCGTCAGCACACGCATCGGCCCGAGTGCATCACCGAACGCCAGCGGGCCTTGCGGGTAAGACAGACCCAGCGTGACGGCAAGGTCAAGATCGGCGGGCGAACACACGCGCTGCTGCACGATGTCGCAACCGACGTTGACGACGGTGGCGAGAATGCGCTGGGCAGCGAAGCCCGCGCTGTCGCGAATCAGCGTGACTGGCACGCCGTCGGAGCCAAACAGCCCGTGGGCAGCGGCGGCCATGTCAGGACGTGTTACCACGGTCGTCATCACTGTCCGGCGCTTGACCAGCGGCAGCAATGTATCGAGCGCAACGGTACGCGCCGGGTCCAGCCCGGCGTCGAGGGCGGCGTTGGTCGCATCGGTACCGAGTGGCATCACCACGATCAGCGCATCACTCGAAGGAGTGCTGCCGCTCTCCATGGGCACGCCAAGCCTGCCGATCAGGTCGGCGGCCGCAGCATGGGCCGCAACGGCCTCCACATTGCCGTCCCCCTTGTGCAGCCACACCGAAACTGGCCGCGCCGCAGGCATCGGCGCATCGGCAAACACTTCTTGTTTGCCATCGAGGTGCTTGTAGAAACCTTGGCCTGTCTTGCGCCCCAGCAGGCCCGCGTCCTTGCGCGGTTGGCCAATCACGGAAGGACGGTAGCGCGGCTCTTCGTAATACTGGTGGTAGATCGACTCCATCACCGGGTGCGACACATCCATGCCGGTGAGATCGAGCAGTTCGCAGGGGCCGAGCCGAAAGCCCGCTGCGTCGGTCATGATGCGGTCGAGCGCATGGAATGACGTGATGCCTTCCTGCAAAATCTTGAGCGCCTCGGTGCCGTAGCCGCGCCCGGCATGGTTGACGATGAAGCCGGGTGTATCGGCGGCATTGACCGGCGTATGACCGTAGCGTTTGGTCAACGCGGTCAGGGCTTCGCACACGCCCGGGCCGGTGCGTGCGCCTGCGATGACTTCGACCACTTTCATCAGTGGCACCGGGTTGAAGAAGTGGTATCCCGCAACGCGCTCGGGCCGCTTGCAAGCGGCGGCAATCGACGTGACCGAGAGTGACGAGGTATTGGTGACGAGCACGCAATCGTCGCTCACCGCCGCTTCGAGTTTGACGAAGAACTCTTTCTTGATGGTTAGGTTTTCGACGATCACTTCGACCACCAGATCGCAGGGCTTAAAGCCGGCGAAATCGTTGATGACCTGCATGCTGCCGGTCATGGCAGTTGCCTGCGCGGCTGTCAGCTTGCCTTTCTCGGCGAGCTTGGCCAGCATGCCCGCCACGTAGTCGCGTGCTTTCTGGGCGGCGCCGTCCATCGCGTCAAACAGCAGCACGTTGCAGCCCGCCTGCGCCATCACTTGCACGATGCCGCGCCCCATTGCGCCGGTGCCGGCAATACCGACGGTGAGAGTGTCTTTTGAGAAATCGCGCATGAGTGATGAGCACCGCGCCGTTGCGGTTTCGCTGGAGGCAAACAAAAATTTTAGCACCGGGGGACGTGCATGCCAGCTATGCTGTAATCGGCTGCGCTTTCCCGTACACGCCATTTCACGCGCACGCGTATTCACACACACAAACGCACTCACAATTACACGCACATCCAACAGGAGACTTCCATGCTCAAACTCTGCGGCTTTGCCGTCAGCAACTACTACAACAAGGTCAAATTTGCGCTGCTTGAAAAGGGCGTGCCGTTTGAGGAAGAACTGGTCTGGCTGCCGATCAAGGACGATGGCCTCAAGCTCTCTCCCATGGGCAAGGTGCCGTATATAGAAACAGCCGAGGGGCCGCTCAGTGAATCGCAGATGATCTGCGAATATCTCGAAGACGCCTATCCGCAAATGCCGCTGTATCCCGCCGGTGCGTATCAGCGCGCCAAGGTACGCGAGCTGTGCAATGTGCTCGATATGCACATCGAGTTGCAGGCGCGCCGGCTTTACCCCGAAGCGTTCTTCGGTGGCGCGGTGTCCGACGAAGTAAAAGCGGCAGTCAAGAAAGACTTGATCCGCAGCCTGCGTGCCCTGGGTGCACTGGCCAAGTGGTCGCCGTTT
>JANPAR010000195.1:0-19581 GCA_031430015.1 Burkholderiales bacterium
TCAGCTCGCGCGCGGGCCTGGTCAAGGCGGTCAACCAGGTCTCGTTTGCAGTCGAACGCGGCAAGATCATGGGCCTGGTGGGCGAGTCCGGTTCGGGCAAGTCGATGACCGGTTACTCCATCATGGGCTTGATCGATCCTCCGGGCCAAGTGGTGGGCGGTCGCATCCTTCTCAACGGCCAGGAACTGCGCGGCCTTGATGCCGAGGCGCTGCGCGCGCTGCGGGGCAATCGCATTGCGATGATTTTTCAAGACCCGATGATGACGCTCAACCCGGTGCTGCGCATCGACACGCAGATGGTGGAGGCGATCCAGGCCCACGAAGACGTGAGCCGCGCGGCAGCGCTCGAGCGTTGCCGCGCAGCGCTGGCACAAGTGGGCATTCCGTCGCCCGATGAGCGACTCAAATCGTATCCCCACCAGTTCTCCGGCGGCATGCGCCAGCGGGTGGCGATTGCCACTGCGCTGTTACTGAAGCCCGATCTCATCATCGCCGACGAGCCAACCACCGCACTCGACGTGACGATTCAGGGGCAGATCCTCGCCGAGATGCAGAAACTCTGCCGCGAGTCGGGCACGGCGCTGATCTGGATCACCCATGATCTGTCGGTGGTTGCCGGTCTCGCCGATGAAGTGTGCGTGATGTACGCCGGCGGCATCGTCGAGCGCGGCACGGTGGACGATGTGCTCGACCGCACTGCGCATCCCTACACCCAGGGCCTGCTCGATTCGGTACCATCGCGCCACGCCGGCGGTGCCGCCAGTACCGGTGGTACGGATAGCAAACGCCGCACCCGCCTCAAACAGATTCCCGGCATGACACCATCGCTCACCAACCTTGGCGCGGGCTGTCCGTTTCGTGAACGCTGTGCGCATGCCGATGAACAATGCCGCCAAGACCCGCTCCTGGAGCGGGTTTCAGCGGCACATCCCCAAGAAGCGCTCCAGCGACGGGTTTCAAGCCAGGTTCAGGGCGACACGCACATGGAGCACGCCCTCACCGCCCATGAAGTGAGCTGCTTCCATCCCTTGCGTGACAAGGCGATGCAAGCGGGTGCCAAGGTGGTGGCATGATTGCCCTTCTCGAACTGCAACAGGCCTCCAAGCGCTTCGTCAAACCGCTCGACGCCGCCGCCAAAATCGGCAACCTGTTCGGCGCAAAGCAGCGCGAAGAAATCGTGCATGCGGTCGACAAAGTCGATCTTGCAATCAACGCCGGCGAAGTGGTGGGTCTGGTTGGTGAATCAGGCTGCGGCAAATCAACGCTTGGGCGCATGGTGGTGGGCCTGCACACGCTCACTGAGGGTACGCGCCTGCACAGGGGGCACGACATGGCGCACCTGCCGGCTGCCGAAGCGAAGGCTGCACAGCTGTCGATCCAGATGATCTTCCAGGATCCCTATGCCTCGCTCAACCCACGCCTGCGCGTCACGGACATCATTGGTGAAGCACCGGTCGTACACGGACTTGTTCCGGCCCGCGCGCAAGGCGAATACGTGGCCGGTCTGCTGCGCAAGGTAGGGCTTGACCCCGCCTTCGCACGCCGCTATCCGCATCAGTTCTCGGGTGGGCAGCGCGCCCGCATCGGCATTGCGCGCGCGCTGGCGGTCAAGCCCGAGTTCATCGTCTGCGACGAAGCGGTCGCCGCGCTCGACGTGTCGATCCAGGCACAGGTGCTCAACCTGTTCATGGACTTGCGCGAAGAATTCAACCTCACTTATCTGTTCATCAGCCACGACCTGGGCGTGGTGCGGCACTTGTCAGACCGCGTCGTCATCATGTATCTGGGCCGCGTGGTCGAGAGTGCGCCGACGGATGAAATTTACGCCGCGCCGAATCATCCCTATACGCAAGCCCTGCTGGCCGAGGTGCCGGACCTCGCCAAACGCAAGCGCACCTATGTGCCGATTCGCGGCGAAATTCCCTCGCCGCTCGCCCCTCCATCGGGCTGCCACTTTCACCCGCGCTGCCAGCAGGCCGGGCCGCGCTGCGCGCGCGAGCAGCCCGCGCTGCGCGAAATCGCTCAGGGTAGACTAGCGGCTTGTCATCTTAACGATGGCGGCACAGCATAATTTTTCCTGCCGTCAGGCTTCAGGAGTCATCATGAAAATCACCGATACCCCCAGCGGCGCACTCGACGCCAGTCACAGCAACCACGGCATCAAGCCCGAATCGTTGGCGATGATCGAACGCCTGATTTCGTTCGACACCACCAGCCGCGATTCCAACCTCGGCCTGATTGAGTCAGTGCGCGATTGGTTGAAACCGCAGGGCATCGACTCGACCCTGGTCTACAACACCGAGAAGACCAAGGCCAACCTGTTCGCCACGGTGTGGGGAAAAAATGGGCCGCAGGCCGGGAGCCAGGTGCGTCCCGGCATCGTCCTCTCCGGCCACACCGATGTCGTGCCGGTCGATGGCCAGCCCTGGGACACCAATCCGTTCCAGGCGACGATCAAGGATGGCCGTCTCTTCGCGCGCGGTGCCTGCGACATGAAAGGCTTCCTCGGCGTCGCGCTCGGCATGACGCCGCGCTTCGTGGCTGCCGACCTCAAAGCGCCGATCCACTTTGCGCTCTCGTATGACGAAGAAGTCGGCTGCGTCGGCGTGCGCGGCCTGATTGACCTGCTGCGGCAGCAAGGCTTCAAGGCGGCCGGCGTCATCGTCGGCGAACCGACCTCGATGCAGGTCATCACCGCACACAAGGGCAAGCGCTCCTATCGCTGCACCGTGCATGGCAAGGAAGCGCACAGCGCCCTCACCCCGCAAGGTGTCAACGCCATTGAATACGCCGCGCAAATCATCACCTACATCCGCCACATGGCCGAGCGCATGGAACAACTGGAGACGCGCGACAACGGCTTCGATGTGCCTTTCACGACCATGATGACCGGCACCATCAAGGGCGGTACCGCCCAAAATATCGTGCCGGGGAAATGCAGCTTCGAATGGGAATTTCGCTATCTGCCGGGCGCCAACCCGGAAGCCATCGAAAACGAAGTGCGTGGCTTTGCTGCCTCACTCCTGCCCGCGATGAAGAAAATTTCGGCGCAAACCGGCATCGACATCGACCTCAAATCCGACGCGCCAGGCTCTTACGCCGCCGACACCGCCGCCGTCACGCAACTGGCGATTGCACTGTCGCGCAACGACAAAACCGCCAAAGTCGCCTACGCCACCGAGGCAGGCTTGTTCGAGAAAGCCGGGTTGCCGTCGATCATCTGCGGGCCGGGATCGATTGAGCAGGCGCACAAACCGAATGAATATTGCGAGCTGTCGCAGCTTGCACAATGTGAGGCGTTTATGGACCGCTTGCTGATCAACATGTGTCAGTAAGTCTGGTTCGCACCCGGCCATTCATTCGCCGGCACGTCGTGCCGGTTGTGCGGCGCCACCCACATCAATCCTGTCAGCTCCCTCTTTGCCCGTCCACCCTCTGGAGTAATGAATGCTGTTCCCTACCACCCTCGTCGGCAGTTACCCGCAACCCGAGTGGCTGATCGACCGCCAGAAACTCGCGGGCCGCTTCCCGCCGCGCACACGCGCCAAAGAACTCTGGCGCATCCCTGCCGAGTATCTCGAAGAAGCACAAAACGACGCCACCTTGATTGCGATCCGTGCGCAAGAAAATGCCGGGATCGATATCATCACCGACGGCGAAATCCGCCGTGAGAGCTACTCCAACCGCTTCGCCACAGCCTTGTCAGGCGTGGATATAGACAACCCCGGCACCGCCCTCGACCGCAGCGGCCACCCCAACCCGGTGCCGCGCGTGGTCGGCCCGGTCAAGCGCATGCACCCGGTGGAAGTCGATGACCTCAAATTTCTCAAGGCACACACCACACGCAAGGTCAAGATCACCGTACCTGGCCCCTTCACCATGAGCGAGCAGGCGCAAAACGATTATTACAAGACCGCAGAAGAAGCCTCGCTCGCCTACGCCGCCGCTGTCAACGAAGAAATCCGCGACCTCTTCGCTGCCGGCGCCGACGTGGTGCAGATAGATGAGCCCTACATGCAGGCCCGCCCCGAACGCGCGCGCGAGTACGGCCTCAAAGCACTCAACCGCGCGCTCGAAGGCATCTCTGGCGAGACCGCAGTCCACATTTGCTTCGGCTACGCCGCCGTGATCCACGCACGGCCCAGCGGCTATTCGTTCCTGCCGGAAATGCATGGCTGCTCATGCAAACAAATTTCGCTGGAGACAGCGCAGTCCAACCTCGACTGTTCTGTCTTTACCCAACTCGACAACAAGAAAATCATGGTCGGCTGCATCGACTTGTCTGACATGCGCATCGAGACGCCCGAGACTGTCGTCGCCCGCATCAAGCGCGCCCTGCCCTACGTCAAAAAAGAAAACGTCATTCTCGCGCCCGACTGCGGCATGAAGTATTTGCCGCGCGATGTAGCGGACGGGAAGCTGTGTGCGATGGTGGAGGGAGCCAAGCTGTTGCGGAAAGAGTTTGCTTGATACACTTTTGTTGAATCGCTGCTCATCGAAAGGAAAATGCCGGACACCACTTTTCCCTCCGCATCCGGCACACTGCGAAATGTGACTTTCAGGCGTCGTACTTGAACGACAGCCGCACCTTCGCACGATACGACGCCACCTTGCCCTTTTCGATCACCATGTCAAGGTCGGCGACTTCGGCGATACGCAGGTCTCGCAGGGTCTTGCCGGCTGTTTCAACCGCGTTTTTTGCGGCGTCCTCCCACGACACACTGCTTGTTCCGATCAGTTCGGTGATGCGGTAAACACTGTTGGTTGATTTGCTTTTTGCCATGATGCGTCTCCTTTGATGGACATGATTTGCGATGGGCACGACCATCGCTCTCGCGGCGTTTCGGCACGTGTAGGACTCATGCTACATGAGACTGGGACAAAACGGCAATCTCCATCGACATCCCTACGCCATTTTCGGCTGAGAGAAATGCGCGGCCCCTAGGCCTGGATGCGAATTGGACGGCAGCGACTCACCCGTCCGCCAAATGCTCATGCAGTATCGCTGAGCCAATTCCGATCAACAGCAAGCCGCCCGCAATCTCGGCGCGCTTGCCCGCCGCTGCGCCGAGAATGCGACCAAGCATCACGCCTGCAGTGACCATCACAAAGGTGGTGAAGCCAATCACCGCCGCTACCGGATAAATATTCACGCCAACGAGGGCCAGGCCCGCGCCTGCGGCCATGGCGTCAATGCTGGTGGCAAATCCGGTGAGCGCGAGCAGCCAGAATGAATGGCTGCGGGGCTTGGGCGCATCGCTTTCCTTATCGACGCTAAGGCCTGCATGAATCATGCGCAGGCCGAGGATGCCGAGCAGGCTGAAGGCGATCCAGTGATCCCACTCGCTGACATATCTGGCGGCGGCGCTGCCCAGCCACCAGCCGGCGATGGGGGTCAAGCCTTCGATCACGCCGAAGATCAAGCCGGTGCGCAGCGCTTCGCGCCAGCGCGGGTGATGCAGCGCCACCCCCTTGCCGATGGCAGCGGCGAAGGCGTCGGTGGACATGGCCAGCGCAAGCAGGATGATGGATGCGGGATTCATTGAGGAAGCGGGTGAATGGGCTAATGCGGCGCATCGCTTAAAGCTCCGGTCGCGCGTCTGGTCTGCAAGACCGGGCCGACTCTTGCCGCGGTGCAAGTGACCGATGGAAGTGACCGGCGCAAGTGACCCGTGCAATGGCCAGTGCTATTTCACCGCGCCGAGCCGCCCTGCCGTGAGTTCAAACATGCGATCCATGCGCTGCGCCAACTCGCGGTCATGCGTCACCACGACGAAGCTGGTTCCAGCCTTGCGTTGCAAATCGAGCATCACTTCAAAAACCGCGCGTGCAGTTTCACGATCAAGGTTGCCGGTGGGTTCATCGGCCAGCACGCATTGCGGGCGCGTCACCAATGCACGCGCAATTGCGGCGCGCTGGCGTTCACCGCCCGAGAGTTCACCGGGCACATGGCTCGCGCGCGGGCCGAGGCCCACATCGGTGAGTGCTTGCAGAGCCGCTCCCAGAGCGACTCTTGGGGCGTCACGCCGGATCAGCAGCGGCATCGCGACATTTTCCTGCGCGGTAAATTCAGGCAGCAGATGATGGAACTGATAGACGAAACCCAGCGCGCGATTGCGCAGCGCGCCCTTCTCTGCTTCGCCCAGCGATGCGATGTTCTGGCCGTTGATGAGGACGGTACCGGAGGTCGGTGTGTCGAGGCCACTCAATGTATGCAGCAACGTGCTCTTGCCCGAGCCGGAGGCACCAACGATGGCGATGGTCTCGCCCGCCCTCACTTCAAGGTCAATGCTTCGCAACACTTCAACCGGCTGCGGGCCCTGGGTGTACGTCTTGGACAGACCGGTCGCGCGGATGACTGCATCACGCATACTGCATACCTTCACTGACTACCGAGGCCTCGCCGCGCGGCCCCTGGCGCCCTGCGCGGTCGATTGCCCGTGTCTGTCTCACCGCGACTTCATTCATGGCGTAGCGCCTCGGCCGGCTGAATGCGGGCGGCGCGCCAGCTTGGGTAAATGGTGGCAACCACGCTCATCAACAGCGCGACCACGACGATGGCACCGATGTCGGACATGCGCGGGTCTGACGGCAGCGTGTTGATGAAATAAATTTCCTTGGCCAAAAACTGAATGCCGAACACACGCTCGATGGCCGGCACCCAGGTATCGAGATTGAGGGCCGTTATGATGCCGGCCACCGCGCCAAAAATGGTGCCGAAAGCACCCGACACAGAGCCTTGGATCATGAAGATGCGCAAAATCGCGCCGGGTGCCGCGCCCAGCGTTCTGAGAATTGCGATGTCGGCGCGCTTGTCGGTCACTGTCATCACCAGCGACGAGACCAGATTGAACGCCGCCACCGCGACAATCAACGTGAGAATGATAAACATCATGCGCTTCTCGACCTGAACCGCAGCAAACCAGTTGCGGTTGATGCGGCCCCAATCGCGGATCAGCACATCGCCGCTGACGATGCGCGTGAGGTCGCGCGCGATGATGGGCGCGTCGTATAGGTCATCGACTTTGAGGCGGATACCGGTCACGCCTTCGATACGAAACAATTTTTGGGCGTCTTCAAGCGCAATGAGCGCGAGTGCCGAGTCGTACTCAAAATGGCCGGACTCAAAAATGCCCGCCACCTTGAATTGCTTCAATCGCGGAATCACTCCTGCAGGGGTGACATTGCCTTGCGGCGCAATCAGCGTCACCTTGTCGCCGACCGACACGCCGAGAGCGCGTGCCAATTCATTGCCCAAGAGCGCATTGAATTCGCCAGGACTGAGATCGGCCAATGACCCGCGTTTGATCTGCAGACCCGCGACTTTTTCTTCCAGTCCCGGCAACACACCGCGAATCACTGCGCCGCGCACCGCGTCTGAGTTGGTCAGCATCGCCTGCGCCATCACGTAGGGCGCACCGGCCACCACGCGCGGGTGGCGCTTCGCATCAGCCAGCAAGCCTTCCCATTGCGTTACCGGCCCGTTTCCGCCGAAGACTTCGATGTGCGCCACCACCGAAAGCATGCGGTCGCGCACTTCCTTTTGAAACCCATTCATCACTGACAGCACCACGATCAATGCCCACACGCCGAGCGCAATCCCGGCGACGGAGGCGAACGAAATAAAAGAGAGAAAGCCACCCGCCGCGCCACTGCTGCGCTTGGTCGAGCGGATATAGCGCCAGGCAATGAAAAGTTCGTAAGGGACGTTCATTGGCAGATGCTACACGAGCGGTTGCGTGCGGGGTGCAGCACCGGTACCGGCTGTGACCGGGGAGACGGCATCGCCGCCGGTCACTCCAACCACCATACCGGCAGTGACTGCGGCCAAACCCAGCAGAATCAGCGCCGAGAGCGGCTCACCCAACACCGGCACCGCAATCAGCGCAGCCAGCCCCGGACACAGAGCAGTAATCATTGTGGTGCGCGACGGCCCGAACACCTGCACCACGCGGGTGTAAAGCCACATCGAAACCACCAACGCGAGAATGCCCTGAAACACCCCCTGCCAGAGAATCTCCAACAGCGGTGCAGCCATGATCTGCTGGGGCAGGAACAGCAGATACACCGGCGCATACAACACGAACGAAATCAACGCGGTGGCCACCGTTGCGTCCATGGCGCTAACCTGCCAGCGTCGCACCAGCACAACAAACACCGCCCAGCTCGCTGCCGCGAAGGGAAACAGGACGTCACCGCGCCAGGCACCCGCTGCCACATTGCCCGCGTGCACAGTCGACACGCTGTCGACCATCGAGTGCCAACCGGTAAGGCCGACACCAAGCAGGATCAGCGCCAGGCTGCCGACTTTGCGCTGGCTCAGTTTGTCGCCCAGCACCAGCCAAGCCACGAGCGCCACCCAGAACGGCAAGGTACCGGTCATCAACACCGCGCCGTGCGCGGCAGGGGCGAATGAAAAGCCGGTATAGGCGATGCAAGTAAAGAGTAAGCCGGCGGTCGTGGCAACGGCGAGCGCTCGGGCTGGCGTGAGGTTGCCCAGACGCTGGCCCGAGGGGCGCTGCAGCCAAACCGGCAGCACTACCGCTGCAGCAAAAGAGAACCGGATGAAAGCCAGGTCCCACGGTGTGAAACTACCCTTGACGCCAAAGCGTGCCAGTACCAGAAACAGCGTCCAGATTGTCACCACCGCCACAATGGCGGCGATGTCGAGCGGGCGAATCGCCAAATGAAGCTGGGGAACGATCGCAGCCTCTTGCGGTAGAAGCGTGGACGGGGGTGCAAAGGCCGAATCGTCCTGCTTGCCCGTGGGTGCAGGTGAACCGCCGTTCACTGCCACCCGCCGCGCGCGATCTGGTCGAGCCAGAGCAAACCGATGATGGTTTTGACATCGGTGATCTTGCCTTCGCGCACCCATGTCAGCGCTTCGGCAGGTGACGCCGTGAACACCTCGAGAAACTCACCGGGGTCAAGCTCGCGCCCCGCCAGAGTCAACTCTTGCGCGAGATAGATTTCAATGTGCTCATCCGAATAGGAGATCACCGGATGAATAGTGGTGATATGCCGCCACAGTTTGGCGGTGTAGCCGGTCTCTTCCTTGAGCTCGCGTTGCGCGGTGACGAGCGGGTCTTCGCCAGGATCGATCTTGCCAGCCGGCAGCTCGATGAAGGTGCGCCGGAGTGGATAGCGGAATTGGCGCTCAAGCACCAGCCTGCCATCCGGCAGCAGCGCGATGATGGCCACGGCACCCGGATGCACGGTGTACTCGCGCGTGCTCTCGCTGCCGTCGGGCAGACGCACGCGGTCTTTGTTGATCTTGAGCAGGCGGCCTTCGTAGACGCGCGTTGAATCGAGCGTGGTCTCGGTGAGGTCAGCATTGCTCATGCGCGCCGCCACAGATAGCGATAGACGAAGCCGGGATAGGCGAATACCAGAAACAGAAAATAGGTGATGGCATAGAACTCCCACTTCTGCGGATAGATCTGCCCTTGACGCGCTTCAATCGCAAGCGCCAGTGCGCCGACGGCGAAATACATCAGGGTCAGTTCAATCAAACGCCAGCCAAAGTTCTTGCGCACCGCGCCGGACTTGACGATGAAGAGTTTGCGCTCGAGCAGAAACGGTAGGTTCGCAGCGGCCAGTGCAATCAGCAATAGCACATAGATGGCAGGCTGTGAGCCGCTCATACCAAGGGTTTTGGAGACCTGCCCTGGAAACTGGCTTGCACCAAGGCGTTGCGCGATGGCACGATCAGATCGAGGCCTTCATCGCCATGGCGCACAGGGCCAGCAAGCCGCCAGGGGCGAGGCCAAGCGCGAGCAAGGCAAAGCCATTGACCGAGAGCAAGGCGCGCGCGCCGCTGTCGGCGGCAATCGGCGCGTGATCGGTCGGCTCTTCCATGAACATCACTTTGACAATGCGCAAGTAGTAGAACGCGCCGATCAGCGAGAACAGCACCGCCACCACCGCAAGCCACACAAGATTTGCGCCCACCGCCGCACTCAACACCGCGAACTTGGCGTAGAAGCCGACCGTCGGCGGAATGCCCGCCAGCGAGAACATCACGATCAAGGTCATCCATGCAAACCAGGGGTTGCGTGTGTTGAGCCCGCGGAAGTCATCGATGTTGTCGGCTTCAAAACCCTTGCGCGCCATCAAAAGAATCACACCAAAGGAAGCGAGCGTGGTGATCACATAGGTAATCGCATAGAACAGTGAAGCGCTGTAGGCATCGACGGCATTGAGCCGGTTGCCATCGACCACGCCGGAGAGCAGGCCGAGCAGCATGAAGCCCATGTGCGAGATGGTTGAGTAGGCCAGCATGCGTTTCAGGTTGGTCTGTGCAATGGCAGCCAGATTGCCCAGCCCCATCGACAGCACAGCGAGAATGATCAGCATGCTTTGCCAGTCAGCGGCGACGCCGATCAGGCCGTTGACCAGGATGCGAATGGCGATGGCGAATCCGGCCAGTTTTGGTGCCGCGCCGATCATCAGCGTCATCGCCGTGGGCGCACCGTGATACACGTCGGGAATCCACATGTGGAACGGCACCACACCCAACTTGAAGGCTAGTCCGGCAACGATGAAGACGAGGCCAAACAACACCATCGGCTTTTTCGCCTGGCCCGAGGCGATAGCCTTGGCGATCACGTTGATGTCAAGGTCGCCGGTACCGCCGTAGACCATTGACATGCCGTAGAGCAACAGGCCGGAGGCGAGTGCGCCGAGGATGAAATATTTGATCGCCGCTTCCGTGGACACTGCCGAATCGCGATTGAGCGCAACCAGCGCATAAAGCGACAGGGACAGCAGTTCGAGACCCAGATACAGCAGCACAAAGTGATTCGAGGAAATCATCACCATGATGCCGAGCAGGGCAAACAGCGACAGGATGACGAATTCACCGGTGAGCAAATCACGGTCGAGCAGATAACGCTTGGAGTAAATGAAGGTCACGCCGACAGCAACATAGGCGCCAATTTTGAGCAAATTGGCCATCGGGTCGGCGACAAACATGTTGGTAAAGGCGATGCCGCGTGCGCCGGAGGCGAGCAGCGCGCAGCTCATGATGCCGGTCAGCGCCAACACCGCCAACGCGAGCCACACCAGCACTACCTTGCGCTCCTTCGGCAGGAACAGATCCACCATCATGATGACCGAAATGCCGATACCGAGGATGAACTCGGGATAAGCGGCCAACATGCTCTGCGCTTGTTGCATTGGTGCTGCACCGGGAATCAACACCGGCACGTTGATGATCATCTCATTCATTTGCGCTGCCGCTGCCGAGATTGCCGTAGTTGCCATAATGCGCCGCCCCTTACATCTTGCTCTTGGCCACATGCTTGGCCAAGGCATTGACCGACGCATGCATCACGTCGGTAAAGGGTTTGGGGTAGACACCCATGTAAAGCACGGCAGCCGCGAGCAGCGCGAGAATCGAAAATTCGCGCGTGCCGACATCGGTCAGCGCCTTGACGTGGTCATTGCCGATTTCGCCGAAGATCACGCGCTTGATCATCCACAGCGAATAGGCCGCGCCGAAAATCAGCGTGGTCGACGCGAGAAATGCAACCCAGAAATTGAATTTGACCGCGGCAAGGATCACCATGAACTCACCGACAAATCCGGACGTGGCCGGCAGCCCGCTATTGGCCATCGCGAAAAACACGGCGAAAGCGGCGAACTTGGGCATGGTGTTGACCACTCCGCCGTAGTCGGCAATGTTGCGTGAATGCATGCGGTCGTAGAGCACACCGATACAGAGGAACATCGCACCGGAAATGAAACCGTGCGAGACCATTTGCACGATGGCGCCCTCCACTGCCAGCGGCATCACGGTGCCGCCCAAGAACATGAAGAACCCCAGGGTGACAAAACCCATGTGGGCAATCGACGAGTAGGCCACCAACTTTTTCATGTCGGTCTGCACCAGCGCGACGAGGCCGATGTAGACCACCGCAATCAGCGACAGCGTGATCATCAGGAAAGCCAAATCCTTGCTGGCATCGGGCGCAATCGGCAGCGAGAAGCGCAGGAAGCCGTAAGCACCCAGCTTCAACATGATCGCTGCCAGCACGACGGAGCCGCCGGTAGGCGCTTCGACGTGGGCGTCGGGCAGCCAGGTATGCACCGGCCACATCGGCACCTTGGCGGCGAACGCGAGCAGGAAAGCGAAGAAGATCATTTTCTGCACTGGCAGCCCGAGCGGCAAGGCATGCCAGGTGGCAATGTCGAAGCTGCCGCCCGACTTCAGATACAGATAAATGATCGCGACGAGCGTGAGCAGTGAACCAGCGAGGGTGTACAGGAAAAACTTGAACGCGGCATAAACACGGTTCGGCCCGCCCCAGACGCCAATGATCACGTACATAGGAATCAGCGTGGCCTCGAAGAACACGTAAAACAATGCGCCATCGAGCGCACAGAACACGCCGATCATCAGCCCCGACAGAATCAGGAATGCCCCCATGTACTGCGCTACGCGCTTCTCGATTACCTCCCACGCCGCCAACACCACTAGCACCGTGATGAAGGCAGTGAGCGGCACAAACAGCATCGAGATGCCGTCCACGCCGAGGTGATAGTGGATGTTGAAGCGCTCGATCCACGGCGTCTTCTCGACGAACTGAAAACCCGCTTGCGCGTTGTCAAACCCGCTCAGCAGCGGCAGAGTGACAGCAAATGCGGCCAGCGCGCCGATCAGTGCCAGCGCACGTGCCAGGCGCGCGTTGCTGTCATTGCCGGTGGCGAATACCACCAGGCCGGCCAGGATCGGCACCCAAATCGACAGGCTCAGGATCGCGGAAGCGTTGGCTTGCATCTTATTTTCCCGCCGGCGGGAAGCCGAACAGGGTCAAGGAAAACAGCACCGCGACAATCATCACGATGGCGTAGGTATAGAGATGGCCGGTCTGGAACAGGCGGGTGATCGAAGCGAACCATCCGATAAGACGGGCGGACCCATTGATGATGATGCCGTCGATCACGCCCACGTCACCACCCTTCCACAGGCCGGTACCCATCAGCCGTGCGCCGCCGGCAAACACCGCCTGATTGAAGGCATCGGCGTAGTACTTGTTGTCGAGCAGGGTGTGGATGGCTTCGAAACGCTGCTTGATGGCGGCAGGCAGTTTTGGGTTCACCATGTAGCAGTAGTAGGCGAAGGCCACGCCCGAAACCGCCAGCCAGAACGGTGCGGTAGTGAGAGCGTGGACAGCCATCGCGCCGGCACCATGAAATTCCTTGGCCAATTCCGCCATCGCACCGTGATTGGCTCCGACGGCTATCACGCCCTTGAAGTACTCCGTGAACAACATCGGTTGCACGGTGAAGAAGCCAATCGCCAACGAGGGAATTGCCAGCAGCACCAGCGGCAACGTCACCACCCACGGCGACTCATGCGGCTTGTCGCCGTGGTGACCATGATCGTCGTGCGCATCGTGCCCGTGGTCTGCGTGCGGCACTTGATCGTAGCGTTCCGCGCCCCAGAACACGAGGAAATACATGCGGAAGGAGTAAAAAGCCGTCACAAACACACCCGCCATCACCGCGTACCAGGCGAATGCTGCGCCCGGTATGCGCGCCGCGTGAGCGGCCTCAATGATAAGGTCCTTTGAATAGAAACCCGACAGAAACGGGGTACCAATCAAAGCGAGCGAACCAATCAGGCTGACCCAATGCGTGATCGGCATGTGCTTGCGCAAGCCGCCCATGTAGCGCATGTCCTGATTGTGATGGCAGCCCATGATGACCGAGCCGGCGGCAAGGAACAGCAACGCCTTGAAGAAAGCATGCGTCATTAGATGGAAGATCGCCACCGAGTAGGCCGACGCGCCCAAAGCCACCGTCATGTAACCCAGCTGCGAGAGGGTGGAGTAGGCCACCACGCGCTTGAGGTCGTTTTGCACGATGCCGAGGAAGCCCATGAACAGCGCGGTGATGGCGCCGATCACAATCACGAAGGACAGCGCGGCATCCGACAACTCGAACAGCGGCGACATGCGCGCCACCATGAATATGCCTGCCGTCACCATCGTCGCCGCATGGATCAGCGCGGAGATCGGGGTCGGGCCTTCCATCGAATCAGGCAGCCAGACATGGAGGGGAAACTGAGCGGACTTGCCCATTGCGCCGATGAACAGGCCGATGCAGGCGGCGGTGAGCACGGTCGGATCGCCGGGCAAAAAGCTCAAGGTGGTGCCGGCGATTTTCTTCAGGTCTGGATGATTGAACACCTCGGTGTAGTTCATGCTGCCGAACCACGCCAGCACCAGACCGATGCCAAGGATGAACCCAAAGTCACCAACGCGGTTGACCAGGAAGGCCTTGAGATTGGCAAAAATCGCCGTCGGCCGGGTGTACCAGAAGCCGATCAGCAGGTAGGACACCAAGCCCACCGCTTCCCAGCCGAAGAACAATTGCAGGAAGTTGTTGCTCATCACCAGCATCAGCATGGAGAAGGTGAACAGCGAGATGTAGGCGAAGAAGCGCTGGTAGCCCGGGTCTTCCTGCATGTAGCCGATGGTGTAGATGTGCACCATCAGCGAGACGAAGGTGACCACCAGCATCATGGTCACAGTGAGCCGGTCAATTAGGAAGCCGATATCAAACTTGATGCCGTCGGAAACTGCCCAGGTGTAAATCGCCTGGTTGAAGATCGGGCCGGTCGCCTCAAACGCCTGCTGCGCCACCATGCACGACACGACGAAAGAAATGAATACGCCGAGAATGGTGATGCGGTGCGCAGCCTTGCGCCCCAGCTTCGCTCCCAGAAATTGGGTCCCGAATAAACCAACAAGAATGGCTCCCACCAGCGGTGTCAGGGACGCGAGTAGCAGCAGGGTTTGTAAATTCGGCAAGCTCATGTCTGCTTAACCCTTGAGCTGGTCGAGTTCATCGACGTCAACCGTATTCAGGTTACGGAACAACACAACCAGAATCGCGAGGCCAATCGCCGACTCGGCAGCCGCTACGGTGAGAATGAAGAACACAAAAATCTGCCCGTCCGGGTCACCCAGAAAATGCGAGAAGCCGACGAAGTTCATGTTGACTGCGAGCAGCATCAACTCAATGGCCATCAGCAGCACGATCAGGTTTTTGCGATTCAGAAAAATGCCGATGATGGAAATCGCAAACAGGATCGCACCGAGCACCAGTACGTGGGATTGGGTAATCATGCTTTGCCCCGGTTGGTCTCTTGCGCGGCGGCACGATCCGGATCGGCTTCCATTTTCACGATCTTCAAGCGGTCACGCGCCTTGACCAGTACTTGCTGCGACGGATCTTGCACCTTGCTGTCCTTGCGCCCGCGCATAGTCAGGCCAATCGCCGCGACGATGGCGACGAGCAGGATGATGGCTGCGATCTCGAACGGGAATACGTAGTCAGTGTAGAGCAGGCGCCCGATTTCCTTGATGTTGCTGTAGCCGGGTTGGTTCGCCGCCTGACTGGCTGGTGCCACCGCATCAAACGGACGGCTCATCAGCAAGAACGCCATCTCCAGCAGCATCAGACCACCGACAAAGAAGCCGAGCTTGGAGTGCTTCCAGAAGCCTTCGCGCATCTTGTCCATATTGACGTCGAGCATCATCACCACGAACAGGAACAGCACCATCACCGCACCCACGTAAACCAGCACCAGCGAGATCGCGAGAAACTCTGCCTTGAGCAACAGCCACACACCGGCTGCGGAGAAAAACGAGAGGACGAGGAACAGGGCGGCGTGTACCGGATTTTTGGCCGTGACCACGCGCAACGCCGCGAAGATCAATATCGCAGAGAAGAAATAAAACAGCAAGGTGTTGAATTCGATCATGGAGGCTATGGGGCTGTGCAGATGCAGACGCAATTAGCGGTAAGCCGCATCCGCCGCGCGCGCTGCGGCAATCTCTTTTTCGTAACGGTCACCGACGGCGAGCAACATGTCCTTGGTGTAGTACAGGTCACCGCGCTTCTCGCCGTGGTATTCAAGGATGTGGGTCTCGACAATTGAATCAACCGGACACGACTCTTCGCAGAAGCCGCAGAAAATGCACTTGGTCAGGTCAATGTCATAACGTGTAGTGCGGCGCGTGCCGTCGTCACGCACATCCGACTCAATGGTGATCGCCATCGCCGGGCACACCGCTTCGCACAGTTTGCAGGCAATGCAGCGTTCCTCCCCATTTGGATAGCGGCGCAACGCGTGCAGGCCGCGAAAGCGCGGTGACATCGGCGTTTTTTCTTCCGGGAACTGCACCGTGATCTTGCGCGCGAACACGTGCCGGCCAGTCAAGGCGAGGCCCTTGAACAGTTCGAGCAGCATCAAGCTGCCCAGAAAATCTTTGACGGTGGTAACGGCGGACATGATGGTTTCCTGTCGTCTTATTTCCAGATGCTCAGCGGCGACACGTACCACGCGCCGACCACAAACAGCCAGACGATGGTGAGCGGGATGAAGACTTTCCAGCCCAGACGCATGATCTGGTCAAAGCGGTAGCGCGGGAACGAGGCGCGAATCCAGATGAAGAAGGTGAGAATCGCAAAGGTCTTGGCGAACAGCCATGCAAAGCCCGGCACAAAATTAAGCAGCGGTGCGTTGATCGGCGCATCCCAGCCGCCCAGGAAGCACACCGACACCAGCGCCGAAATCAAAATCATGTTGGCGTATTCGGCGAGGAAGAACAGTGCGAACGCCATGCCCGAATACTCGACCATGTGGCCGGCGACGATTTCCGACTCGCCCTCGACCACGTCAAACGGGTGGCGGTTGGTTTCGGCCACTCCCGACACGACATAGATCACGAACACCGGCAACAGCGGCAGCCAGTTCCACGACAAAAAGTTGAGCCCCATGTCGGCAAACATGCCCTTCTGCTGGCCGGTGACGATGGTGACCATGTTGAGACTGCCGCTGACCAACAGCACGATCAGAAGCGAAAAACCCATCGCCAATTCGTAGGACACCATCTGCGCCGAAGCACGCATCGCCCCAAGGAAGGCATATTTCGAGTTGGACGCCCAGCCGGCAATGATTACACCGTAGACACCCAACGACGACATCGCCATGATGTACAACAGGCCGGCGTCGATGTTGGAGAGTACGAGCTCAGGCCCGAACGGAATCACCGCCCACGCGGCCAGGGCCGGCATGATGATCATAATCGGCGCGAGGATAAACAAGCCCTTGCTGGAACCGGAAGGCACCAGCACTTCCTTGAACAGCAGTTTGATGCCATCGGCTATTGGCTGAGCGAGGCCACCCAGCCACTTGATGCCGAAGAAGGTCACCACGTTGGGGCCAATACGCACCTGCATCCAGCCGATCAGCTTGCGCTCGTAGAGCGTGAGGTAAGCGACAGACAACATCAGTGGCGCGACGATACAAATGATCAGCACCAAGCTTTTGACCAGTGTGAACAGATAGGGCCACGCCGCACCCAGATGCGCGGTGCCCGCTGCGTGCAGACCGTAGAGCATCTCGCCCATTACGCGCGCTCCACGCTCACCATGCCCGACAAGGGACCGGCGTTAATGGTGGAAACGTGCCCGGCGGCAATGCGCACGCAGCCGGCGGGCAGTTTGTCGTCACGAGCGGCGGCGATGGTGCACGCGCCTGAACCGTTCGTGACTTTGACGTTGCCGCCCTCGGCGAGGCCGAGTTGGGTCAAGTCAGCGCCGCTCAGCCAGGCACGCGGTGTACGTGCGTCAACCGTGCTTTGCAGGGCCACAGCACGGCGCGCCAGCACATCGGTGAAATAGATCGGTACGTCGGCAATACGCTGAAAACCCTTGGTGGGAGCAGCTTTCACAGAAGCGCTCGCCTCAATCGAAGTCGTATTGTTCAGTCTGGCGGCGATATCCGCAGGCAGGCAATCCTTGCGCACCGCCTCGCATGAATCAAACTCAAAACCATTCAAGCCCAGGAGATTGCCGAGCACGCGCAACACCTTCCAGGCCGGACGGGTATCGCCCAGTGGCTTCACCACACCATTGAACGATTGCGCGCGGCCTTCGGCGTTGATGAAGGTGCCGGCGGTCTCGGTAAACGGCGCAACCGGCAACAGCACGTCGGCACAATCGAGTGAATGCTTGAAAGGGGTCAAAACGATAGAGAGGTCGGCCGCATTTAATGCCTTGACGGCCTGCGCACCATAGGCCGTGTCAAGCGCGGCCTCGGCATGCAACACCACGTAGGCTTTGCGCGGTGAGTCGATCATGGCGCGCACGTTCAAGCCGCCCTGCCCCGGCACGGCGTTGACCACTTGGCCGCCGACGGAATTGGCCGCCTCGCCGAAGAATCCGAAACGCACCTGCGCTTCTGCGTTGCTCGATTTAAGCGAATCGGCAATCTTCTGCACGCGCAAATGAATCTGCGCGGCGTCCGCCGACTGCATAGCCAGATTGCCGATGAACAGGCCTACATTGCGCCCGCCCATTAGGCTGGCGGCAATGGCTTTCGCTGTGGCGTCTGCTTCGCTACCGCCACTGCCACCAAGGACCGCCAACACCGCATCAAGCGTCGCCACAATCTGCGCCGGCGCGACGACAGCCTGATTCGTCACCTTCATCAGCCAGTCATCAGCAGCACAATGAATCACATTGATCTGCGCACGGCGCTTGGCGATTTGGCGCAGGCGCTGCGCGATCAGCGGATGATCTTTGCGCAGGAACGAGCCAACCACCAGCACGCGATCAAGAGAATTGAGTTCGCTCACCTTCATGCCGAGCCACGGAATGCCCCCTGCCTTGGCATCACCCGAAAAATCACTCTGGCGCAGGCGGAAATCGACATTCTCTGACCCAAGCGCGCGCGTGAGTTTCTGCGCGAGATGCATTTCTTCGAGAGTCGAATGCGGCGACACCAGCGTACCGATGCTTGCGGCACCGTGATTCTTTTTGATATCGGCAAGCCCATTGACTACGAACTCCAGCGCGGTCTGCCAGTCGGTCTCTTGCCACTCGCCAACCTGCTTGATCATCGGCGTAGTCAGGCGATCCGGCGAATTGAGCGCTTCGTAGGAAAAGCGGTCCTTGTCCGAAATCCAGCACTCGTTGACGTCGTCGTTTTCTAGCGGCACGACGCGCATCACCTTGTCGCCCTTGACCTGCACCACAAGGTTTGCACCGAGCGAATCATGCGGGCTGACGCTCTTGCGGCGCGCCAATTCCCAGGTCCGCGCCGAGTAGCGGAACGGCTTGCTGGTCAGCGCGCCGACCGGACAAATGTCGATCATGTTGCCTGACAACTCGGAGTCCACCGTCTTGCCGACAAACGAAGTAATTTCGGAATGCTCTCCGCGGCCGAGCATGCCCAGTTCCATCACACCGGCAATTTCCTGCCCAAAGCGCACGCAGCGGGTGCAATGGATGCAACGGCTCATCTCTTCCATGGATACCAGCGGGCCGATGTTTTTGTGGAACACCACGCGCTTCTCTTCGGTGTAACGCGACGCTGACCCGCCGTAACCGACAGCCAAATCCTGAAGTTGACATTCACCGCCCTGATCGCAAATCGGGCAATCGAGCGGATGGTTGATCAGCAAAAACTCCATCACGCCGGCCTGCGCCTTGCGTGCCTGCTCCGAGGCTGTGTACGCCTTCATACCCGTGGTGACCGGCGTCGCGCAGGCAGGGAGCGGC
>JANPAR010000196.1:0-22267 GCA_031430015.1 Burkholderiales bacterium
CCTCTACCACCTCCACCGCATCCACCACCGCCACATCGACATCCGTTTCCGACACCTTTCTCGCCCTGCAGGAAATCGTCGCCGCCGCGCGCCGCAATCTCGCGCCCGGCCCCTGGACCTATCTCTTCGGCGGCACCGAGACCGAGACCACCGTGCGGCGCAACCGCCACGCGCTCGACTCCATCGCCTTCCGCCCGCGCGTGCTCAACGACGTGAGCCGGGTCGATACGCGTTCGACCTTCATGGGCAAGCCGGTGCGCCTGCCGGTGATGATCGCACCGGTCGGCGGCATGGAGTCGTTTGTCGAAGGCGGCGCGGCAGCGGCGGCGCAGGCGGCGGCGCAGTTTGGCGTGCCGCAAATGCTCTCGTCCGTGTGTCTGCCCGGCCTCGAAGCCACTGCTGCAGCCGCAGACACCCTGCGCGTGTTTCAACTGTACGTGCGCGGCGACGCCGCCTGGGTGGACGATTGGGTCAAGCGCGCGCGCGACAACGGCTTCTCGGCGTTTTGCCTGACCGTGGACAGCGCGTTTTACAGCCGCCGCGAACGCGACATCGTCACCCGCCTCGCCAAACCCTGGCGGCCGACCGGCAACGCCGGTGCGCAGTTTCAGGCAGCCCTGTCGTGGGATACGGTAGACCGCGTCAAGCGCATCAGCGGCATGCCACTGATCCTCAAGGGCATCGCCACCGCAGAAGATGCCGAGCTCGCCGTGCAGCACGGCGTTGACGTGATCTACGTGTCGAACCACGGCGGCCGCCAGCTCGATCATGGCCTCGGCAGCGCGGCGTTGTTGCCGGAAGTATTGGCAGCCGTCAATGGCCGCGCCGAAGTGTGGGTTGATGGCGGCTTCATGCGCGGCACCGACGTGGTCAAGGCCATCGCACTCGGCGCCAAGACGGTTGGCTTGGGACGGCTGTCATGCCTCGGCCTCGCTGCCGCCGGCGTGCCCGGGCTGGTGCGCACTTTCGAATTGCTCGAAGAAGAGATGCGTTTGTGCCTGGGCTTGCTCGGCGTCAACAGCTTCGCCGAACTCACGCCACGACATGTCACCAGCGCGCCGTCGGTGTTCGACCCGCATGTGTTCAGCGCGTTTCCGCTGCTGGATCAATACGACACGGCGTTGCCGTTGCGGAACCGGTAGGCACGGCTGAATCGGCAGACATTTTCGCTAGACCAATGGCAGCAGAATGGCTCTGGGAGCGGTTCTGCAATAGTAATCCGGCTGCGCGCTGCTGCCACCAAGGGTTTCCGCACCACGCCCGTGCGTCAAACGCGCACATCAAACGTCGACGGCCGCACCTCGGGCACCGTCACCGCGCGCCGCTCCAGCCAGTATTGCGAGGCGGGCGGCACCAGCGCGAAACCGGGATCGACGCCCAGTTTTTGCGCCGCATCCAGCGCCCAGTTGGGGTTGTAGAGCATCTCGCGGGCGAGCGCGACCAGATCGGCCTGCCCTCTTTGCAGAATGCTCTCCGCCTGGTCTGCATGCACGATCAGCCCTACCGCCATCGTCATGATGTGTGATTCACGCCGGATGCGCTCGGCATACGGCACCTGATAGCCGTAAGCCGGTTTGGCTGCACCGGCCGGCGCGCGACCGAGAATGCCGCCGGAGCTGCAATCAATCACGTCAACGCCAAGCGGCTTGACGCGTGCAGCCAGCACCACGCTTTGCGCAGGCCCCCAGCCCGCATCGTCCTCAGCCGACAAGCGCAGAAACAGCGGCTTATCCGCTGGCCAGTTGGCACGTACGCTCTCGACGACTTCGCAGGCAAAGCGCATGCGATTGCTCTCCGAACCGCCATACTCATCGGTGCGTTGATTGGCCAGCGGTGAGAGAAATTCATGCAGCAGAAAACCGTGCGCGCCGTGAATCTCGACCATGTCGAATCCGGCCACGTGCGCGCGCGCGGCGGCCTGCCCCCAAGCCTCAACCGTGGCAGTGATCTCCGCCTTGGTGAGCGCGCGCGGCACCGGTGAGCGCTCGTCGGACGCGAGCGCGCTCGGCGCCACCAGTTCCCACGCGTCCCAGTCGTCTACGCCTTCGGCTTCGGCTGCGGCCCGTTCGAGCGGACGCCCGCCTTCCCACGGGCGCTGGCAGCGCGCCTTGCGGCCCGAGTGCCCGAGCTGTATCCCGGCCGCAGCGCCGCTCAGATGAATCAAATTGACGATGCGTGCCAACTGCGGCACGAAGCCGTCGTTCCACAAACCAAGATCACCGATGGTGCCGCAGCCGCCGCGCGCAATCTTGGTCGACTCCACCATCACCAGACCCGCGCCACCCGCTGCGTAACGGCCCGCGTTCATCACATGCCAATCGTTGACGAAGCCCTTGACGGCGGCGTATTGGTGCATCGGTGCCACCACCACGCGGTTTTTGAGAGTGAGATCGCGAATCGATAGCGGCGTGAACAAAAGAGGCTGAGTCATGGCGAAGAGGGCGAGGACGATTATTTTTGATGCGGCAGATCGAAGTAAGATTATCACTTGATAAAGAACGAACCTTTGGGAGCCTGCCATGCCGCGCCATGCAAATTTCATCCCCCACGGCGTCATCCCCGCCGTGCTGCTGCCGTTCTTCGATGACCTGTCAATTGATGAGGCAAGTTTTCGCGCCCACCTGCGCGACGTCACCTCGGCCGAAGGCATCAGCGCCATCACCATCAATGCGCACTCGACCGAAGCGGCTTCATGCACCTTCGACGAACAGCAGCGCGTGCTCGCAATCACGCAAGACGAAATCGGCGCGCGCGTGCCGATCGTCAACGGCGTCTACACCGACAGCACGATGGAAGCGCAGCGGCTGGCGAAGATGGCGCACGCTGGCGGCGCATCGGCGCTGCTGGTGTTTCCACCCGGCGTCTATGCATTTGGCCAGCGGCCCGAAATGGCAGTGGAACATTTCAAGCGCATCGCTGAGGTCACCGATCTGCCGCTGATCGCATTTCAGTATCCCGCCAGCGGGAGCATGGGCTATCCGCTGCCGACCCTGATCAAGATGATTGAAGCGGTGCCGACGATCCGCGCCATCAAGGACTGGTGCGGCAATGCCCAGCTGGCCGACCGCCAGATTCGCGCCCTGCAAACGCGCAACCCACCGGTCAATGTACTCTCGACCCACAGCGCCTGGTTGTTCAGCGCACTGGTGTTGGGCTGCAACGGCCTGCTGTCCGGCAGTGGCTCGGTGATTGCCGATTTGCAGGCGCAATTGTTCCGCGCGATTGCCGCCAAAGACCTGGCCGAAGCCCAGCGCGTGCACGAGCGCATTTATCACACCGCCGAAGTGTTCTACGCCGACCCGCCGGTGGACATGCACAACCGCATGAAGGAAGCGCTGGTGCTGATGGGCAAATTGCCACGCGCCGTGGTGCGCCCGCCCCTGGTGAAAATTTCCGCGGCTGAGATCGAGCGCATTCGACAGGCACTGGTCGCAGCGGGGTTGCTGACGGCTGTCGCGCACGTGCGCAGGGCAGCATGACGACGATCAAGCTCGACACCCTGCTCGACGGCCTGACCTTCGGTGAAGGCCCCCGCTGGCACGGCGGCAAGCTGTGGTTTTCCGATTTTTATTCACATCGCGTGATGACGGTCGATCTCGCGGGAAAAGCTGAGACGATTCTTGAAGTACCACAGCGCCCCTCTGGTCTGGGCTGGACACCGTCTGGCGACTTGCTGGTGGTGTCGATGCTCGACAAGTGCGTGTTGCGCTTCGATGGCAAGACCACGCACGCCCACGCCGATCTCTCCGCACTCGCCGGCGGCCCGTGCAACGACATGGTGGTCGATGCGCAGGGCCGCGCCTATGTGGGCAATTTTGGTTACGACCGGCACAACGGCGCGCCGGCGCAGACTGCCTGCATAGCGTTGGTGGGAGCGGATCTCAGCGTGGTCAGTGCGGCAGAAGGCTTGACTTTTCCGAACGGCATGGTGATCACGCCGGACGGCAAAACGCTGATCGTCGGCGAAACTTTTGCGAATCGTCTGTCGGCGTATGACATTCGCGATGACGGCATGCTGGTGAATCATCGCGTATTCGCCGAGACGCCGGGCTGCTTTCCCGACGGCATTTGCCTCGACGCCGAGGGCGCGGTATGGGTCACCAACCCGCAGGGCGATGCGGTGCTGCGCGTGTTTGAAGGTGGCCGCATCGCGCAGAAGATCAGCACCGACGAGCGCCGCTCCTTCGCCTGCATGCTCGGCGGCGAAGACAGGCGCACGCTGTTTGTGGTGACCAATGTCGGCAGCGGCCCGGCGATTGCAGAGAAGAAGGCCGGGCGTATCGAGACCATACAGGTCGAAGTACCTGGCGCCGGACTGCCGTAGTTTCGTATCCCCTAACCCAAACGGAAAGCATCATGGCCCGCCTCCCCTATCTCAACCCCGCCGATCTCGCGCCCGAGAACCAGGACCTGCTCAAGCGCCCGATCAACCTGTTTCGCGCAATGACGCACAGCCCGAACGGCGCGCGCGCGTTTCACGGCCTCGGCGAATACATCCGCTGGGACAGCAAGCTCGATGCGCGCTTGCGCGAGATGGCAATCATTCAGGTCGGCTACATGACGCGCTCGGTGTACGAGTACACGCACCACATCAAGATTGGAAAAGACTTCGGCGTGTCGGACGCGGACCTGCACGGCATTGCCGCCGAGACGGCTGGCCAACCAAGCGGTCTTGACGAGATCACGCGCGCCGTGCTGCGCGCCGCGCGCGAGATGACCGACAGCCACGCCGCGTCGGACGCGACCTGGGCCACGCTCAGCGCCCACCTCAACCCCGAGCATCTGACGGATCTCGTGCTGACAATTTCGTTTTACAACGCGGTGGTGCGCTTCCTCGCCACCATGCAAATCGACAACGAGCCGGAGTACCAAGTGTTCCTCGCGCAGTTTCCGTTTGCCAAGACATAGAACTGCAGCGGCACCATGAGCGAATCGATTCAAGCAGCGCCTCACGCAGCAAAGCGGCCACTTTCGCTCGCACACCTCACCGTGCTAGACGCGACGCCACCCGAGCTGGTGACGGTGGCTGCGACCGCTGGTTTCGATCAGGTCGGCATCCGCATCCACGCCAACCCAAGCGTCGGCACACTCCCCTACGACATGCTCGGTGACACGCCGATGTTGCGCGAAACCCTGCGCCGCATGCAGGACACCGGCATCTCGGTACTCGACATCGAGTTTCTGCGCTTTGAGCCGGAGTTGGCCCAGGCCATCCCTGATGGTTTTCTTGAAGCCGGTGCCCGGCTGGGCGCGCAGTACGTGCTCTTGATGAGCGCCGAACCGCTCGAAGCGCGCACGCTCGAACGCTTCGTTGACCTGTGCGAGCGCGCGCAACAATTCAATCTGCATGTATGTCTGGAGAATGCGGTCTACACTGGAGTCAAAACGGTGGCCGACGCGGCACGCGTGGTCAAACAGTCTGGCTGCGCCAACGCCTCCATCCTGGTCGATGCCCTGCATTTTTCGCGCTCGGGCGGCGCGCCCGCCGATCTCGCTTCCATCGACGCTTCATTGTTCAAATACGCGCAAATTTGCGACGCGGTTGCGGAACACCCGCGCGATGCCGAAGGACTGATCCGCGAAGCACGCACCGGGCGCTTGTGGCCCGGCGAGGGCACACTGCCGCTGGCCGCGTTGGTCGCGGCCCTGCCGGCCACGATTCCGCTCGCGATGGAAGCACCGGTGCGCGGCAGCGCGCACCTGCCTGCACAGGAGCGCGCGCATCTGGCGTATCGCAAGCTGACGCAGTTGCTTGCCTGATCGGGCACGCCAAACAGGTTCAAACACACCACATCATCGATTGGAGAATTCATGGCTGGACGCGTCGCAAACAAAATCGCCATCATTTTTGGCGGCGGTCAAACCCCGGGCCAAACCATCGGCAATGGCCGCGCCACCGCCATGGTGCTGGCACGCGAGGGCGCGCATGTCACGGTGGTGGATCGTGACCTCAAGCTCGCCGAAGAAACCGTGCAAATGATTCTGGCAGCGGCCAGGCAAAACCCCGCCTCGGGCGGTGCCACCGCAATGCAGGCCGATGCCACCAGCGAGGCCGCAGTGCGCGGCGTAATCGAGGCGGTGGTCAAAGCGCATGGCCGCCTCGACATCGTGCACAACAACATCGGCGCCAGCATCGCCCTGGGCGACGCCACCGCCGATGTGCTCACCGAAGAAGCCTACGACCGCAGCTTTGCCGTCAACGTCAAGAGCACCTGGTTCGCGATCAAGCACGCCCTGCCCACGATGCGCGCGCAAAAGAGTGGCTCCATCGTCAACATCTCGTCGCTCGCCGCCGTGCAGGCCTATCCGCTGCTCGGCTACAAGTCGATGAAGGCCACCGTGGTGGCGATGACGGAAAACATCGCCGCAGGCAACGCGCAATATGGCATTCGCGTCAACGCACTATTGCCAGGCCTGATGAACACGCCGATGGCCATCGAATCCCGCGTGGCGCAGGGCCGCCCGCGCGCAGAAGTGATCGCCGCGCGCGACAGCAAAATTCCGCTCGGGCGCAAGATGGGTACGGGATGGGATGTCGCCAACGCCGCGTTGTTTCTGCACTCTGACGAAGCCGGTTTCATCACCGGCCAGGCGCTGGTGATTGATGGCGGGGAGTTGGTGTCGCACGGGCATTGAGCACCCTGCTCCCCCGCGGCGCAGGACACATTGCGTCAACGCATAAGGCAAAATTGCGCCATGTCTTTTCACGTCAAGCCGCTTGCACCAACGGTTTTAAACCTTCATTGCTCTGCAATCCGCTCCCACCAAGGGTCTTGCAACGAAGGTGCGGTTGTGTTTTTGCCCTGCGTCCATTTGCTGGCAGCATGCAGGCAGCTTCGGCTATGATGCCCCTATTGATCCAGCGATAAGTAAGACGCGTCACCGGATCTACGGCATCACCCGCTGCACTGAGGCAGCGGCACAGACACCACTGGCCCGCATCGAAAAAAAGGGCCTGGGTGACAAAGGAGAGATAGCCGCAATGCCCGGAGTCGTTCTCGATTTTCTGCAGGCGCTGGCTGCCGGGCTGCTCGTCGGCGGCACGTACGGCTTGATGTGCGTGGGCCTTGGCATCATCTTTGGCGTGATGCGGGTGGTCAATTTCGCCCATGGCGAATTCATGATGCTAGGCATGTACACCGCGTTTTATCTGGTGTCGTGGCTCGGCTTGATGTCTCTATTTGGTCCTTACGCAGGGCCGGTGGTGGCGGCCCTGCTCGCCGGGCCGATTGTGTTCGTGTTGGGCTGGCTGCTGCACAAACATCTGATCGCCACCGCCACCGGCGCGCGCGTCGCCAGCGCGGAAGCCGAGGGCCATTACACCCAGATCATCCTCACCCTCGGCGTGTCGCTGATTTTGCAAAATGGCGGGCTGATAGTGTTTGGCTCGCTGCCTACCTCGATCCAGACACCGATGTCGCGTGAGTCGTGGGAGATTGGCAATGTATTCATCAATCAGGCCAAGACCATCAGCTTTGTGATCTCGGCCGTGCTGGCCTTTGCGCTGTATGTGTTCCTCGCGCGCTCGCGCCTGGGCAAGACCTTGCGCGCGGCCGCGGACAACCCGGTGGCTGCCGCTTATGTCGGCATCGATGTAGACCGTTCGCACCGGCTCGCTTTTGGCCTTGGCGTCGGCATCACTGCCATCGGCGGCGGGCTGATCGCAACGACACAGACGTTTCAGCCCTATGTCGGCTTTGATTTCGTCATCGTCATGTTTGCCGGCGTGGTGCTGGGCGGCATGGGCAGCATCCTCGGTGCGTTCTGGGGCGGCCTGCTGATCGGCGTGGTGCAACAGATGTCGACGCTGATCCTGCCGTATCAATTGCAGAACACGGCCATCTTCGTGGTGTTCCTGCTCATCATCTTCTTCTGGCCGCGCGGCATGTTCGGCAAGAACTGGGAGCGCACGTGAGTGCGCGACCGGCCCAACCTGGAGCGCATGTGAGTGCGCGACCGGCCCAACCTGGAGCGCACGTGAGTGCCCGTCCCGAAGACAGTCCGCGCGGCCAACTGATCGCCATCGGCATCTTTGCGTTGGTCTATCTGATGGTGGGTATGGCCATCCCGAGTTCGTACTACCAGCTCATGATGACCCTGGTGTTGATCTGGGCGGCGATGGGCTTGTCGTGGAATGTGTTGTCGGGCTACAGCGGGCTGATCTCGTTTGGCCAGGCGGCGTTTTTTGGCCTTGGTGGTTACACCATGACCATTGCCTTCGTGAAATTTGGCGTCACGCCCTGGCTCGGCATTCCCCTTGGTTGCGTGGTCGGCGTGATCGCTGGCGTGGTGATCGGTCTGCCAACCTTCCGCCTGCGCGGCCACTATTTTGGCCTGTCGATGCTGGCCTATCCGCTCGCCATGCTTTATGTATTCGAGTGGATGGGGTATCAGGAAGTGTCGCTGCCGATGAAGCGCGAAGACCCGCTGATGTTTGCCCAGTTCAAGGACCCGCGCATGTACATGGTGCTGGCGATGGCGCTGCTGGTGCTGTGCATGCTGATTTCGCTCAAGGTTGAGCGCTCGCGCTTCGGCCGGCAACTCCTGGCGATCAAGCAGAATGAGCCGGCGGCCGAGGCGGCCGGCATCGATACCTGGCGGCAAAAGATGTTGGCCATCATGCTGAGCGGCGGCATGGCGGCCGCGGCAGGCGGCATGTATGCCAACGTACTGCTGGTGGTGACGCCGCAGAGCATGTTCGGCATGCTGGTGTCGGCACAGGCCTTGATTTTTTCGCTGTTTGGCGGTGTTGGCACATTTTGGGGGCCGGTGATCGGCTCGGCGATTCTGGTGCCGCTGTCGGAGATATTGCACGGCGAACTGGGCCATATCGTGCCCGGCATTCAGGGTGTGGTGTACGGCGGGGCGGTAATCGGCATCATCCTGCTTGCGCCTGAAGGCATTTACTGGAAGGTACGCGACAAGCTGGCGGCGCGTCGTGCGGCGGGGTCAACGCCCGCTGGCGCCGCGGCGGCTTCTGCGTCGGCAGCGAGTGCCGCCGGGGCGCCCGCAGTTACATCAGCCGCGCAGCCGGACACGGCGGCGGCAACCGTGCAGGCAATTGCGGCGCCAACGCCCACGCAACCAGACGCAGCAACACGCATCGCCACGCTGATCAACGCCAAGCCCCTGCTCAGCCTCGATCATGTCTCCCTTGCATTCGGTGGCCTCAAGGCGGTGGACAACGTGAGCTTCAACGTCAAGGCCGGCGCGATTCACGGCATCATCGGGCCCAACGGCGCGGGCAAGACCACGATGTTCAATGTCATCAACGGTTTTCTGCCACCAGCCAGCGGGAGCATCACCTTCGAGGGCCATGCGCTGGCCGGTCTCAAACCGCACCAAGTGTGCCGGCAAGGCATTGGCCGCACGTTTCAGGTGGTGCGTGCCTTCCCGCGCATGACGGTGCTCGAGAACGTGATCACAGGCGCCTATGCGGGCGCAGCGACTGACAGTGAAGCGCGCACCCTGGCGCTGAACGCGGTGGCGCGCGTCGGCCTCGGCGGCGCACAAGCCGAGGCGATTGCCGGGGGCCTGACCACCAAACAATTGCGCCTGATGGAGCTGGCGCGCGCCCTCGCCTCCAGGCCGCGCCTGTTGCTGCTTGACGAAACCTTCGCCGGCCTCGCACATGATGCGATTGATGATCTGCTGGAGATCATCCGCCAGGTCAACCGCGAGGGCGTGACCGTGCTGATCATTGAACACACCATGCAGGCCATGGTGAAACTGGCTGACGAATTCGGCGTGCTCAATCACGGCAGCCTGCTCGCCAGCGGCGCGCCCGCCGAGGTGGTGAAAAACCGCGCCGTGATCGAAGCCTATCTTGGCAAGAAGTGGATGGATCGTGCTGAAAATACGGTCGCTTGACGTCGCCTACGGCGGCCTGCACGCCTTGAGCGATGTCTCGCTTGAGGTGGAGCAAGGACAATTCGTCGCCGTGGTCGGCCCCAATGGCGCGGGCAAATCGACCTTGTTCAAAACCATCTCCGGCACGGTCGCACCGTTGGCGGGCGAGATTCTGTACAAGGGGCAAAACCTGCTCGCCGTGCCGCCAGCCGAGCGCGCGCACTTAGGGATTGCCCATGTGCCGGAAGGCCGCCAGGTGTTTGCCTCGATGACGGTAATGGAAAACCTTGAGATGGGTGCCTACACCGTCAAGGGCCGCAAGCGCTGGGGTGATTTGCTGCCGATGATTCTGGCGCTGTTTCCGATCCTGCACGAGCGCCGCGACCAGTTGGCCGGCACACTCTCGGGCGGCGAACAGCAGATGCTCGCGATCGGGCGCGGGCTTGCCTCGGCGCCGGAGTTGCTAATGCTTGATGAGCCATCAATGGGTCTCGCGCCGGCGCTGGTCGATTCCATTTTTGAGCGCATTCACCAGATTCACACCGAGCATGGCCTGACCATTTTGCTGGTCGAGCAGCGCGTCGCCGAGGCGCTCGAATCCTGTGACCGCGGCTACGTGCTCGAAACCGGGCGCGTGGTGATGCAGGGCAAGCATGATGATCTGGTTTCGGATGCGCGCGTCAAGCGCGCCTATCTGGGGATGTAGTGTTGCAAGCAGACAAAGTTGTTATGCGGGTAAACCAAAGGAGAGTGCCATGTCGATGAAGCAAACCCTATCCAGCATCACGCGCAGGACCGTTATCGCGGCGGGCATCGCTGCAATGAGTGGTGGCGCGCTGTTTTCACCTCAGGCCTGGTCACAGGCCAAGGAAATCAAGGTCGCGGTCATCGCGCCGATCTCCGGCCCGTGGGCGCGGCCCGGCCAGTTGATCCAGATGGGCGCGCAGATGGCAGTCGATGAGATCAATGCGAAAGGCGGCATCCAGTCGCAAGGTGGCGCAAAACTCAGACTCGTTGTCGCCGATGCAGGCGACTCGGCCGAGAAGGCCAAGAACGCAGCGCAACGTTTGATTGCGCAAGAGCCTGACCTGGTCGGCGGCACTGGCGCCTGGCTGAGCTCGTTCACGCTGGCGGTGACCGAAGTGACCGAGCGCGCGCAGATTCCGTGGCTGACGCTCTCCTACGCCGACAACATCACGGACCGTGGCTTCAAGTACGTGTTCCAGACGTCGCCGATTGCGAGCAGCCAGTCGATGGGATCGATCCCGGTGCTGATGGACATCGCCAAAAGCGCTACCGGAAAAGTCCCCGCCAGCGTCGGCATCATCGGTGACAACACCGCGTCGCCGGTGTTCTTCCTCAAGCCCCTGCGCGAGGGCGGCCTGACCAAGATGGGCCTCAAGACTACGCTGGACGAGACCTACACCCCACCGTTGTCGGACGCCACGCCGCTGATCCCGAAAGTGCGCAACAACCGCCCCGACATGCTGCTGTTCGTCTCGACCACGGTGTCCGATCTCAAGCTCGGCCTGGAAAAGATGAACGAATTCCGTCTCGCCAAGGGCGCGGTACCGGTGATCGCCAATGGCGCGCACATGGGCGCACCCGAAGTGCTCAAGAACGTTCCCGCCGATTTGCTCGAAGGCGTAATTTTCATTGTCGCCAACTGGAACCTCAAAGGCCACGAAGCGATCAACGAGAATTTCAAAAAGCGCACCAACGAGCCATGGATCACACAGGACGCGATCACCGCTTACGGTGACATGTGGATTCTGAAAGAAGCACTGGAGCGCGCCAAGGTGGCCGACAAGGTCAAGGTGGCCGAAGAAATCCGCAAGATGGATCTCAAGGACGGCCCTGCCGGACTGGCATTTCCCGGCGGCGTGAAGTTTGATGAAAAAGGCCGCCGCATGAATGCGCCGCTGGTGATGGTGCAGTGGCAAAAGGGGGTGCCGGTGACAATTGCGCCGGCGGATCGCGCGCTCGGCAAGGTGCTGTGGCCGAAGCAGTAGTGCGCAAAGCGGTGAGCACGGCTGTGAGCGGACGCATCGCCTTCATCGGTGCCGGCGCGATGGGCGCGCCGATGGCCGAGCGCTTGATCGATGCGGGCCATGCGGTGGCGGTGTATGACCCTTCGGCCGCCGCCATGCAGCCGCTGGTGGCCCGCGGGGCCATCGCCGCCACATCGCCTCGCGATGCGGCACAGGGCGCGCACACCGTCTTCGCCTGCCTGCCCTCGCCGGAGATCAGTCGCGCGGTGGCGCTTGGCGTCAATGCAGATGGCGGAGAAGGTGTTGCGAGTGTCCCCGGCGTCAAGACCTATATCGAAACCTCGACCATCGGCACTGCCGCCGTCAAGGCCATCGCCGCAGGCCTCGCGGCGCGCGGCATCAGCATGCTCGATGCGCCAGTAAGCGGCGGCCCGCGCGGCGCACGCGCCGGTACGCTCGCTACCATGGTCGCAGGCGAGCGCGCCGCGTTTGAGCGTACCCTGCCCCTGTTTGAAACGATCGCGAAGAAAGTCTTTTACGTCGGTACCGAACCCGGTCTCGCGCAAATGACCAAACTCGCCAACAACATGATTTCGGCGGCCGGCATGGCTGCCGCTTCCGAGGCCGTGGTGATGGCGGTCAAGGCCGGTGTGGATCCACGTACCCTCATCGACGCGATCAACGCCAGCACCGGGCGCAACACCGCTACCGCCGACAAATTTCCGCAATCGGTGCTCACGCGCAGCTTTGATTACGGCGGCAAGTTCTCCATCATGTACAAGGATGTGCGCCTCTGTCTCGACGAAGCGCGTGCGCTAGATGTGCCGATGTGGGTTGGCTCGGCGGTGGTGCAGTTGTGGTTTCAGGGCATCATCGAAGGACGCGGCAACGACGACTACACCACCATCACGCGCATGATTGAAGAGTGGGCCGGCGTCACCGTTGATGGCCGCGACGAAAAAGCGCAGACAGCGTGAGGCACACCGGATGACGCAATTCCACGCCATCCGCGTGCATCAACTAGGCGGCCCTGAGCAATTGCGCTATGAGCCGGTCGAGGTGGGCAACCCCGGCCCTGGTGAAGCGCGCGTGCGCCACACCGCGATTGGCCTCAATTTCACCGACGTGCATTTCCGCACCGGGCGCTATCCCCTGCCTTCGTTGCCGCATGTGATCGGCATGGAGGGCGCTGGCGTGATCGAAGCGCTCGGCGCCAACGCCGACGCGGGTCTGGCGGTCGGTGACCGCGTCGCCTATTCGTCTGACAAGCCGCGCAGTTACTCGCAAGCCACGGTGATGCCGACGCGGCGGCTGATCAAGCTGCCCGATGCAGTCTCCGATGAACTCGGCGCTGCACTGATCCTCAAAGGGCTGACGGCGCAATATCTGATCCGCGCCTCCTATGAAGTGCGTGCAGGCGAGACGATATTGATTCACGCAGTGGCTGGAGGCGTCGGCCTCATCATGTGCCAGTGGGCCAAAGCCCTCGGTGCCACCGTGATCGGCACTGTCAGCACCGATGAGAAGGCAACGCTGGCGCGCGCGCACGGCTGCGACCACGTGATCGTCTACACGCGCGAGGATGTGGTCGCGCGCGTACGCGAGATCACCAGCGGTACCATGCTTCCCGTGGTGTACGACGGTGTCGGTGCCAGCACCTTCGAGCAATCGCTGCAGTGCCTGCGCAAACGCGGTCTGGTGGTGTCTTACGGCAGCGCCTCTGGCGTGGTGCCACCGCTAGACTTGTTCCGCCTCAACCGCATGGGATCACTCTATGTCACCAGTGCAGGCCTTGCCGACTACACCAGCACGCGCGCAGAGTTGCTCGAACGCGCCGCCGATTTGTTCAGCGTGGTGGCAAGCGGCGCGGTACGCGTTGAGATCAAGCAGCGCTATGCACTGGCAGATGCGGCGCGCGCGCATCGTGATCTTGAAGCAAGGCTGACGTCGGGCAGCTCGATCCTGATTCCGTAGCATCGCCGCGGGCTGCGCACCAGCCGGACGCATTCACCCATGATCCTGCATCACACCATCGAAGGCCCGATTGCCGCTGCACGCGTGTTGTTGCTGCATCCGGTCGGCATTGACCTTACGTTTCTCGCGCCGCTTGCGGCGCTGCTCGCTACCCGCTATCGTGTGATGCGCATGGACTTGCGCGGACACGGGCAGTCGCCGGTGCATGATGCTCACGGCCAGCCTGCGGGATCACTCGACGAGTTTGCGCAAGATGTTCACGAAACACTGTCGCAGACTGGCTTCGCGCCCTGCACCATCGCAGGCTTCTCGTTCGGCGGCATGGTGGCGCAGTCGCTCGCATTGCGCCATCCTGGCGACGTGAAGGCGCTGGTTCCGTGCGCCTGCCCCTGCACCCTGACAGAAGCGCGGCGCGCCATTTCACTCGCGCGCGGCACCGATGCGCTGCGTGATGGCATGGGTGCAGTGATCGACGCCACGATGGCGCGCTGGTTCACACCGGCGTTTCGCAACAGCGGCAGCGCGCAGGGCGCACGCAAGCACTTGCTCGAAGGCAACGTGCGCGGATGGGCGCAGGGCTGGCACGCGATCTCGCAAATTGACACCCTGCCGTACCTACCCACGCTGCGCTTGCCGGCACTGTGCATCGCCGGCGAACTCGATCTGTCATCAACACCGGACAATGTGGCACAAATTGCCGATGCAATTCCCGGCGCGCAGTATCAGATTGTCGCCGGTGCACCGCACATGCTGTTTATCGAACAGCCGGAGGCGGTGGCGCAGCTGATGTTGCCATTCCTCGACGCACACAGCGCGGCAGAAGGCACAAAGCAGACAGTCAGATTGGCATAAAAATCGGCGATCTTTCGTTATTTCAAGCCGCACCGGGTTTTGTGATGCGAAACCATGCCGCATAAGCCGCCGGCAAAAACAGCAGTGTCAGCGCGGTGGCCACGGTAAGTCCCCCCATGATCGCCACCGCCATCGGCCCGAAAAACACCGAGCGCGTGAGCGGGATCATGGCGAGGATGGCAGCCAGCGCTGTCAACACGATGGGGCGGAAGCGCCGCACCGTCGCATCGCAAATCGCGTCCCAGGGGTTGTGGCCGGCCTTGATGTCCTGCTCGATCTGGTCGATCAGGATGACACTGTTGCGCATGATCATGCCCGAGAGCGCAATGGTGCCGAGCATGGCGACGAAGCCGAAAGGTTGGTTGAACAGCAGCAGCGCGCCGGTGACGCCAATCATGCCGAGCGGCGCAGTGAGCACCACGAGGATCATGCGCTGGATGCTTTGTAACTGAATCATCAACAGCGTGAGCATGACCAGCAGCATCAGCGGGAAGCCTGCGCCGACCGACGCGCCACCCTTGGCGCTCTCTTCTACCGCGCCGCCGATTTCCAGCCGATAGCCGGGGGGCAGGTCTTTCGAGAGTTCGGCCATCCTGGGTGTGAGACGCGTGATCACCGTGCCCGGCTGAATCTGGCCGTCATAAATGTCGGCGCGCACGGTGATAGTGGGCAGGCGGTCGCGGCGCCAGATGATGCCTTCTTCAAAGTCGTAAGTGATGCTGGCGATTTGCGTGATCGGCACGCTCTTGCCCGAGCGCGTCGGCACCGACAGGTTTTGCAGTTGCGACAGCTTGGTGCGCTCTGCATCGGCACCGCGCAACAGCACTTCAACGAGGCGGTCACGGTCGCGCAGGAAGGTGACGGTGACGCCGTTGATCGAGGTTTGCAAGAAGTTGGCGAGGTCTTGTGTGCTCACGTTGAGGGCACGCGCCTTGTCCTGATCGATTTCGAGCTTGACTGTCTTGGCGCGCTCGTTCCAGTCGAAGTTGACATTCGACAACGCGGAATCAGCGCGCATCGCCGCGGCTACCTGATCAGCAAGGGCGCGGATGCGCACCAGGTCTTCACCCGCCACGCGGTATTGCACCGGGTAGCCCACTGGCGGGCCATTCTCAAGACGCAACACGCGCCCGCGCAGGCTGGTGAAGTCAGGGCCTTCGAGTATGGCGATCAATTTTTCGCGCAGCTTTTCGCGCGCGGCGAGATCCTTCGACGTGATCACAAATTGCGCGAAGCTCGGTGCCGGCAATTGCTGATCGAGCGACAGGAAGAAGCGTGAACTGCCGGTGCCGACGTAGCTCACGTAGTTGAAGTAGAGGTCCTTTTCCTTGTTGAGCAACGCTTCCATCTTCTTGACTTCGCGCTCCGTCGCCCAGTAGGATGAGCCTTCAGGGAGCTTGAGATCGACCAGAATTTCCGTGCGCGTGGACGACGGGAAAAACTGCTGCTGCACAAACTTGAAACCGAAAATCGAGAGCGCAAACAGCGCCACGGTGATTACGATCACGCTCTTGCGCCAGGTGATGCACCACTCGACGATGTCACGAAAGTGTGAATAGAAGTTGGTGCCCACCGAGACGATGTTGCGAATCACCGGCAGGCGCGTGAACCAATTGCCTTGCGCCGGAGAATGGCTCCCAGAGCCGCTCGTGGCGTGATCTCCGCCGTGCGCATGGGCGGGCCCGGGTTGGTGGCTCGGCAACAGGTGATACCCCAGATACGGAATCACGATCACCGCAGCCACCCACGAGATCAGCAGCGCCAGCACCACCACCTGAAAAATCGACAAGGTGTATTCACCAGTGCCCGACTTGGCAGTGGCAATCGGCAAAAAGCCTGCGGCTGTGACCAGCGTGCCGGTGAGCATGGGAAACGCGGTCGAGGTGTAGGCGAAGCTTGCCGCCTTGAAGCGGTCCATGCCCTCTTCCATCTTCACCGCCATCATCTCGACCGCGATGATGGCGTCATCGACCAGCAGGCCGAGCGCGAGGATCAGCGCCCCAAGTGAAATTTTGTGCAGGCCGACGTCAAACACCTGCATGAACATGAAGGTCATCGCCAGCACCAGAGGGATCGACAGCGCCACCACCAGACCAGTGCGCATGCCAAGCGAGAGAAAACTGACTGCCAACACAATGATGACGGCCTCGGCTACTGAGCGCACGAAATCGTTAACCGACGCACGCACGGCGCGCGGCTGGTCGTTGACGCGGTCGATATCCAGACCCACTGGCAATGTCTTTTCGATGCGATCGAGCTCGCGATCCAGATTTTTGCCCAGCACAATAATGTCGCCACCCTTGCGCATCGAGACGCCGATGCCGATTGCTTCGTGCCCCTGAAAGCGCAGCTTCGGCTGCGGTGGATCGGTGAAGCCGCGCTTCACCTCTGCAATGTCACCCAGGCGAAAGGTGCGGCCATTGGCACGGATCGGAATATTGCGTACGCTCTCGGCGCTCTCAAAATCGCCCGACACGCGCAGGTAAATGCGCTCGGCCGGCGTCTCGAAATTGCCCGCTGGCGTCATGATGTTTTGCGCCTGCAAGGTGGCGATCACAGTGTTGATGTCAAGCCCGAGATTGGCGATCTTCACGTTGGCCAGCTCGACAAACAGCTTCTCGTCCTGCACGCCGATCAGTTCGACTTTGGCCACATCAGGCACGCGCAGCAGTTCTTTCTTGATGCGCTCGGCGGCTTCTTTCACATCGGCATAACTGTAGCCATCGCCGCTGATGGCGTAGATGTTGCCGAAGGTGTCACCGAATTCATCGTTGAACGACGGCCCGATGATGCTCTGCGGCAATTCACCACGCACATCGCCAATCTTCTTGCGCACCTGATAAAAAATCTCCGGTATCTTGGCGGCCGGCTCCGAGTCTTTCACCGCCACAAACACCAGCGACTCGCCGGGGCGCGAAAAGCTGCGCACAAAATTGATCTCGGGCATTTCCTGCAATTTCTTTTCGACACGCTCGGTGACCTGCTGCTCGATCTCGCGCGCCGTTGCGCCGGGCCAGCCGGTGCGCACTGTCATCACCTTGAAGGTGAACGGCGGGTCTTCCGATTGCCCCAGCTTGCCGTAGGAAAAAATGCCGATGAAGCCGAGCACCACGATGCAGAACAACACGAACGACTGGTGCTTGAGCGCCCATTCGGAGAGATTGAAATTGGTCATGTCTTCAGAGCTTCGATCGGCCTTGGGTTACAGCGTGGTACTGACTGGTGGTCAGTGTTGGGGGCTAAAAAAAACGGCCACTGCCGCAGGCAAGCGGGGGACCAACATCAGTTTTTCGCCCGCACCGCCGCGCCCGGCATCTCAGCTTGTGCCACCGGCATCTCCGGTGCGAGCGGCTTGACCTGCTGCCCGGCTTGCAGTTTGTGTACACCGGCAATCACTACCGTTTCGCCTCCGGCGAGGCCGGACTGGATCACCACGCCCTGCTCGGTATAGATGCCAACTGTCACCGGCACCAGTTTGACCTTGCCGTCCGCGCCCACCACCCACACCGCAGGTTTGGCACCTGTCTTGTCATCGGTTTGCGTGAGCGCCGTCATCGGCAGCACGATGGCGCGCGACGAGGATGACGCCGCCGGCGCCTTCGCTGACCCTGCACCCGCATCCGCCGCCGCTTGCACAAAACCCACCGTCGCCGACATGCCCCAGCGCAATGCCTCGTCAGCGTCATCGATCTTCACCTTCACGGTGTAAGTGCGCGTGACCGGATCCGCCGCCGCCGCAATCTCGCGCACCGTGCCGGCGTAGCGCTTGTCCGGGTTGGACCACAACACAATGCCGGCGCGCGGGTTGGCTTTCACCGCCGCGAGTTGATTCTCGGCAACGTTGATCACCGCGTCTTTGTCACCGAGGCGCGCGATGCGCACCACCGCCTGACCGGCCGCCACCACTTGGCCCGGCTCGGCCGTCACTGCGGTCACGACGCCATCCGCATCGGCAGTCAAGGTGCTGTAACCAGCCTGATTGCCCGACACGCTCGACTGCGCAGCCGCCGAATCACGCTTGGCGACAGCCGCTTTGTGCGCGTTGAGCTTCTGGTCGTACACACCCTGGCTCACGAATTTCTTGGCCAGCAAATCGTCGTAGCGCGCAAGCTCGGCCTTGGCGAATTCGAGTTCACTGTCAGCAGCGGCAAGGTTGGCGCGTGCGGCAGCAGCGTTGAGGTTGGCGTCTTGCGCATCGAGCCGTGCCAGCGCCTGGCCCTTCTTCACCGTCGCACCGGCATCGACGAGGCGCGCAAGAATTTTGCCGCTGACGCGGAATGACATGTCGGTCTCGTAGCGGGCCTTGATCTCGCCGGCGTAGGTGGTCACGCCTTGTGCATCAGCCGCCATCGCGCGCGTCACGCGCACCGGGCGCACGTCAGGTGCGGCGGACGGCTTCTCGGCGCAGGCGGCCACCAGTGCGGCAGCCGGCAACGCGATGACGAGCAGGCGTAGCGCGCGCGAACGCAGCATGGGCGCGGGCCGGCGCGATGCCGCGCCAGACGCGACGGACGTAAGCGCCGCTTCCGGCACGGAAACCGCAGTTGCGGTGAGGGTCGATGATTTCACGTTGTCACTCCTTGATTTCGGGGGTCACATAACCGCGCCACAGCGCGTGCAAGCCGCGATGCATTTCTTTTTGCACATCACGCCGCAACAGCTCCAGACCAGGGCGCGACATTCCCTCGGGGTCGTGGCTGGGGTCGCACAATTGCCAGGTGCCGATACCAAACGCATAGGTGTGGTTCAGCAATTCAATGCCCTGCCCCGGCAACAGCCGCGGAAAAATTTCTTCCAGGCGCGGGCCGATGGCGCCGAGACGCGAAGCAATGCCGAGCCGAAACTGATACATGAATTCCGGATCAATATTGCGCTCCAGACTCGAATGGCACTTGCCCGCCACATGCAAAAACAGCGGATTGCGACCGCAAAACGCGCAAAACACATGGGCCGCATCCTCAACCGTCATGCTCTGACCCTTGGCCGTGATCACCGCCTCGACTTCATCAAACAATCGCGATGCCTGGCTCGCATGAATCGCCATCAGCATTTCTTCCTTGGTCTTGAAGTAGAGATAGACCGTGCCCTTGGCGAGACCGGCAGCCTCGGCCACATCGGCGACAGAGGCGAAATTTTCCGGATCGCGCGCGAGCAAGGATTCGGCCGCCTGCAAAATCGCAGAGCGCCGTGCGGCCTTGTCTTCGGCTTGAACGGCGCGGTGGAGGACGACCATGGTGGGCGGGTGCCTTAAGAGAGGAGAGACGCGGGAAGAAGCGGTTGAAAACAGAACAAATGACTTGCGGTCATTTTAAAATGACCGCAAGTCATTTGTCAACAACCGCTTGCGCAATGTCAACGCTACGGCAAGCGCCTCCCGCGCTACGGTGGTGCATGGCCAGGAGGCTCTCCCAGCTGGGCCGATGCAAATAATCCCCTGATTTTGCAAGGGTTTATGCCGCGACACAGGTGAGCGTAACGTTTACGCAACAGTCGTTGACAGCACACTTTTCTTCGTCAACTGCAGGGCGTAAACTACGCGCCGCCAGTCGGCAGCAGCTTGGCCACACGGAACTTAAATTCGCCGCGCAGCACCGCTACCCGCAAGCCCGATTCACCCAAAGGAGCGCACTCGTTTGAAGCCGACCGACATCGGCGATCCGGCCTACTTCCACAAGGTCGTTGATTGCCAGTGGGCATGCCCTGCCCACACGCCTGTACCCGAATACATCCGTCTCATCGCGCAAGGGCGTTACTCCGACGCCTACATGATCAACTGGGAGTCGAACGTGTTTCCCGGTGTGCTCGGGCGCACCTGTGACCGCCCGTGCGAGCCGGCGTGCCGGCGGGGCCGGGTTGAAGAAGAGAATGCCGAGAAGCCGGAACCGGTGGCGATCTGCCGCTTGAAGCGCGTCGCGGCGGATTACAAAGATGACGTATCGGCACGCATGCCCAAGGTGCCATCGAAGAAAAACGGCAAGCGCATTGCGTGCGTCGGTGCCGGCCCTGCTTCGCTGACTGTGGCACGCGATCTCGCGCCGCTCGGCTACGACGTGACCGTGTTTGACGGTGAGAAAAAGGCCGGCGGATTTATTCGCAGCCAGATTCCGAAATTCCGTTTGCCTGAAAGCGTGATCGACGAAGAGTGCGGTTACATCCTCGATCTAGGTGTCAATTTTGTCGCGGGCAAAAATATTGACAGTTTGAAGAGTTTGCTCGAAGACAAAGAGCACGGCGGCTACGACGCAATTTTTGTCGGCAGCGGCGCACCGCGCGGGCGCGACCTCGACATCCCCGGCCGCAAGGAAGCCGCGAAAAATATCCACATCGGCATCGACTGGTTGTCTTCCGTATCGTTCGGCCACATTGACAAAATCGGCAAGCGCGTGATCGTGCTCGGCGGCGGCAACACGGCGATGGACTGCTGCCGCTCGTCGCGCCGCCTCGGTGGTGATGAGGTCAAAGTCGTGGTGCGCTCGGGCTTTGACGAGATGAAAGCCTCGCCGTGGGAGAAGGAAGACGCGATGCATGAAGGCATCCCGATCCTCAACTTCCACGTCCCCAAAGCGTTTTTGCACACGGATGGCAAGCTGACCGGCATGACGTTTGAAATCGTCAAGGCCGAGTACGACGCCAAGGGGCGCCGCGCGCTGGTGCCCTCGGGCCAGCCGGACGTGACGATTGCCTGTGACGATGTGCTCGTTGCTGTGGGCCAGGAAAACTCCTTCCCCTGGATCGAGCGCGATGCGGGCATCGAATTCGACAAATGGGGCCTGCCGGTAGTCGACCAAGTCACCATGCAATCGACCGTGAAGAAAATTTTCTTCGGTGGGGATGCGGCGTTTGGCCCAAAGAACATCATCTGGGCGGTGGCCCATGGCCACGAAGCTGCGGTATCGATTGACAAGTTTTGCCAGGCGGAAGATGTGGCGCAGCGTCCGCCGCCGCTGGTGCGCATGCTCAGCCAAAAGATGGGCATCCACGAGTGGAGCTACGACAACGGCATCGCCAACGATGCGCGCTACAAGGTGCCGCTCAAGGATATCAACCTCGCGCTCAAAAACATCAAGGTTGAAGTCGAGCTTGGCTTTGATCCGCAACTGGCGTGGAAGGAAGCGCAGCGCTGCCTCAATTGCGACGCACAAACCGTGTTTGTCGATTCGAAGTGCATCGAGTGCGACGCCTGCGTCGACATCTGCCCGATGGATTGCATCACCTTCACGCTCAATGGCGAAGAAGATGAGTTGCGCAAGCGCCTCTCCGCACCTGCCACCGACAAGTCGCAAGACTTGTACGTGTCGGGCACGCTCAAAACCAGCCGAGTGATGGTAAAGGACGAAGACATGTGCCTGCACTGCGGCCTGTGTGCCGAGCGCTGCCCCACTGGAGCGTGGGACATGCAGAAATTTTTCATGCAGACCGCCAAGGCCGGGCCGTCGTGCCGGCCGCCGAAGATCAAACCCGCACCCGCGCAGCCCGAGAGGAGAGCCGCATGAAATCCGCCATCACGCCTGGTGTGAAGAGCATCGCGGCCGTCAACGACTTCGTCGTCAAGTTCGCCAACGTCAACGGCTCGGGTTCGGCTTCGGCCAACGAGTTGTTTG